>NZ_JBJNLG010000002.1:0-371910 GCF_052169175.1 Serratia sp. CY31944
CGAAGGTCCCCCTCTTTGGTCTTGCGACGTTATGCGGTATTAGCTACCGTTTCCAGTAGTTATCCCCCTCCATCAGGCAGTTTCCCAGACATTACTCACCCGTCCGCCGCTCGTCACCCAGAGAGCAAGCTCTCTTGTGCTACCGCTCGACTTGCATGTGTTAAGCCTGCCGCCAGCGTTCAATCTGAGCCATGATCAAACTCTTCAATTAAAAGCTTGATGTGCTTCCACTCGAGAAGCGATGCTCAAAGATTTACTGCATGAATTTTACTTCAGTTAGTCACTCTTCAAGACTTGATATTTTTTTGCATCCGAAGATGCTGGATATCGTCTTGTGGAGTGCCCACACAGATTGTCTGATAAATTGTTAAAGAGCAGTGCCGAGAAACTCATCGGCGCGGGCTGCGTATATTACGCTTTTAGCCCGGAGAGTCAAGCGTTTATTTCGCTGTCTTCTCGCTGACCCGGCGGCTTGTCAGTCGTTGTTCCCGGTCAGTGGAGGCGCATTATAGGGAGTTCTCGGCAGGCCGCAACCCCTAAATGCAAAAAACTTTTCAAGCGCTCAAATAACCACCCAAAATGCCTTTTTAGGATGTTTATTAGTCAAAAAACACCGGTTTTAGCGCAGCAATAGCGGCAAACCCTGTAAATAGAGACAAATGAAGATAAAGAAAAGGGAGCGGTCACCCGCTCCCTTTCATCTTCATGACGCTTAGTTGCCGTTATTGGCGTGCAACGATATGGTCGTTTTCCACATCCAGCGTCACCAGCTTGCCGGGAATCAGCTTGCCGGACAGGATTTGCTGCGCCAGCGGGTTCTCGATCTCCTGCTGAATCGCGCGTTTCAACGGACGCGCACCATACACAGGGTCGTAACCGGTTTTGCTCAACAAAGCCAGGGCCGGTTCGGTCATGGTCACTTCGTAACCGCGCTCTTCCAAACGCTTGTACAGGCGAGACAGCTGAATTTTGGCGATTGCAGCAATGTGTTTCTCGCCCAGCGGATGGAACACCACCACTTCGTCGATACGGTTGATGAACTCAGGACGGAAGTGGTGACTCACCATCTCCATCACCGACTCTTTCATCTGCGCGTAGTTCATCTGACCGAAGTGCTCCTGGATCAGATCGGAGCCCAGGTTGGAAGTCATGATCACCACGGTATTGCGGAAATCGACGGTACGGCCCTGGCCATCGGTCAGTCGGCCGTCATCCAACACCTGCAGCAGAATGTTGAATACGTCCGGGTGCGCTTTCTCGACTTCATCCAGCAGAATCACCGAGTAAGGCCGGCGGCGCACGGCTTCCGTCAGATAGCCGCCCTCTTCATAACCCACATAGCCCGGAGGCGCGCCGACCAGACGCGAAACGGAGTGTTTCTCCATAAACTCGGACATGTCGATACGCACCATGGCGTCGTCGCTGTCGAACAGGAACGAAGCAAGCGCCTTGCAGAGCTCGGTTTTCCCCACCCCGGTCGGGCCGAGGAACAGGAACGAACCGATCGGCCGGTTAGGATCGGACAACCCGGCGCGGCTGCGGCGGATAGCATTAGAGACCGCGCTGACCGCTTCGTCCTGGCCGATCACCCGCGAATGCAGCTCTTGCTCCAGGCGCAGCAGTTTGTCGCGTTCACCTTCCAGCATTCTGGCCACCGGGATGCCGGTGGCACGCGCCAGCACCTCGGCAATCTCCGCATCGGTCACCCGATTGCGCAGCAGTTTCATGCTTTTGCCTTCGGCCTGCGTGGCGGCGGCGAGCTGTTTCTCCAGCTCAGGGATTTTGCCGTATTGCAGTTCCGACATCCGCCCCAGATCGCCGACGCGGCGCGCCTGCTCCAGGGTGATTTTGGCCTGCTCGAGTTCAGCCTTGATGTTCTGGGTGCCGGAGAGCGAGGCTTTTTCCGCTTTCCACTCTTCTTCCAGCTCCGAATATTCGCGCTCTTTCTGCCCCAGCTCATCGCTGAGCATGTCCAGGCGTTTCTTGCTGGCGTCGTCAGACTCTTTATTCAGCGCCTGCTGTTCCAGCTTCAACTGAATGATGCGGCGTTCAAGCCTATCGAGCGACTCCGGCTTGGAATCCATCTGCATGCGAATGCTGGATGCCGCTTCGTCGATCAGGTCGATAGCCTTGTCCGGCAATTGACGATCGGCGATATAACGGTGAGAAAGCGTCGCCGCCGCCACGATGGCCGGGTCGGTGATCTGCACGTGGTGGTGCAATTCGTAACGCTCTTTCAGGCCGCGCAGGATAGCGATGGTGTCTTCCACACTCGGCTCCGCCACATACACTTTCTGGAAACGACGTTCGAGCGCCGCGTCTTTCTCTATATATTGGCGGTACTCATCCAGCGTTGTAGCACCGACGCAGTGCAGTTCGCCGCGCGCCAGCGCCGGCTTAAGCATGTTGCCCGCATCCATCGCGCCATCCGCCTTACCGGCGCCGACCATGGTGTGCAGTTCGTCGATAAACAGGATAACGCTGCCTTCCTGCTTGGCCAGATCGTTGAGCACACCTTTCAGACGCTCTTCAAACTCGCCGCGGTATTTGGCGCCGGCGATCAAAGCGCCCATATCGAGGGACAATACGCGCTTGTGCTTCAGCCCTTCCGGCACTTCGCCGTTGATGATGCGCTGCGCCAGGCCTTCGACGATGGCGGTTTTACCCACGCCAGGTTCGCCGATCAGCACCGGGTTGTTTTTGGTACGGCGTTGCAGCACCTGAATGGTGCGGCGGATCTCTTCGTCACGGCCGATCACCGGGTCAAGTTTGCCCTGCTCGGCGCGTTCGGTCAGATCGATCGTGTATTTCTTCAATGCTTGCCGTTGGTCTTCGGCGCCTTGATCTTCCACGCTGTCACCGCCTCTCATTTGTTCAATGGCTTTGCTGATTTTGTCGGCCGTTGCGCCGGCCGCTTTCAACAAGTCGGTCAACGAGCCGCGGTCTTCCAGCACCGCCAGCACAAACAGCTCGGAAGAAATGAATTTGTCCGCACGCTTCTGTGCCAGCTTGTCGCACAGGTTCAGGACGCGCACCAACTCGTGGGACGGTTGAACGTCGCCACCGGTACCTTCTACCTGCGGCAAACGGGACAGCGCCTGTTCGATCTCGGTGCGCACGCGCCCGGCATCGATACCTGCGGAAGTTAATAGTGGACGAACCGTGCCCCCTTCCTGATTGAGCAGGGCGCTCATCAGATGTAGCGGTTCAATAAACTGGTTGTCGTGCCCAAGGGCTAGTGACTGGGCATCGGCGAGGGCAAGCTGGAATTTGTTGGTAAGACGATCCAGACGCATAACACCTCCAAGATGGGTCGAAATTGCTACTGGAGATTAAATGAGGTCATCCCTCAAATTTTCAAGGTTATCTCGACGCTAAATTTTCGGTACAACGCCATGCGTCGTTGGATCGTCCTAATTCAATAGGTTATATCAGCCAGATTAAACTTGCCATACGTCCGGTTATTCCATCGCGTCGATAGGAGAAAAAATGACTCTTTTCGTTAACCGTGCAGCGGTCGCCGCCGTAGATGGCCTGCACGCCTGCCCGCAACAAACGTTGGCGAGCCAGCAAGTAGATATTAGCCAAAAACTTATCGCCGTGCGGCGTAAACGCCGCCGCGGCTTCGGCGTCTTCCGCGATAAAGGCAGCGCGCACCTCCGGCCCGACCTCAAACTGCTGCGGGCCGATCGCCGGCCCCAGCCAGGCGCTGATCTGGCTCGGCGCGGCGCTGAACGCCGCCACGGTTTGCTCCAGCACGCCATGGCATAACCCACGCCAGCCGGCGTGAGCGGCGGCCACTTCATCGCCGTGCTGCGAACAGAACAGCACCGGCAGACAATCCGCCGTCATCACGGCACACACCTGCCCCGGCACGTTGCTGTAAACCGCATCCGCCCGCAGATCGGCGGGCGCTTGCCCCGCCAACGTCACCACACGGGTGCCATGTATCTGCTCGAGCCACACCGGCATCTGCGGCAAGCCGGCGACGGTAACCAACCGTTCCCGATTGCGCTTCACCGCTTGCTCCTCGTCACCGACGTGGGCGCCGAGGTTCAGCGAGTCATAAGGCGGCAGGCTGACGCCGCCGCCGCGCGTGGTGCTGCAGGCCTTAACGCCGGGAGGCAATGGCCAGTCGGGCAGAATGAGCGAGTTCATTACCAGTCCATCTGATCTTTGAATTCTTCGGTATCCGCCTTCAGCGCGTTAATCAGATCGACCATGTCCTGCGGCAGCGGCGCATGCCACTCCATCTGGATGCCGCTGATCGGATGGTACAAACGCAGCATGGTGGCGTGCAGCGCCTGGCGGTCAAAACCGCGCAGCGTGTTGATGAAGGCTTCCGAAGCCCCCTTCGGCGGACGTGGACGGCCGCCGTACAGCGGATCGCCCACCAGCGGATGGCTGATGTAAGCCATGTGCACGCGGATCTGGTGAGTACGGCCGGTTTCCAGGCGCAGACGCAGACGGGTGTGCGCGCGGAAGTGTTCCATGATGCGGTAGTGCGTCACCGCCGGTTTACCCATCGGGTGCACCGCCATGTGGGTACGCTTGGTGGAATGGCGCGCTATGGGCTCTTCTACCGTGCCGCCGGCGGTCATGGTGCCAATCGCCACCGCTTCGTATTCGCGGGTGATTTCACGCGCCTGCAGCGCTTCCACCAGCCGGGTTTGCGCCGGCACGGTTTTCGCCACCACCATCAGGCCGGTGGTGTCTTTATCCAGACGGTGCACGATGCCGGCGCGCGGCACGTCGGCGATTTCCGGGTAGTGATGCAGCAGCGCATTGAGCACCGTGCCGTCCGGGTTACCGGCGCCAGGGTGCACCACCAAATCGCGCGGCTTGTTGATCACCAGGATGTCGCTGTCTTCATAGACGATATCCAACGCGATATCCTGCGGCTCCCAACGCGCCTCTTCTTCTATCTGTGCATCGATGGCGACCGTCTCTCCGCCCAGCACCTTCTCTTTCGGTTTGTTTGACGTTTTGCCATTGACCTTCACCCGATCGCCCAGGATCCACTCTTTTATGCGAGATCGTGAATAATCAGGGAACAATTCGGCCAAAGCCTGATCTAAACGTTGTCCGAGTTGAGATTCGGCCACCGTTGCGGTGAGTTGTACTTGTTGTGCCATATGCAGCTTCTTCGTTAACGTTGGGTTTTCACGGCGATGCCGTTTAATATAATGTGCTATTGTACCTGGTCTTTGTCGGGAGCTTAACGGACAGTCTCCCGGAATAACACCCTGAGGATAATCAAAACGTCATGACGCGTATGAAATATCTGGTGGCGGCAGCCACGTTGAGCCTGGCGCTGGCAGGTTGCTCCACATCCAAGGATGCGGTTCCCGACAACCCACCTTCGGAAATCTATGCCACCGCGCAGCAAAAGCTGCAGGACGGTAACTTCAAGGGCGCGATTACGCAACTCGAAGCGTTAGATAACCGCTATCCTTTCGGGCCGTATTCCCAGCAGGTCCAGCTGGATTTGATTTACGCCTACTATAAGGCCGCCGACTTGCCGATGGCGCAGGCATCCATCGATCGCTTCATGCGCCTGAACCCGACGCACCCGAACATCGATTACGTGATGTACATGCGCGGTCTGACCGACATGGCGCTCGATGACAGCGCGCTGCAGGGCTTCTTCGGGGTTGACCGTTCGGACCGCGATCCTCAGCACGCTCGCGCTGCGTTCCGCGACTTCAGCCAGTTGATTCAGCAATACCCGAACAGCCAATACGCGACCGACGCCAACAAGCGTTTGGTGTATCTGAAAGACCGCTTGGCCAAGTATGAGCTTTCGGTGGCGGAATACTACACTAAACGCGGTGCTTACGTCGCGGTCGTTAATCGCGCCGAGCAGATGTTGCGTGAATTCCCGGATACCAAAGCGACGCACGACGTGTTGCCGCTGATGGAAAATGCCTACAAGCAACTGCAGTTGAACGGCCAGGCTGACAAAGTGGCCAAAGTGATCGCCGCCAACCCGCAATAAGCGGGCGTCGGCAACGGCAAAAAAACAAAACGGCAGCCTCGGCTGCCGTTTTCATTGGCGTGGACCTGGTTTTCACTGGAAGAATACACAAGTAAAAACACGGTGTTAGCTAGCGCTCCTCACCGGTCAACTCATCGATAATGCGCCATCCGGCGGCAACTCTCAAGCATTAGATAACCAATTCAAATGCTGAATCACAGATTGAACTAACTTTGCAAAAAGTGACAAAAAATCGTGATTTACATCACGCATTTAAACAAAAAGCGGGGTATGCTGGGTTCACCAAGACGGAAAGACAGAGAGGTAAGTTATATGACATTGAACATTACCAGCAAACAAATGGATATCACTCCCGCAATCCGCAATCACGTCGAAGACCGTCTCACCAAACTGGAAAAATGGCAGACCCAGCTGATAAACCCGCATATCGTCTTATCCAAAGAACCGCAGGGGTTTGTCGCCGACGCTACCATTACCACGCCGAACGGCCCGCTGGTCGCCAGCGCCAAACATGATGACATGTATACCGCCGTTAACGAGCTGATCGCCAAGCTGGAGCGCCAGCTGAACAAGGTGCAGCACAAAGGCGAAGCGCGCCGCTGCAATGCCAGCGTGAAAGACATCGTGCCGGAAGTGACGCAGGAACAGGAATAACCGTCCGACTGCGGTTGCCGCATCAAACGCGCCCGAGGGCGCGTTTTTTGTCGGGTATTTTTGTTGACGGGGTAAAAGCCAGCGGTTACTTTAAAACCTGTTCGCATTAACCTTAGGTAGACCATGCCACGCACACCGTTTTTCTTCGCATTCTTTTTTACCTTCCCCTGACTGGGAGGCGTTTCGTCGTGTGAGAAAGAATGCGAAGACGAACAACAAGGCCTCCTGGAAACAGGAGGCTTTTTTTATGGCTGTTATACAACGAATAAGAACTGAAGGCGGAAGCTGATTATGACTGACAACCCGTTATTGGTGCTGCGCGAGCGCATCAGCGCACTGGATTTGAAACTGTTGGCCCTGCTGGCGGAACGCCGTGAACTGGCGATCGAAGTCGGCAAGACCAAACTGCACTCTCACCGTCCGATCCGCGACAAAGAGCGCGAGCGCGATCTGCTGGATGCGCTGATCGCCGCCGCCAAGCCTTACGACCTGGACGGTTTCTACGTCACCCGCCTGTTCCAACTGATCATTGAAGACTCCGTCCTGACCCAGCAGGCGCTGCTGCAGCACCAGCTCAATCCCGTCAGCCAACACTCCGCCCGCATCGCCTTTCTCGGCCCAAAAGGCTCTTATTCACATCTGGCGGCGCGCCAATACGCCGCCCGCCATTTCGATCGGTTGATCGAATGTGGCTGCCAGAAGTTTCAGGATATCTTCGCCCAGGTGGAAACCGGCCAGGCGGACTACGCCATTCTGCCGATCGAGAACACCAGCTCCGGCTCGATTAATGAGGTGTACGACCTGCTGCAACACACCAGTCTGTCGATCGTCGGCGAACTGACCAACCCTATCAACCACTGTGTTCTGGTGGCCGGCGACAGCGATTTGAGCCAGATTGAAACCGTCTACAGCCACCCGCAGCCGTTCCAGCAGTGCAGCCAGTTCCTGAATCGATTCCCGCACTGGAAAATCGAATACACTGAAAGCACGGCCGCCGCAATGGAGAAAGTCGCCAAGTTGAATTCGCCGAAGGTGGCGGCGCTGGGCAGCGAGGCCGGCGGCGCGCTGTACGGGCTGCAAGTGCTGGAACACAACCTCGCCAATCAACAGCAGAACATCACCCGCTTTATCGTCCTGGCGCGTAAAGCGATCGACGTCTCCGAACAGGTGCCGGCCAAAACCACGCTGATCATGGCGACCGGCCAGCAATCCGGCGCGCTGGTCGAAGCGCTGCTGGTATTGCGCGACAACGGCATCATCATGACCAAACTGGAGTCACGCCCGATCAACGGCAATCCGTGGGAAGAGATGTTTTACATCGATGTGCAGGCCAACCTGCGTGCCGACGCAATGCAAAAAGCGCTGCGCGATCTGGCGCCCATCACCCGCTCGCTGAAGGTGCTGGGCTGTTATCCCAGCGACACCGTGGTGCCGGTCAACCCATCCTGACGCGATAAAAAAAGGTTCGGCCAAGCCGAACCCTTCATTTTTATTTACCGCCGGTATTTTACTGCCGGCTGTCGTTAGCCTGCCGCAACAGCGTGCGGCTTTCCACCAGGAAGCGCTGGGCGTAATCGCCAAACCAGTGCTCCACCTTGCGGAAGCTATCGATAAACGCCTGTTTGTCGCCGTGCTCCAACAGCTTGATCGCCTCGCCGAAGCGCTGGTAGTAGCGTTTGATCAACGCCACGTTTTCCTCCGACGACATGATAATGTCGGCGTACAGCTGCGGATCCTGCGCAAACAGGCGGCCAACCATCGCCAGCTCCAGCCGGTAGATCGGCGAAGAGAGCGCCAGCAACTGCTCCAGTTGCACGTTCTCTTCCGCCAGATGCAACCCGTAGGCGAAGGTGGCAAAGTGCCGCAGCGCCTGAATAAACGCCATGTTCTGATCGTGTTCGACCGCACTGATGCGGTGCAGCCGCGCCCCCCACACCTGCAGCTGTTCAAGCAACCACTGGTAAGCCTCTGGCCGGCGCCCGTCGCAATAGACCACGACCTGCTTCGCCACGCTGCCCACGTCCGGGCCGAACATCGGGTGCAACCCCACCACCGGGCCACTGTGCACCGCCAGCATCGCATGCAGCGGACGGTTCTTCACCGACGCCAAATCCACCAAAATACAGTCGTCGGGCAACGGCGGCAGGCGGCTTATCACCTGTTCGGTCACATGGATCGGCACGCTGACGATCACCATGCCGGCGTCTGCCAACAGCTGTTCCGCCTGCGGCCAATCTTCCTGATCCAATACCCTGACCTGATAACCCGACAACGTCAGCAGACGGTTGAACAGCCGGCCCATCTGGCCGTTGCCGCCAATGATGACGATCGGCCGCAGCTGCGGGCACAGGGTTTTAAAACCTTTATCGTTCTCGCTGACGTACGATTCGCGCATCACGCGGCGCAAGACATCCTCGATCAAATCCGGCGGCACGCCGAGGTTTTCCGCCTCTTGACGGCGCGAGGCCAGCATCGCCGCTTCGCGCTCCGGCACATAAACCGGTAAACCGTGGCGGCTTTTCACCTCGCCGACTTCCGCTACCAGATGCAGGCGTTTCGCCAGCAGATCCAGCAGCGCTTTGTCCACCTCGTCAATTTGATCGCGCAACGCGGTCAGTTCTGCCACCATAACTTACTTTTCTCCCGTGCGTGCCGTCAGCGCAGCGCCGAGTTCCTGATGCATATGACGCAGCAGCGTTTCCGTGCTTTCCCAGTTGATGCAGGCGTCGGTGACGGACACACCGTAACGCATGTCTGCACGCGGCTGCTCGGAAGACTGGTTGCCCTCATGCAGATGGCTCTCCAGCATGATGCCGGTGATCGAACGGTTGCCCGCCTTAATCTGCTCCACCACGGACTCGGCCACCGCCGGCTGACGGCGATAGTCTTTATTCGAGTTGCCATGGCTGCAATCTATCATCAAGGACGGATGGAGTCCCGCCTCGAGCATCTGTTTTTCACAGGCCGCAACGTGCTCGGCGCTGTAGTTCGGGGTTTTACCGCCGCGCAGGATCACATGCCCGTCCGGGTTGCCCTGGGTCTGCAGCAGGCAAACCTGGCCCGCCTGGTTGATGCCGACGAAACGGTGCGGCATGGCGGCGGCGCGCATGGCGTTGATGGCGGTGCCCAGACTGCCGTCGGTGCCGTTTTTGAAGCCGACCGGCATCGACAGGCCGGAAGCCATTTCGCGGTGGGTCTGCGACTCGGTGGTGCGCGCACCGATCGCCGACCAGCTGAACAAGTCCCCCAGGTACTGCGGGCTGTTCGGATCTAATGCTTCGGTAGCCAACGGCAAGCCCATGCCCACCAGATCCAGCAACAGGCGACGCGCGATATGCAAGCCTGCTTCAACGTCAAACGAACCGTCCATGTACGGATCGTTGATCAAACCTTTCCAGCCGACAGTGGTTCTGGGTTTTTCAAAATAGACGCGCATAACGATATACAGCTGATCGCTCAAGTCAGCCGCCAGGGTTTTCAAACGACGGGCGTAGTCCAGCGCCGCATCCGGATCGTGGATCGAACAAGGCCCGCACACTACCAACAGGCGATGATCGCGCCCCTGCAAAATGTTGGCGATGGTGTTGCGCGCGGTGGCGATTTCATTTTCGTCGTCGGCGCTGAGCGGGAACTGGTTCTTCAGCTCCTCCGGCGTGATGAGAACCTGTTCTGCACTGATGTGTACGTTATTGAGCGCGTCTTTTTGCATGATGCTATTCCTGTCGTTTGGCGTTATGCGTTGAAGTGGAACCTTGAGCGTTTCAGGGCTCTACCTTATCACGCAATGTAAAGTTTTCAATCCAATTTCCGTAAATAAAAAATTACCGTAATTACCCCTAAGAAAAACCATTGGGAAAGGCACTTCAATAAATAAAATAAACGCAATAAATTTAATAAGATATACAAACAAAAAGATTGCCGACGCCTCTCTACTCGCTTGCCTGGCAATAGATGGGGGTCGTAAACATAAATGTACATTTGATTTTACAAGGAAGACGCGCCCCCCACCTCAGCGCCAACGAATGGGCTGAGACAGGCATCCGCCAGACTCAGCACGAAGCGCTGCTGAAAGCGATGAATTTCAGTAGAAGAAAAGCGAATAAATAAGGAATAAAAATTAAAAACTTAAGCTAATGGCGGCTATTTTTGTCGCCGAAATGAACCGATATAATGTGACCGTCATCAACAATAACCACCCTTAACAACTGGATCCAAAATGCTCTCTTCTCGCGCTCGTCGCGCTTTTCCGCTGTATATTTGCTGCTTAACGACTTTCACCAGTGTTTCAGCTCTCGCCGACAATACGCTTTTCACCGCGATGGACGATCCGGCCACCGCCAAGAAACCGTTTGAAGGCAACGTGCAGGCGGGCTACAACGCCCAGTCAGGCAACTCGCAGAGTTCCACCCTGCTGGCCAACACCAACATGACCTGGTTCAACAGCGACGCGGCGTACAGCCTGTGGGGGGCGGCCAACAACACCACCTCCTCCAACGTGCGCTCCTCCGAAAAATACCAGGCCGGTGGCCGTACGCGCTATAACCTGACCGACCGCAACTACCTGTTCGGCCAAGCCAGCTGGCTGAGCGACCGTTTCAACGGTTACGATTCACGCTCCACGCTGACCGGCGGCTACGGCCGTCAACTCCTCAACGGGCCGCTCAGCGACCTGCGGGTGGAGTTCGGTCCCGGCGTGCGCCATGACGAATACCACGGCGGCGGCCGCTCGACCAAAGGGCTGGCCTACGGTGCGGCCAACTATTCCTATCAGCTGACCGACAACACCAAGTTCATTCAGGGCGTTTCCGCGCTGGCGAACGAGGAAACCACGCTGAACTCGGAAAGCGCGTTGAACGTGGCGATCAACGATCGCTTCTCACTGCGCGTAGCCTACACCGTGACCTACAACAGCAAACCGCCGGCCTCGGCACCGAAAAACACCGACACCACCACCTCGGTCACGCTGGTCTACGGCCTGTAATCTCCCTTCCAGAATCTCTCGAAGCCCATCATCGATGGGCTTTTTTATGCCTGCGGCGTCAACGTTAACCAGACCATACCAAGCGCTTTCAACGCATCCGGAGAACATTGAAAGTCGACGTTGCCGCCGCTGACCCGCACTTGGTTACCCGGTAAACGCGCTATATCGTAAACGTCCAGGTTACCGTCTATGTCCACCAGCCAGCGGCCATTGGCGATATGCGTAACGGCCAGATCCACCAGCCAGGATACGCGCCCGCCATCAACATAAGCCGGCTGAGCCACGCCGTCAGGAATCAAAGAACAGTCTGCCGACCACTGCCCCACCTCTTTCAACTGCCCGGCGAGCAGGCGATATTTCGGTATCGTGCGCCCTCCGGGAACCGGTACCGCCGGTGCGGCATCACCCCACATGTCCCCCTGTCCCGTCGCCAACCACAGCAGCGAGACGCCTGTATCCAGAGCACAGGTCACCACGATATCGCCGGGGAAGTAGTTGCGGCGGACCCAGGTGCTCATCGTGCCTGAAGATATACCCAGCAGGTCGCCCAACTCTTTTTGCAGATTGAAACCGTAAGCATCCAAAATGCGGCGCAATACCCCTTTCCCGCCGGAAGCCAAAACGCGATCGTAAAGCGCTTTACCTTGCGCAGATGACGCAGGCTTGCGATTACTTTTTGATTTTACAAGTTCGCCGGTCATCAGCCAGGCCAAGTCTGCCCCCGTGGTTAACGCGCAGTTGATGATGACGTATCCGGGAACACTCCCCCGTTGTTGCCAACTACTGATGTTATTCGGCGCTATCCCGAGGATTTCACTCAATTCCTTCTGCGTGCCAACGCCATAAGATGAAAGAACTCTTTCAATCACCGCCCCCACGGAGGTGTTGTTGTTTGTTGCTTCTTCACGCATATCATCACCGATTAAAATAAAATTTGTATTTACAAGTCGCATTATGCGATTTAAAGTAACATCAATTCGCCGTCACTCGGCATATCGATCGCTTTAGTTAAGATGATGCGACATGGTTGATGAAAATGCAAATACCGTAAGGCGACGACGATCTTGCGTAAGCACTTTGTTTACACCGTGTTTACTCAAATTTTCGACCTTGATCGACGGATAACTGAACCTTGCTTTTGCGAGTATTCATCCATCATCAGATTCAGATAAGGAGATTGTCATGCTTCTAGCCAGCGAGGAGCAACGGGCTATCGGCCTGCAGCGTATTGCTGAAATCCGCCGCACACTGTTTGCCCGGCAAACCAACCATGCCGAAGAGATTTACGACACGGCGCCGCTGCACCTGCGCCATACGTTTTGCTTCCACGCCGGGCTGACTGAACGCTATGTGTGGTTAAAGTTTCACGAAATGGGTTATGCCGAACGGCGGAAAATCGTCGCGGCACTCAATGAACTCATCTCGCTCAGTCAATCGTTGCCGCGCTATATCAGCGAAACAGACTGTCTGTTAACCCCAAAAAAATAACCTTTCGAATAAAGCTGGCGTGCAACCCGCCGGGCATCGCTCGGCCCAAATTCACCCTATTAAATACTGGAAAATGTTATGGCTGATACTATTGATATGGCGCAAGAGCGCCAGGCATTGATGCTCGAGAAACAAATTGCGTACGCCAGGCCGGTTGCCACTGCGCCCTCGGCGTTCTGCTGTGCCGATTGTGACGCGGCGATTCCTGTGGCGAGACGCATCGCGATTCCCGGCGTCAGCCGCTGCGTGACCTGCCAGCAGCTATCAGAAGCCAAGCAACGTCATGTCGCTCGCCGTTAAAAATAGGCCGGCGGAACATCTGCCGGTCAACGCCTCTGCCATACAACACGCAGCGTACGGTGATTACGCCTATCCATGGAATGCCCCACGCCGTGCGATAGGGCGCGAAGCGGCGCTGAATCGCGACCAACTACGCCAATGGCAAGCGATACTGCAGTGCATTCATGACCTGCCTTATTATCTGCGCACGCCGTTCCTTGAGCGCCACCGCCAACTGCTCAGCCAGAAGGGAGCCCACGCAGCCTGGCATTATCTGGTGCGAGTTTTCCATCGGCGGATATGGCCACGCATTCAGCAGGTAAATAATAATTTCGGTTTGGATCAACGCAAATCACTGCACTTTGGCAGCGAAGCGGACAGCTATAGCGCACTGCCCGCGCTGGGCGATAAAGCGCTGGAGCAGTTGGCGCGGCGTATCGGGGGCCAACTTTCTGCGCTCTACCAGAGTGAATGTGACGCCTTGCTGGCGAAGCATGGCAATAATGCCGAGATCCTGCTACACGCGGATATACAGTGCCGCCTCTATCGCCAAATCGCCACGATGGCCCGCGCCTTCAATATCCAGCCTATGCACTGGCGCTGTTATCGTAAAGGCAAGTTGGACAGCGAGCGGGCGATTGCGGCGCTGTCGCGCCTGACCGACGATCGCTGGTGGCTGCGGCGTCTCAAAATGCAGCGCATGCAGTGGCGCGAGGCGCTACAAATCGCGATAGGCAACGTCCGCAACAACACGTCACCTTATGCCAGCAGACAGGCCCTTCACGATGTCAAGGCTCGGCGTCAATCGAACCTCGATTATCTTCACCGTTGCGAGCTGGAAAACGTCGCCACGGGCGAGCGCGCCGATCTTATGGATAAAGTGCTCGGCAGCATCGCCAATCCCGCCATTCGTCGTATGGAGTTGATGAATACCCTCGCCGGTATAGAAACCTACGCCACTCGCAACGGCCACTGCGGGTTGTTTATCACGTTGACGACGCCGGCACGCTTTCACCCTATCCAGCATGTCGGCGCACGAGGCAAAATGCGCTTCAATACACGCTGGCAAGGACAAGCCCTAACACCGAAGGATGGCCAACGTTATCTGGTTGCCCAGTGGGGGAAAATGCGAACCGCCTTCAAGGATCGCCGTCTGCAGGTCTACGGTATGCGAGTGGTTGAGCCTCATCATGACGGCACGCCGCACTGGCATCTGATGATGTTCACTCCACAAATGCAACGTCAGGCAGTGCTTGACATCATACAGCGTTATGCGCTGCAACAGGATGCAGCAGAACCCGGTGCCCAACAACATCGTTTCCAGAGCAAACACCTCAACCGGGGTGGCGCAACCGCCTATCTGGCCAAATATGTAGCAAAAAACCTCGATGGGTATGCATTGGAGGAAGAGCTCGATCGCGAAACCGGCGCCCCGCTGAGCGATACCGCCCGCGCGGTCAGCGCCTGGGCCGCCACCTGGCGCATCCCTCAGTTTCATCCCTTCGGCCTGCCCGGTCTCGGGGTCTACCGCGAATGTCGACGTATTCGCGGCCAAAACCTGACGCCGCAGTTTGACGCCGGCACCGAAGCCGTGCGCGCCGCTGCCGACGCCGGCGACTTTGCCGGTTACATACAGGCGCAAGGCGGCGCCAATGTGCCACGCAGCCACCAATGGGTGCGGGTCGCGCGCGAAGCCTCAGAAACCCGGAACGCTTATGACGAGCCCGTCACAAAAGTTGTCGGCATTTATGCACCGCATTTGGGAATTGAACGGGTATACCGAACGCGCACCGTGCAATGGCGGATCGTCGCTAAAACACTCGCCGCCGCGACGCCTTGGAGTTCTGGCAATAACTGTGGAACGCGCGCTCTTCACCTGCCGCCGGCACCCGCGCCGTCGGCTCGTTTGACGCCGCCACAGCGGCAGCATTGTCTGAATATTGCCCGCAAACTTCGAGGTATTGGCATAGAACCGCAATGCTGGCAGTTGGAGGTTCTCGCACGCGGCGGCAAAATTCATTTTGACGGCCTCCTTGTACAATTTCCGCTAATCAATGATTGGCCGTATTTTTACTGCACAAATGATAAGCCCAACCATTGACGCCTTTAGCGTTTTGCTTAATACTGTATAAATACACAGTATAGTCAAGAGAGGGCAAAAACAGTGGAAATTATGGATAAACAACAAGTAACACTGTCCCGAATCCAATTCATCGCCGATGTTTCACAGGCTGCGCAATGCAGTGCCTCCGAGTTTCTGATCGCCATGTCGCTGATCTCCGATTTGGCCAGTCAGGTGCTGCCGAACAATGATTATCAAGAAATATTTTATCCCGCTGACGACCCCCCCCCCTGCTAATCCCTCCAGCCAAACGTTTTTCATCCCCCCGCCGCCGGCGGGGTTTTTATTTCTGCCGACGGCACTTTTGCTCCTCAGTTGTGCCATCTCATCCACAACCCCCTCGCGTTGCCCCTCCCTCCCACGCGCGCGAAACTGAAGATATCCGGGGCCACAGCCCTCTCTCCCAACGCTATCGCAGGATGGTAATGATGAAAATTTATGCACAACAAGGTGACACCATTGATGCGATTTGCTGGCGCTACTACGGCAGCACGCAACGCCAGGTGGAACAAGTCTATCTGGCTAACCGTGGCCTGGCCGATCTGGGGCCCCTGCTGCCGCACGGTCAACCGGTTGAATTGCCGGACCTGCCTGCGGCGGCCCAACGCGAAACCGTCAAATTGTGGGATTAAGCGATGGAGAAACTCACTTCAACCCTTGCCTATTTCGTCGCGGCTTGCCTGGCCTGGTTAGGGAGCCACTCTGCACAGGACATTGCCATCCTGGTCGGCGCCGCAGTCGGCGTCGGTACCTTTGCAGTGAATTGGTACTACCGGCGTAAAAGCTACCAGCTGCTGAAATCGCTAAAAAAAAACGGCCTGAAACGCGGAGTCTACGATGAGCTCACTCGCTAAACGCTGCAGCGTGGCGGCTATTTTAACGCTCGCCGCCCTGCTGCCTCAGTTCAATACGCTGAAAACCTCTGAGCAAGGTTTGCGCCTGATCGCCGATTTCGAAGGCTGTCGGCTGTCCCCCTACCAATGCAGCGCCGGCGTCTGGACCAACGGCATCGGCCACACCGCCGGCGTGAAGCCGGGTGCAGTCATCAACGAACGCCAGGCGGCTACCCATTTGGTCGACGATGTGCGCTCCGTAGAGCGCGGCATCGCGCGCTGTATGGACGTCAAGATGCCACAGCCGGTTTACGACGCCGTCAGCGCTTTCGCTTTCAACGTCGGCGTCAACGCCACCTGCAATTCAACGCTGGCCACCTTTGTCAAACGCCGTCAGTGGCAGGCGGCTTGCGATCAACTGTCTCGTTGGATTTATGTCAACGGCGTCAAAAATAAAGGATTGGAGCGCCGCCGCACGGCCGAACGTGCGCTATGTCTGAACGGCATCTCACACTGACCGTTTTCAACAAACGCCCACTCAAACCGCTTCCTTTTCAGGAGATACACCATGTTAAAACCCGAACAGCTACGTGCAGCACTGCTCAATGCCATTCCCTTGTTGCAGCAAAACCCCGAACGGTTGCGCCTTGGCATTGTTAACGGCCGCGTGGTCTCAACGCTCGCCCCCTCGCTATCCTTCGAATATCGCTATCAGCTCAATCTGGCGCTGGATGGGCCGTCAGCTGACGATGACCGGGTCATGGTCACCGTACTGGCCTGGCTGCGCAGCCACCAACCAGACCTTCTTGCCAATCCGGATAAGCGTAAAAATGATTTTTCGTTTCAAAGAGATATAGACACTCCCAACCAGTTGATATTGCAGCTGCAACTTACCGAACGAATCCGGGTGGAACCGCGCGACGGCGCATTGCATATCACCCCGCTGGCTGAACCTCCCGAACCAGAGAACGTCGTTCGCTTCACCCAGATTTATCTGCACGGAGAGTTACTCAGCGAATTTAGTCAGCCGTAGCGCCCTACAGGCAGCTTCGGTTGTGCCGGCGGCAGCCAAACGCCGTCGCGTTGTCCCCCTTTTCATCCAGCGGCATTCTTGAGACATGAACACAGACAACTTCGATATTCAGCGCCTAGTGCGCAACCTGATACGGATCGGGACCGTCAGCGAGCTCGACCTGGAACGCGGGCGCTGTCGCATAGCCACCGGCGGCAATCTTACCGACTGGCTCAACTGGCTGACCGGACGGGCCGGCGACGCACGCAGCTGGTGGGCGCCCAGCATTGGTGAACAGGTCTTGGTGCTGTCACTTGGCGGGGAACTTGAAACCGCTTTCGTGTTGCCCGGCGTATTTTCCGATGCTCACCCCGCACCGTCGGCCTCAGCACAGGCGGCGCATATCGCTTTTCCTGACGGTGCAGTGCTCGAATACGAGCCGGCTACCGGGGCGCTTAAGGCCGTCGGCATAAAAAGCGCCACCATTGAAGCCGCCGAGCGGATCACACTGACGGCGCCAAATATCACCTGTATCGCCAGCGGAAAAATTACGCTGGACGCTCCCGAAGTGGAGTGTACCCAGCAACTCACTACCGGCACCATCGCCATCCATCAGGGCGGCTCGATGACCGGCGATCTCAATCACACCGGTGGCAGCATCAGCTCTAACGGCATTGTGGTGCATACCCACACTCACGGTGGAGTGCAAAACGGCAGAGGCCAAACGGACAAACCAGCATGAACAACGCGAAATTTCTTGGCATGAATCGCGGCAACGGCCGCGCAATCGCCGATCTCGAGCACATTCGCCAGTCGGTGAGCGACATCCTGATTACGCCTATCGGCTCACGCGTCATGCGCCGCAGCTACGGTTCGTTGCTATCCGAGTTGCTGGATCAGCCGCAAAACGACGTACTGCGATTGCAAATGATGGCGGCCTGCTACAGCGCAATGCTGCAGTGGGAACCACGCATTCGGCTGACGGGCATCAGTTGCAACACCACCTTTGACGGAAAAATGGTGGTCGACATTACCGGCAACCGCACAGATACGCCGGATGCCTTTTCTCTTTCTATTTCAGTGAGCTGACACCATGGCAACCATTGACCTTAGTTTATTACCCGCCCCGACGGTGGTGGATCCTCTCGATTACGAATCGCTGCTGGCGGATCGCAAGGCCACGCTGATTTCCCTTTACCCGGAAGAGCAGCGTGAAGCCATCGCCCGTACATTGACGCTGGAATCGGAGCCAATCGTCAAACTGCTGCAAGAAAATGCTTACCGCGAACTGCTGTTACGCCAGCGTGTGAATGAAGCCGCACAGGCAGTGATGCTGGGTTATGCCAGCGGCAGCGACCTCGACCAACTGGGAGCAAACTTCCAGGTGCTACGCCTGGTGGTGCAACAGCCGGATGACAGCGTCATCCCGCCGTTGCCGGCGGTCATGGAATCGGATAGCGATTTCCGTGTGCGCATCCAGCAGGCATTCGAAGGTTTAAGCGTGGCTGGATCCAGTGGCTCTTACGAGTATCACGGCCGTTCCGCCGATGGTCGGGTCGCCGACGTTTCCGCGATCAGTCCCAGTCCGGCCAACGTGCTGATTTCCGTACTGTCACGCGAAGGAGACGGCACCGCCAGCGCCGAACTGGTGGCGATCGTCGATAAAGCGTTGAACGATGAAGATGTGCGCCCGGTGGCCGATCGCGTCACCGTCCGCTCTGCCAACATCATCAGCTACAACATCGATGCCGTACTGTACCTCTACCCTGGCCCTGAAGCAGAACCGGTGCGTCGCGCTGCCGAAGCCAAACTGAAAAATTACATCAGCGCCCAGCACCGTTTAGGCCGTGACATTCGCTTGTCGGCAATCTACGCCGCACTGCATGCCGAAGGGGTGCAACGCGTTGAATTGAAGACCCCGCAGGCCGACATCGTATTGGATAAAACCCAGGCGTCGCATTGTGCTTCTTATCGTCTGACGGTGGGAGGCTCCGATGAGTAACCGTCTGCTGCCGGTCGGCTCTTCCCCGCTGGAGGTCGCGGCTGCGGCCGCCTGTGCCGAACTGGCCGCCATGCCGGTGCCGCTGCGCGATCTGTGGGATCCAGCCACCTGTCCGGTCAATCTGCTGCCGTACCTGGCCTGGGCCTTCTCGGTCGATCATTGGGATGAAACCTGGACGGAAGATGCCAAACGCAGCGTCGTAGCCGCCGCTTTCTTCATCCACCGTCACAAGGGCACCATCGGCGCTATTCGCCGCGTGGTGGAACCGTTGGGTTACCTGATCAAACTGCGCGAGTGGTGGGAAACCAACGGTGAGCCCGGCACCTTCACGTTGGATATCGGCGTGTTGGAGAACGGTATCACCGAAGAGATGTATCTGGAAATGGAGCGGATGATCGCCGATGCCAAGCCGGTCAGCCGCCATCTGACAGGCCTGGCGCTGAACCTCGAAGCCGCTGGCGCAATCGACGTCGCCAGCGGTCAATATGATGGAGAGCTTACTACCGTGTACCCCGACTATGCCAGTCTCGCCCTGCAAATGCTGGAGGGACATTACCAATTCTTGCAACGCAATACCGGCATCACGCTGGACTCGACTCAACAACACTTCGTGCTTAACGACGAGCATGTCTTGGCCGATTCGCGCCATGAACGCGAGTTGTCGCGCATGGCGGGGCTGCCGAATGACGCCACCACCGAAGGACAGGCTCTGCAGATCCTTGGCTATGCCCATGCGTATCTGGCGACCGGAGAACAAAAATATTTGGAACAGGCCATCGCCTGTTTTGACGCCTATGTGACCTACTTTTACGACGGTGCGCCGATCCCTGACAGCCCTCAACGCTGGATCGCCAACTGGATCGTCAACGCCAAAGAGCCGGTGCCCGCCAATTGGCCGGTCGATACGAGGGAACCGACGCATAGCGGCTTCAAAGGTATTCCTCTAACTTTCAACAAGGGCCGTACTCTGATCCCTCACGGCGCCCCCTACTGGGGTGAATATCTCGACATCGCTACTTTCGCCTTCGACGGCTCGCTGGCCTGGAATGCCGTCAACGCCCAGGTGCGCGCGGTCAATGCCGCCGGTGAAATCGACTGGAATAACGACGGTAAACGCTATGACGTGGACTGGATCATCAATTGGCAGGGTTACCAGATCGATGCCGACGGCGAGATCCTGGTCAAAGGACTGCCCGCTGAACAAATCGGTACGGTGCAGTTAAAAGACGTCACGCTCGGCGGCAATCACAAGCTGAATTTCGCCAATCGCCAACCAGTCGAACACGGCGGCGTGTTAATCAAGCGTAATCAGGTACAGCATAACCGTCCGCTGCATGTGCCGGTCCCGCACAACGCCATGGGTAACGCGGCCGATGCCGAGCTGTGGTTTGCCGACGCCTGCTATCTGCTGCACAGCATCACCGGCGATCAGCGCTATTTCAACGCCTGGAAAAGCGTTGAATTCACCGCGATGGAATATACCGATATTGATGCGCAGGATAAGTTCTTTCGCCAGAGCCGCAGCGCCAATACGCCGTTTACCGACGGCATCTCCTACGATTGGTCATACCCTTCCGGTGAGCCGGTAAGCTACGGCCGTAGCGCCGAAGGCATGATCACCATTCGCAAAGAGATAGCATCGCAACAATCGCTGGAACAACAGGCAATCTGGTTCCGCATTAATCGCCAGTCAAAAATCCGCACTTGCTTTGGTGGCGTCGACGATCAGAATCAGCCGATCTCCTGCAAAATACAGCTGTCTATAGCACCGGAAAAAAACGCGGCGAGCACCACGGAATGGGGCGTCGCTCTGCCGCAGTCGTTCCAACCTCAGGTAAAAACATACGACATCGCGCTCAGCAGCCTGGCGGCGCTGACGAAAGAAGACGGCAGCGACTATCTGCTGGCCGATCTGCGCGCAGTGACCGACTACGGCGGTTGCGCGATCGCCAGCCAGTTTGAGGAACAGGTTTACGACAGCCGCAGCGCGACGGTGATCCAAGCCCGTTTCCCCAATGATGACGCTGGCATGGTGATCGGCGCCTGGTTGACCGCGGAGGAAAGTTTCCCCGTTACGCAGTTGGTCTATCGCGCGGACGCCGACTTCAACCTGCGGCTCGAAGATGATGACAAATGGCGCTGGTATTGGATGCTGCCCGCCACCGGCGGCAAATGGCAAATCGCAAATTTCGCCCCGCAAGCGGCTACGCTGAGCGGCTATCAGCCGGATCATCAGGATGTCGAGCCTAAACCGGCCGCACCTCGTTTCAGCCGCGTCAAGCAAGTAACCATTCTGCAAGACGGCAATGTACCGGACGCCACATTCAGCTACTACGTACTGAACGACATTCCACCGACGCTCAACGCCGATGACGGCTACACGATCCGCTATCGCATCACGTTCCAGGCGGCACACCCCTACACCGCGCTGTTGGGAGACTGCACCCTCCTGAATCACCGCCACGACGGCCTGTTCTGTACGCCGGGCGTCATGCCGTTCTCCAACATTTATCAGGCGGACGGCCAACAGTTCGATGGTTGGCACGGCATGCCTTATCCGGGCTACCAGTACCCGTTCATTTTCGTGCACGCCGCCGCCGATCCCGACGGGGTGATGCTCAACAACATGGTCGAGTTTCTGTGGCAGTCGCAGCAGTGGTATCAGCAGCAATTCGGCGTGCTGGGCCCCGGCGCATCGGCCTATATCTGGAACCGTTGGGACAATCGGAGTTACGGTCCGGCGGATACCTGGACCATGTATCACTGGGGTGACGGCACGGCCTGGTCCGGCTATCAGCCACGCGCCTTCTTCGGTGCCGCGCGCGCCTGGCTCGAGTTACAGCAGGCGGGCAAAACGCCACCGCTCAAGCTGGTGGAATATGTCGAAAACTGGCTGCGCTGGCTGATTGATTTTACCAATGACGCCGACGGTGTCACGCCAACCGATTTCCCGATGGCCAGCCTGCCGCAGCCCGATGCACAGGATTTTACCGGCCACATGTGCGGCCTGTGGCTGGCTGGCGCGGTGCTGGCAAAAATGGCCGGCAGTGAAATTGAGGGCCTCGAACACTTTATCGAACAATGCGTTACGGAATTACAAAGGCATTACCTCTCCACCGGTGACGTGATGGACGGCGGCTGGTCGCCCGCGCCGCGTCTCGGCACCGATAACGGCATGTTCTTCGGCTTTTGGTCAGGCGAGATCCTGCGCGGATTGAGCCTGTATGTGATGTATAAAAACGGCCTTACCTACCCGGCCGGCAAACAGAAGAGAACCACACCATGACAGCAAAATACCGCGCCCTGCTCACCGAACAGGGCAAAACGCTGCTGGCTAACGCTGCAGCAACCGGCCAAAAGCTGGAAATTACGCATATGGCGGTCGGCGACGGCGGCGGTTCGCCAACGCAGCCCGATGAAAGCCAGACCAAGCTGGTGAACGAAAAACGCCGCGCAGCATTGAATTCACTGCAGATAGATACCGGCAACAGCAACCAAGTGATCGCCGAACAAGTGATCCCGGAGGACGTTGGTGGTTGGTGGATCCGCGAGCTGGGGCTGTATGACAAAAACGGCGTGCTGGTGGCGATCGCCAATACGCCCGACACCTACAAGCCGCAGTTGACCGAAGGTGCCGGCCGCACCCAGGTCGTGCGCATGGTGCTTCTGGTAAAAGGCGACGCCAATGCGACGATCGTCGCAGACAAAACCGCCTTACTGGTCTCGCGCGATATGCTGAATGCCGCTATCGACGAACATGCCCGCTCGCGCAATCATCCTGACGCCACCTTGCTGGCAAAGGGTTTCACTCAATTGAGCAACGACAGCAATAGCGCCAGCGAAACGCAGGCCGCCACCCCAAAAGCGGTGAAAACGGTCAGCGACGCCTCTCTGAAAATTGCCGCTAACCTGAAAGATCTGCCAAACAAGTCCATCGCGCGCCGCAACTTGGAATTGGGTACTGCCGCCACGTGTAACGTCGGTACGCAAGCCAGCCAATTGATGGAGGTGGGCGCCTTTGGTCTAGGCTCTGGCCCGAAACATCGCGAGGAGACCATCAGCAATCTTGGCGAGATCTACCGTGTCACCAGCGCATCGAAAAACGCGCCGGGCGGCGGCGTCTACGGCGTGCTGAACCTGCCAATCGACGGCGGCCCTTCCAGTGGCTATCTGGCGGTTCAGACTAATGGATCATCTTACGTCGGCACATCCACCACCCCTGACAAACCGCTGAACTGGTACCGAATTTACACCACCGGTTTTAAACCGACTGCTGCGGACGTCGGTGCTTACAGCAAGGCGGAAGCCGACGGCAAATTCGTCAAACAGAGCGGCGATACCATTACCGGCAGCTTGACGGTCAACGGCTCAATTGAAACGAAATCGGGATTGACCACACCTTACGCCACAGTGATGGGGTCGTTAACCACCAAAGGCGGCGTCGAATTATTCGGAACCTCGCCCTATATAGATTTCCATTATGGCAATACGAACGCGGATTATGATGTTCGCATCATTAATGATAGCCAGGGTCAATTAAGTCTGGGTGCAAAAAACGTTCGGGCCAATGAAAACCTTACCGTTGGCTTAGACGCCCACGTTGATAGAACTCTTTATATCAATGGCCAAGATTTTATTACTAAAAAAGGGGTAATAACCGAAACCAGTGGTAATCGCAATACTCAAGGGCTGCACATACAAGGTGCAGGTAATCAGTATGTTGATCATTACTTTTATGAGGAGATAGGTAAGCGTGCATTTGGCGCAATGCATGTTTCATCTGGCGGCTCTGATGGCTGGTTCCAATTTGGTCATCAAGGCGATATTCGCAGCAATGGCCCATGGCCGCGCCTGATGTTAGGTGAAGCAACCTACTTTAATGACGGCAATATCAACGGCAGCATTTGGGGTGGCTATTTAAGCAACTATCTCAATCAAAACTTTGTGCGCGATGTTCGCCTGGGTAATGTGGAAAGTATCGCTACCTGGCGAGGCCCCGGCTATTCGGATAGTGCGGGTTATGTCCTGACCGGCGCAGCAAATAACAACGTGGATGAATACATCGACGTAATTTTCCGTCGTCCGCTGCAAAAACACATTGGTGGCAATTGGGTTACCGTCTGGAGCGTTTAGTGATGAATAACATGAAGAACTTTACCCTCGCCGCGCCGGAAACGGTAGAGCAGAAACAGCTGGCCGCCTCGCACGGTGTTTTGTTTTTAAAATCCGATGCTGGGGAAGACTGGTATGAATGTCAAAAAAGCTTCCGTCCTGAAACGGTAAAACTGATGTATGACAAGGACGGGATCATTCGTTCAATCACCACGAAACCGAATGCCGAAGGCCATTATGACGTTTCCGGATTTTTCCCGGAAAATATGAGCGTGGCAGAGGTCGGAAACTTGCCGGAAGGCACTGATATTAACGGCCGCTGGATTTTTGATGGAGAAAAAATCATACCAAGATCGTATTCAACTCAAGAGCTACGGCAACAGGCTGCTAATAAAAAACAAGAGTTGATTAAGCAAAGTTCGCTGCAGATAGAAACGCTTAACGACGCTTCTGACCTGGGAATGGCGAGCGAAGAGGAACTGCTGCTGCTGACCCGCTGGAAAACCTACCGCGTATTGCTTAATCGGGTCGATCCCGAAGCGGCCCCTGATATCGATTGGCCGCAACCGCCGCAATAACGTCGTTCAACGCCCCGCTTGGGGCGTTTTTTTCCTTTATTTTTCCTGCTGTTGTACCAGTTATCCCACACCCCGAATGAGATGCGGCACCGCCTGCCAACAGGCATGCTGTCATCACCAACCACAAACGGAGTAATGCTATGGGTGACTATCACCACGGCGTGCGTGTCCTCGAAATCAACGAAGGCACCCGCGTAATTTCCACCGTCTCGACGGCCATTGTCGGCATGGTTTGTACCGCAGAAGATGCCGATGCAACCCTGTTTCCTCTCAACACCCCGGTGCTGATTACCGACGTCCTGGCCGCCAGCGGCAAAGCAGGTAAAAAAGGGACGCTGGCGCGTTCGCTGCTGGCGATCGCCGAGCAGACTAAGCCGGTAACCGTCGTGGTACGCGTGGCGGAAGGGAAAGACGAGGCCGAAACCACGTCCAATATCATCGGTGGCGCCGATGAAAACGGTAAGTACACCGGCATGAAAGCGCTGCTGGCCGCTCAGGCCGAGCTGGGCGTGAAACCGCGCATTCTGGGCGTACCGGGCCATGATAATCAGGAAGTGGCGACCGCGTTGGCCGGCATCTGCCAGCAGCTGCGCGCTTTCGGCTATATCAGCGCTTACGGCTGTAAAACCGTGTCCGACGCCATCAAATTTCGCGCCAACTTCAGCCAGCGCGAACTGATGCTGATTTGGCCGGACTTCATCAACTGGAATACCACCACCAACAGCAGCGACATCGCCTTCGCCACCGCTCGTGCACTGGGGCTGCGTGCCAAGATCGACCAGGAGACCGGCTGGCATAAAACCTTATCCAACGTCGGCGTCAACGGCGTGAGCGGCATCTCGTCCAGCGTATTTTGGGATCTGCAAACCGCAGGCACCGACGCCGATCTGCTGAATGAAGGTTGCGTCACCACCCTGATCCGCAAAGATGGCTTCAAGTTCTGGGGATCTCGCACCTGCTCCGACGAGCCGCTGTTCCAGTTTGAAAACTATACCCGCACCGCGCAGGTATTGGCCGACACCTTGGCCGAAGCTCATTTGTGGGCGATTGATCGTCCGCTCACCCCGACGCTGATCCGCGACATGATCGACGGCATCAAGGCCAAGTTCCGCGAACTTAAATCCGCAGGTCTGATCATCGACGGTGACTGCTGGTATGACGAAAGCGCCAACGACAAAGAGACCCTGAAGGCCGGCAAGCTGTTTATCGATTACGACTACACCCCGGTACCTCCTCTGGAGGATCTGACTCTGCGTCAGCGCATTACCGATCGCTACCTGGCGAACTTCGCCGCATCCGTGAACAGCTAAGGAGACTGAAGCATGGCACTGCCAAAAAAACTGAAATACCTGAACCTGTTTAACGACGGCTTCAACTACATGGGCGTGGTTTCCTCAATGACGCTGCCGAAACTGACACGCAAGCTGGAAAAATTCCGCGGCGGCGGCATGAGCGGCGCAGCCTCGGTGGACTTCGGCCTGGATGACGATGCGCTGGTGGTGGAATGGACCATGGGCGGCATTGACGAACTGGTGCTCAAGCAATGGGGCCGCGTCGATGCGGTACCGCTGCGCTTTACCGGCTCTTTCCAACGCGACGATACCGGCGACGTCTCTGCGCTCGAAGTGGTGATGCGCGGCCGTCATAAAGAGATCGACAGCGGCGACTTCAAGCAGGGTGAAGATACCGAAACCAAAGTTTCCACCGACTGCACCTACTTCAAGTTGAGCATCGACGGCAAAGAGCTGATCGAGATCGATACCGTCAACATGATCGAAAAAGTCGACGGCGTAGATCTGCTGGCTGCGCACCGCCGCGCCATCGGCCTGTAATTTTTCACCTCAAACGGCCAGCCCCGCGCTGGCCCTCTTTTTCCGACTGAAAACTGGATACCCCATGGAACTGAATGCATCCCCGGAGAACACCGTCGTCCTGAATACTCCGATTAAACGTGGCGACAGTGAAATCACTCGCGTGCAAGTGACCAAGCCGAATGCCGGCAGCCTGCGCGGCATCGGTCTGGCCGCGCTGGCCAACGCCGATGTCGACGCGTTGATCACTATTCTGCCTCGGGTCACCTACCCGAACCTGACCAAGGAAGAGTGTACCCGTTTGGAACTGCCTGACCTGATTGCGCTGGCCGGCCAGGTGATCGGTTTTTTGTCGCCGACATCGGCCGAGTAACGGTCGAGCCTACTCTGACAGTAGATGACCTGATGGCGGATATCGCGGTGATTTTCCACTGGCCGCCGTCAGAAATGAACGGCATGACGTTGGCGGAGCTGATCGGCTGGCGCCACAGAGCGCTGCAACGTAGTGGAGTAAAAATAGATGAGTAACAGCAGACAGGAGCTGGAGTCACAAAACGAGATTGTCATCGGGCTTCAAGCGATAGCCAAGCAGAGCAAAGAACTGATGAGGCAGTTGCGCAGGCCCACCGGGGATAAAAACCTGTACAACAGTCTGGGACAGGATATCCAACGAGCAGAGAAAAAAGTCAAACATCTGCGCCAGCAGGAAAATGACATCGACGCTTTCCAAAAGACGAACCAGTCGCTGGCTGAGACCAATAAGTTGCTGGCAGCGTCGCGCAAAAAATCCGCCGCGCTGGCAATGCTGACGAAAGATCGCGAGCCAAGCCAGCGTTCCCGATTTATGAACAAAGAGATTGCGCAGGTCGCGGAGACGATAAATGCCCTGGAAAAGAAACGTGATCTCCTCGCCGCAATCGATAAAAGCCAGCGCCATCATCTTACCCAGCAAGGGATTAATCTAAAATCGCTCGGCAATGAGCGCAAAAATCTGCGTGACGGCAGAATTAATGCCGGCGCCGCTATCGTTACCCTAAAAGAACAACGGCAATCGATAGCGCAGGAGCGCTATCGATCCGCACAGGCAGGCAATCAAGCGCGCCTCGACAAGCTGGAAAAATTACGCAACACCAGCAGCGCAGGCTTTTCTGTCGCCAAAAGTGCCACCATAGGGGGAGCTAACCTGCTGGCGCCGGGAATCGAATTTGAAAAACAGCTTTCTCAACTGCGGGCGCAGCTGAATCTGGGCAAATCTGATCCGCAGCTCACGGCTCTCGAGCAGCAGGCTCGCGGTATGAGCCAATCCGGTTATACCCCGGATCAAGCCCTACAAGCGCAAACAGCGCTGGCAAAACAAGGGTTGAATGCCAAGGAAATTTTAACGGCTTCGCCCGCCGCACTGACACTCTCCGCCGCGACGGGCAGCAGCGTCAACGAAACCACCGCAACGATGACGGAAATGCTGCACAGCTTCAATATGGGCACCGATCAATTCGACCGCATTGCCGATGTATTGGCGCTGGCCAGCAATCAATATGGCATGGATATTCGAGCCGTTGGTGCGGCCATGAAAAGCAAAGCCACAACAGGTGTCGATATCGTCAGTGCGGCGCAACAGATTGCGCCTTCGGGCAGAGAGAAGCTCCAGGCCAACCAGGTTGCCGGCTCAGCGCAGCACTTGGTCACCGTCAAAGGCGACAATATGGATGGTGATATCCAAAAGCTTTTTGCCTCATGGGATAGCCTGAGAATCAACCTGTTTAGCGGCCAAAACGCTGCCCTGCGGGAACTGACCCAAACGGCGACAGAGTGGCTGGTGAAACTGAATATGTGGATAACCAATAATCCGGCGTTGGCCGGCACCTTGCTGCAGGTCGCCGGTGGGCTCACGTTATTGCTCGGCGGCCTTAGCGGCGTCAGCCTGGTCGCCACCCAGGTACTCTCAGGGTTCTCTATTATCAGCGGCGCGATCCTAAAGGCAGGGCAAGCCATGATGTGGCTAGGGCGGATAGCGATGGCCAACCCGCTGCTGGCCATTGTCGGCCTGGTTGCGCTTGCCGCTTTTACCCTGATTGAAAACTGGGACAAGGTCGGCCCCTTCTTTAGCCATCTCTGGGAGCAGATATCGGCAGGGTGTGAGGCGCTGAAGAATTACATTTCAGACACCATTGATGGCTGGATAAAACAACTGACGTCATTGACCGAATATCTTCCCGACTGGATGCAATTTGGCGATAAGAGCGGCACCTCTGGCAATGCCGAAAACGGCAGCGCCTGGTTTGCCGGCAAGTTCGATCGCGGGGGAGACATTCCTGCCGGACAATTCGGCATTGTAGGCGAAAACGGTCCTGAGTTGGTCAGCGGCCCCGTTCAGGTGACCGGCCGCCGCCATACGGCCGCCATGTCGGCGGCTTTACTGTCGCTCAGCGCGCCTGTAATGCCGGCCTCGCCGGTAGCAGATTCGCCGGTAACCCAAATCCAGGTTCCGTCGGTCACTATCAACATCACTGCCGGCGCCGGTCAGAATGAACAAGACATCGGCCGCGAAGTCGCGCGGCAATTTGAATTACTTGCTCATCGCCAGGCGGCAAATGCTCGCAGCCGGATGAGTTAATCATGCGAATAGGAGAAATATGATGATGCTGACCCTCGGCATGTTCGTTTTTATGTTGAAAACCGTGCCTTATCAAAGCATGCAACGCAGCGCCAATTACCGCTGGCCGACTCTGCCGCGCATCGGCCAGCGCCCTGCCGCGCAGTTTCTGGGAGTAGACAATGAGAAAATAACGCTGACGGGAGTCTTGGTACCGGAAGTGACCGGAGGGACATTGTCATTGATGGCGCTTCAGCTCATGGCTACCCAAGGCAGAGCCTGGCCACTGATCGAGGGCAATGGAACTATTCATGGGATGTATGTCATTGAAAGCATAGTCGACACGAAAACCCAGCTTTTTTCGAACGGCAGCGCGCGACAGATAGAATTTACGATCAATCTGATGCGCGTTGATGAATCGCTGATCGCCATGTTCGGCGATCTGCGCCAACAAGCCTCTGACCTTGCCGATAAAGCAGGTCAGGCTGCGGCGCGGCTCAGGGAGATGCTGCCGTGATCACGCAAACCCCCGTCCCTATTGGCGCGCTCATTGCGCCAGACTACGCCTTGTTTTTGCAGCAAGCAGACATCACGGAGGCTTTCCGCCACCGTCTGCTCTCATTGACGTTAACCGATAATCGCGGTTTTACCGCGGATCGATTGGATCTTGAGCTCGACGATGCGGATGGGCAAATCGCCATGCCCAAACGCGGCCAAACGCTCACTGTGAAGCTCGGCTGGAAAGGACACGCCTTGATCGACAAAGGCAAGTTTATCGTTGATGAAATCGAACATCGTGGCGCACCGGATAAACTCGTCATTCGGGCCCGCAGCGTCGACTTTCGAAACTCGATGAACGTGGCGCGAGATCATTCCTATCACGATCGCACCCTTGGTGACATCGTCAACGAAGTGGCCAACCGTAACCGGATGGGGCATACGCTGGCGGCAGGACTGGCAGAGATCAAAATCACGCATATCGATCAGTCTCAGGAAACGGATGTCGCCTTTCTTACCCGGCTGGCGACCATGAATGGTGCAGTCGCCGCCATTAAAAATGAACGCCTGCTGTTTCTGGTCCCAGGTTCTGGTCTAAGCATCTCGGGCAAACCGCTGCCGTCACTGACTTTGGAACGCAGCGATGGCGACCAGCACTACTTCAATGTGGCCGATCGGAACGCTTACACCGGCGTTATTGCCAAATGGCAAGATACTCAGCATGCCAGGCAACAGCAGATGACAGTACAACGTGAGGAAGGGAATACCACAGATGAAAATGCGGCTTCAAACTATCTGGCAGGTGAAAGCAATAACGTTTTTACCCTGCCGACGCTCTACGCGAATAAAGAAAGCGCAATGCGTGCGGCAAAAGCGAGGTGGGCAAACATTCAACAAGGGAATGTGCAATTATCCATAAACCTCGCCGTTGGCCGCCCTGAGCTCGGTCCAGAAACGCCGATTCACCTGAGTGGATTCAAAGAGGTTATCGACAGACAAGCGTGGATCATAAGTCAAGTCGTTCACACGCTTAATGATCGAGGTTTCTCCACCAGCCTCGCATTGGATGTACTGACTCAACGCATGGAGTTTGCAATCACGGAGGGGTGATAATTCATTTGCATCTTAATCTTGCTTTTGCGAGTCAATGGGCTATTATAAGTCACATAACCTGATGTAGCAGAACGAGGGATTCAACTATGATGCACTGTCCATTATGCGGTCACGTGGCCCACACTCGCTCCAGCCGCTATCTGAGCGAGTCGACCAAAGAGCGTTACCATCAATGCCGCAACATCAATTGCAGCTGCACGTTCGCCACGCACGAGTCCGTCGCGCGGGTGATCGTCAAACCTGGCGATGACATTGTCCCGGCGCAGCCGCACCCGCCGGAGAGTCAGCATAAACAAAGCGCCGCCGCGCTGTAATGCAAAAAGCCTGCTGATGCAGGCTTTTTAATGTCGCTGCCAGGCGGCCAGGTCTCGCAAATGCGAGGTGATAGATTTTCCAGATAAAAAAAGGGGTTGGCATAATGCCAACCCCTGATAACTATTAACTTTTGGATGCAGCGTTAGCCAACGCGGTTCAGACGCTCTTTGATACGAGCAGCCTTACCAGTACGCTCACGCAGGTAGTACAGTTTAGCTTTACGAACGGCACCACGACGTTTCACAGCAATGCTGTCGATTACTGGGGAGTGAGTCTGGAATACGCGCTCAACACCTTCGCCGTTGGAAATCTTACGAACAGTGAATGCAGAGTGCAGACCGCGGTTACGGATAGCGATAACCACGCCCTCGAATGCCTGCAGACGTTTTTTGCTACCTTCAACGACCCATACCTTCACTTCCACGGAATCACCCGGACGGAATGCAGGTACGTCTTGTTTCATCTGCTCTTGTTCAAGTTGCTTAATAATGTTGCTCATAATATGTCTCTTACCCTAGGTAAACTGATATATCGGTCCCGTCTGATGTCAGACGTTTCCTTCATAGTCCTGTTGCCTGGCCTGATGTTCCCGTTGGAAATCAGCCAGCAACACCGCTTGCTCGTCAGTCAGAGCTAGGCTTTCTAGAAGTTCAGGTCTTCTAAGCCAGGTTCGGCCCAGCGACTGCTTTAAGCGCCAGCGACGTATCTCGGCATGGTTGCCCGACAGCAGAACCGGCGGCACTTCCATCCCTTCCAACACCTCGGGGCGGGTATAGTGCGGGCAGTCCAGCAATCCGTCGGCGAAGGAGTCTTCCTCCGCTGAGGCCTGATGGCCCAGCACACCCGGTATGAAACGGGCGACTGAATCAATCAGGGTCATCGCCGGCAGTTCCCCGCCGCTGAGAACGTAATCGCCGATTGACCATTCTTCGTCAATTTCGGTTTGGATTACGCGCTCGTCTATCCCTTCGTAGCGGCCGCACACCAGAATCATCTTCTGATTGGCCGCCAGTTCGCACACGCCGGTTTGATCCAGCTTGCGCCCCTGAGGTGACAGATAAATCACCTTTGCTCCCTCGCCTGCCGCTGCTTTCGCCGCATGAATGGCTTCCCGTAAAGGTTGCACCATCATCAGCATTCCCGGGCCGCCGCCGTAAGGGCGATCGTCCACGGTGCGATGCCGGTCGTAGGTGAAGTCGCGAGGACTCCAACACTGCACGCTCAGCAGGCCATTTTTTACTGCCCGGCCAGTCACCCCGTAATCGGTGATAGCGCGGAACATCTCAGGAAACAGGCTTACAATACCGATGAACACAAGCCAATCCCCTTACCGTTATTCCACTTGCTTCGACCGTTTGATCCGGGGGTCAAAAACCAGGATCCCAATCTGCCTCAATCACGCGGGCAGTGAGATCGACTTTCTTGATAACCTGCCCATGAAGAAACGGAATCAACCGCTCCTTCATGCCGAACGCATCTTTCAGGTTCGCTTTCACAACCATCACATCGTTCGAGCCGGTTTCCATCATATCGATGACTTTACCCAGCTCGTAGCCGGCGGTGGTGACTACCTGGCAGCCCATCAGGTCTTTCCAGTAGTAATCATCACCCTCCAGCGGAGGAAGTTGATCGGAATCCACCATAATCTCGCGATTAGTCAGCAGATTCGCCGCGTCCCGATCGTCAATGCCTTTGACCTTGATGATCAGATCCTGACTGTGGCGCTTCCAGTCTTCCAACTCGATATGCTGCCACTGACCCGCCTGCTGGATAAACCACGGCTGATAGTCAAAAATGCTTTCGGCGTTCTCGGTGGATGAAAACACTCTGAGCCAACCACGAATGCCGTAAGCGGACCCCATTTTACCGAGTACAATCGGCGCGATCGGCGCTATCGGTTTGAGTTGCTTGCTCATTGCCACCACCGCGACAGATTAAGCTGCTTTCTTAGCGTCTTTGATCAGCGCGTGAACGCGATCAGAAACGGTTGCACCCAGACCGACCCAGTGCTCGATGCGGTCCAGGTCCAGACGCAGTGCTTCAGCCTGACCGGAAGCGATCGGGTTGAAGAAGCCTACGCGCTCGATGAAACGACCATCACGAGCGTTGCGGCTGTCGGTCACTACTACTTGATAGAACGGACGCTTTTTAGCGCCGCCACGTGCCAAACGAATTGTTACCATAACATCCTCTTTAGTTAATAAAACAGCCGGGCCCCATTGAGGGACGGGGCCCGGTTGCAATATAAAAAGCCCGAAAATTTTACTCATTTTGGCGCAAAAAGCAATCTAAAGCGTCGATCGCAGGGGACAACTTTTGCAGCCTGTCAAATTTCGGGCGATTTTCACCGCGAACGGCGAATGCTGAAAGCGCCCGCACTCGGCGTGCGGAGGCCTATCAGCGGCCTGGGAAGCCCGGCGGCATCATACCTTTCATGCCGCGCATCATCTTCGCCATGCCGCCTTTCTTCATCTTCTTCATCATACGCTGCATTTCGTCGAACTGCTTCAGCAAGCGGTTGACGTCCTGCACCTGCATGCCGGCCCCCATCGCGATGCGGCGCTTGCGCGAGCCCTTGATGATTTCCGGTTTGGCGCGCTCTTTCAGCGTCATCGAGTTGATGATCGCCTCCATGCGTACCAGCACTTTATCGTCCATCTGCGACTTGACGTTGTCCGGCAGCTGGCCGGCACCCGGCAGCTTGCTCAGCATGTTGGCCATGCCGCCCATGTTGCGCATCTGCTTGAGCTGCTCCAGGAAATCGGTCAGATCGAAACCGTCGCCCTTCTTCAGCTTGTTGGCCAACTTCTCCGCCTGCTCGCGGTCGACCTTGCTTTCGATATCTTCGATCAGCGACAGCACGTCGCCCATGCCCAGGATGCGCGATGCCACGCGATCCGGGTAGAACGGCTCCAGCGCTTCGGTCTTCTCGCCTACGCCGAGGAACTTGATCGGCTTGCCGGTAATGTGGCGGATGGACAGCGCGGCACCGCCGCGCGCGTCGCCGTCGACCTTGGTCAGCACCACACCGGTCAGCGGCAGCGCTTCGTTAAACGCCTTGGCGGTATTGGCGGCGTCCTGGCCGGTCATGGCGTCGACCACGAACAGGGTTTCCACCGGCTTGATCGCCGCGTGCACCTGTTTGATCTCGTCCATCATCGCTTCGTCAACGTGCAAACGGCCGGCGGTATCGACGATCAGTACGTCGTAGAATTTCAGCTTGGCCTGTTGCAGCGCGCGATTGACGATGTCGATCGGTTTTTCTTTGACGTCAGACGGGAAGAAGTCGATGCCGACGCCTTCCGCCAGCGTTTCCAGCTGTTTGATCGCCGCCGGGCGATAAACGTCCGCGGAAACCACCAACACTTTCTTCTTCTGTTTTTCTTTCAGGAATTTGCCGAGCTTACCGACGCTGGTGGTTTTACCGGCGCCCTGCAGGCCCGCCATCAGCACCACCGCCGGCGGTTGAGCCGCCAGATTCAGCTCGGTGTTGACTTCGCCCATCGCGGCGATCAGCTCGCCCTTGACGATCTTGACGAACTCCTGCCCCGGCGTCAGGCTCTTGTTGACTTCATGGCCGACCGCGCTCTCTTTGACGCGGTTGATGAAGTCGCGCACCACCGGCAGCGCGACGTCCGCTTCCAGCAACGCCATACGCACTTCACGCAGGGTTTCCTTGATATTCTCTTCGGTCAGCCGCCCGCGGCCGCTGATATTGCGCAACGTGCGCGACAATCGATCGGTTAAATTTTCAAACATCGTCTCATGCTCAACGTGTGATGACAGGCCGCTCCGGCGACACAATTGCGCCGATGATAACACGAAGCGCGCCGGATCTCTGCCTCAGCGTTGGAGATAGGTTGGAGTGAAACGCGCGCAACGTTATACTGACACTCCAATTAACCACGCCGAAGCAAAATTAAACGCTATGCCAGTTTTCTCCATTGTGGCTTTGATGGCCTACCTGCTCAGCCTTGGACTGATCATTCCCAGCTTGTTGCGGAAGAACAGCGCATACCGTCGGCTTGCCCTCGTCTCGGCGGTGGTGGCGCTGATTTGCCACGCTATCGCGCTGCAGCAGCGCATCTTCGACGTCAGCGCCGGGCAGAATCTCAGCCTGCTGAACATTGGCTCGATCGTCAGCCTGATCATCTGTTCGGTCATGACCTTCGTCGCCTCGCGCGACCGCGGCTGGTTCCTGATGCCGATCGTCTACAGCTTCGCGATGATCAATCTGGCCTTCGCCAGCTTCATGCCCGGCGAGTTCATCACTCACCTGGAGTCCAGCCCGGAATTGATGGTGCATATCGGCCTGGCGCTGTTCTCTTACGCCACCCTGATCATCGCCGCGCTCTACGCCTTGCAGCTTGCCTGGCTCGACTACCTTCTGAAAAACAAGAAGTTGACCTTTAGCGCCGACATGCCGCCGCTGATGAGCATCGAGCGCAAGATGTTCCATATCACCCAGATCGGCGTGGTGCTGCTGACGCTCACTCTGTGCACCGGCCTGCTGTACATGGATAACCTGTTCAGCAAAGAAAACGTGCATAAAGCGGTGCTGTCGATCATGGCCTGGTTCGTGTATATCGTGCTGTTGTGGGGCCATTACCATGAAGGCTGGCGCGGCCGCCGCGTCGTCTGGTTCAGCTTCGCCGGCGCCTTCCTGCTGACGCTCGCCTACTTCGGCAGCCGTCTGATTCAGCAAGTGATGGTGCGCTAAGCCGGCCGCCTCAACTTTCCCTCTCTATAAGGAATACTGCATTGGAGCATGTGTCGACGGGGACCCTCATCATTATCCTGGTGATCATGATCGTGGTCTCCGCTTACTTCTCCGCCTCCGAAACCGGCATGATGACGCTCAACCGTTATCGCCTGCGTCACCTGTCCAAACAGGGCAATCGCTCGGCGCGCCGTGTGGAGAAGCTGCTGCAAAAACCGGATCGGCTGATCGGCCTGGTGCTGATCGGCAACAACCTGGTCAACATCCTCGCCTCGGCGCTGGCGACCATCGTCGGCATGCGGCTGTATGGCGACCTCGGCGTGGCGATCGCCACCGGCATACTGACCTTCGCCGTGCTGCTGTTCGCCGAAGTGCTGCCGAAAACCTTCGCCGCGCTCTACCCGGAACGCATCGCCTTCCCCAGCAGCTTCCTGCTGGCGCCGCTGCAAAAAGTGATGTTCCCGCTGGTCTGGCTGCTCAACGGCATTACCAGTATGACGCTGCGCCTGTTCGGCATTCGCACCAACGTGCGCATCAGCGATGCCGTCAGCAAGGATGAGCTGCGCACCATCGTGCGCGAATCCCAGTCGCAAATCTCCCGGCGCAATCAGGACATGCTGATCTCGGTGCTGGATCTGGAAAAGGTGACGGTTAACGACATCATGGTGCCGCGCACCGAGATTGTCGGCATCGACGTCAACGACGACTGGAAGTCGATCATGCGCCAGTTGACCCACTCGCCGCACGGCCGCATCGTGCTGTACCGCAGTTCGCTGGACGACGCCATCGGCATGCTGCGCGTGCGCGAAGCCTACCGCCTGATGACCGAGAAAAAAGAGTTCAACAAAGAGAACCTGCTGCGCGCCGCCGACGAGATTTACTTCGTGCCGGAAGGCACGCCGCTCAACGTGCAGCTGGTGAAGTTCCAGCGCAACAAAGAGAAGGTCGGCATCGTGGTCGACGAGTACGGTGACATTCAGGGCCTGGTCACGGTAGAGGACATTCTCGAAGAGATCGTCGGCGACTTCACCACCTCGATGTCACCCACGCTGGCGGAAGAGGTCACGCCGCAGAGCGACGGCTCGGTCTTGATCGACGGCACCGCCAACGTGCGCGAGCTGAACAAGGCCTTCAACTGGACCTTGCCGGCCAACGAGGCGCGCACCGTCAACGGCATGCTGCTCGAAGAGCTGGAAGAGATCCCCGAAATCGGCACCCGGTTGCGTATCGGCCATTACGATATCGACATTCTCGACGTGCAGGGCAACATGATAAAACAGGTGCGGGTCACGCCGATCACCTCGCTGCAGTCCAGCGTCGGCCATCACTGACCGCTGGCCAGAACGTAAAAAAGACGCGAAATCGCGTCTTTTTTTCTCTGCGGGAACTCGCGGCTAGATATGCAGTTCCTGCAGCTTCTCTTTCGGCAGCGCCAGCTCGTCGTTGTGGTTCACCACCACGTCGTTATCCAGGATGTGCTTGGCGATCTCCTGCGCTTCTTCCAGCGAGTGCATATGGTAAGTGCCGCACTGGTATTCGTTCAGCTCAGGGATTTTGCGCTGGTCGGTCACTTTCAGCACGTCGGCCATCGCCGCTTTCCACGCATCGGCTACGCGCTGCTCTTCCGGCACGCCGATCAGGCTCATGTAGAAACCGGTACGACAGCCCATCGGGGAGATGTCGATAATCTCCACGCCCTGGCCGTTCAGGTGGTCACGCATAAAGCCGGCGAACAGGTGCTCCAGCGTGTGAATGCCGCGCTCGGGCATCACTTCCAGGTTCGGGCGGCAAAAGCGCAGATCAAACACCGTGATGGTATCGCCGTGAGGCGTCTTCATGGTTTTCGCAACGCGGACAGCCGGGGCTGCCATACGGGTATGATCGACGGTAAAGCTATCCAGCAATGGCATTTCGCTACCTCCTCGTAAAAGAGCATTTATTTCGAAACTTTTTTTCCTAACCGGGAAACCTTTTCCAACCCTGCGAGTCTCAGTATCTGAAAGACGCGCATTTGTTATCATCATCCCTGTCATCAGAGATGCATATTTGGCCACATTGATGTGGCCTTTTTCTTTTTCAGCTTCCGCCGTTTTGCTTCAGGAACGCTTCAAAGCTTAGCGTATCATTGGCTTCTATGTCGCGTTGGCGTTGCCACGAGGCTTCCCGCTCTTTATCCAGCTCGGCCTCGTTCAGGATTTCCAACGGCTCTTCCAGCAGCATCTTGCGATATTGCTCCGCCAATTGCAGGCCGACGCGCCCGGTGCCTTCCGCTTGCATCGCTTTCAGGATGCGCGCGGAGAAGGTCAGCTCAGGGTCGTCGAACGCGGCGACCAGCTCATCGCACACCTGCTGGTATTGGCGATCGCCGGCTTCGCCGTCCAACACTTCCGCCACTCGACGCAGATCGGCGAACAACGCCTTGCCCACTTTTTCGAGCGGTTCATGGCTGGCGCCACAGCCGATGCCGATGGTCTGGCCCGGCTTGCGGCCCTCCAGGATCACCCGGTTCCAGTTCTTGCGCGTGCACAGCAGTTCATCGCTGCTCATCTCCGGCGCATCGGCCAGCGCGCACCACACCAGGAACAGATCCAGGAAACGCGCCTGCACCGCATCCACGCCAATCGGCGAGAACGGGTTGATGTCCAGCGAACGCACTTCGATGTATTCGATACCACCGCGCAGCAGCGCGTCCGACGGCGTCTCGCCGCTTTTGGTCACGCGCTTCGGCCGGATCGGCGCATACAGCTCGTTCTCGATTTGCAGCACGTTGCTGTTCAGCTGCAGGTAACGGTCACCCTCTTTCACGCCCAGCTTGGCGAACTCTTCGGAAGGCGTCGCGATCGCCCGCTTCAGACCGGCCACATAGCTGTGCAGATCGTTAAAGGTGATGCCCAGATTGCTCTGCGACTTGTTGGTATAACCCAGGTCGCTCAGGCGCAGCGAAGTGGCGTACGGCAGGTAGCACATCCCCTGCTCGGTGCGCTCGAACGGCAGATTGGTCTCGCGCCCCTTGAGGAACGAAGAACAAATGGCCGGCGATGCGCCGAACAGATACGGGATCACCCAGCCGAAACGATAATAGTTGCGGATCAGGCGGAAATAGCCCGCCGAGATCTGCTCTTTACCGCTTTCTGCGTCCTGCACGCCGGCCCAGGCCTGCCAAAACTCCAGCGGCAGCGAGAAGTTGTAGTGCACGCCGGAAATGGTCTGCATCAGCGCGCCGTAGCGATTCTTCAACCCTTCGCGGTACAGCGTCTTCATGCGGCCGATGTTCGACGAGCCGAACTGCGCCAGCTCGATATCCTGCTCGGCTTCGATAAAGCACGGCATGCTGAGCGGCCACATGCGCTCTTCGCCGATATTGCGCGCCACGTAGCGATGAATATCGCGCAGGAACGTCAGCAGGTGATCGATATTGTCATCAACCGGCGTAATGAACTCTAACAGCGCTTCGGCGAAATCCGTGGTGATCCAGTGGTGCGTCAATGCCGCGCCCAGCTTTTCCGGATGCCCGGTGGTCGCCAAGGTGCCGTTCGGCGTGACCCGCAGCGTTTCACGCTCGATGCCGCGACGAATGCCTTTTAATGCCTGGGGATGGGCTTCCAACCAAGAAAGCGCCTGTGATACGTCCGGGATCAAATTGACCTCCCGCTTCTAAAAACAATAACTCGTAAGCATACTGAATCCGCACCCGAGAGAATATTGAGTTATATTCACTTGGTTACTGCCACCAGGCGATGCCCTGTACCGTTATCATAGCCAAAACGATGTAACGCAGCGCCTTTCCGATACACAGAAACAGCGCGACAGAGCCCCAGGGCATGCGCAGCCAACCTGCCAACACGCACAACAAATCGCCCACCACCGGCACCCAGCTGAGCAACAGCGCAGCCGGGCCGAAGCGTTGCAGCCACCCGAGCGCCGTTGCCAGCCCCCGCTGTGGTTTCAACGCCGGTAACAGGCGCCCGATAATGACATTGGTCAAGCCACCCAGCGTGTTGCCCAGGGTCGCGGCCAGCACCAGCAACTCCGGCGAGACGCGACTCTGGGTCAGCAAGGCGACCAGAACGATTTCTGAATTTCCCGGCAGCAGCGTCGCACTGAGGAAGCTACTGCCAAATAACGATATTACGGCTAGCGTACTACTCACAGCGTACGGACGTCTACCACCGCCATACCGGCGCTTTTCGCCGCCTGAATGCCGAAATCAGCGTCTTCAAACACCACGCATTTTTCCGGCTGCACGCCGATCAGTTCGGCGCAGCGCAGGAAGGTGTCCGGCTCCGGTTTGTGGCGCTGCACGTCGTCCGCACCGACGATCGCGTCGAAGCAGTTGAACAGGCCGAGATGACGCAGCAGCATTTCCGCCATGCGGTGCTCGCTGCCGGTGCCGACCGCCATCGGACGGCGGCCATGATAGGACTTCACCACCTCGATCAGCGGCAATGGACGCACGCTGTCCAGCAGCATCGCTTCCACCGCGCGGGTTTTCTCCGCGGCCAGGTGATGAGGATCGAGATCGGCCTGATGGCTGGCGATAATCGCCTGCGCGATGCGCCAGGTCGGCGAACCGCTCAGCGCCACCATGGCCGTTTCATCAAACGTCATGCCATAACGGGACAGCACTTCACGCCACGCTTTACGGTGCGTTGGCTCGGTGTCCAGAATCGTGCCGTCCATGTCGAAAATAAGACCCTGATAGCGGTCGTACATCGTTACTCCATGATCGTTGAGGAAAGAAAACTACTTTAGCGTAAAGCCGTTGGGTTGTCGCTGACTGCGTCATAACGGAATGTGCTGTGCCCTATCGGGCGCAAAGGAGGACAGGGGTGAAGAGAGAATGGTTAAATGCTGAAAAGCGAAAAACCCGCCGAAGCGGGTTTCTCTTAGATGGTGCATCCGGGAGGATTCGAACCTCCGACCGCTCGGTTCGTAGCCGAGTACTCTATCCAGCTGAGCTACGGATGCATTACTGTTTTTACTGCTTGCCTGCTTCGCTAATGAAGCCAGACTTAAAGAATGGTGCATCCGGGAGGATGATTCGGCGTTTGCGCCTCACCCTGCGGGCCGTTGCTGAAGCAACGTTATCCTCCCTAAGGGACACTTTCTTTTTTACTGCCCGCCTGAAGATTTCTCTTCGCTGTACGGGAAGTGAAGAATGGTGCATCCGGGAGGATTCGAACCTCCGACCGCTCGGTTCGTAGCCGAGTACTCTATCCAGCTGAGCTACGGATGCACAGTAATTCTTTGATACCCTATGGTACTTTGTTCCCAACTCTACCATACGGCTAATATGGTGCATCCGGGAGGATTCGAACCTCCGACCGCTCGGTTCGTAGCCGAGTACTCTATCCAGCTGAGCTACGGATGCAAATGGCGGTGAGGCGGGGATTCGAACCCCGGATGCAGCTTTTGACCGCATACTCCCTTAGCAGGGGAGCGCCTTCAGCCTCTCGGCCACCTCACCAAACGCTTCTTTCGAATTGTGCCTAACTTGCTTTAGAGAAGCTCATCGGCACTGCGTGGCGCACATATTACTTTCTCCGACTTTTAAGTCAAACAATTTTTCCCAACTCATGCGCGTTTGCACAATTCGCACCCAACATGGGCGATTTCACGGCAAAAAGGGCGTTTTATCAACAGGCAACCGCAGCGTCTGTAGCAACAAAGCAGGAAACTAACCGGGAAAATAATCACGAAAAAGAAGAGGGAGGGTGAAGGAAGTGGGTAAAACGATGCAGTAGCGTCTCGTCTGGCAACGAGACGCTGCTTCGGAATCAGTAAGTCGTCTGCTGAGACTTCTCTGCCTGAATGCGCTGATAGATTTCTTCACGGTGAACCGAAACCTCTTTGGGGGCGTTCACACCAATACGCACCTGGTTGCCTTTTACCCCTAGCACAGTAACCGTAACCTCATCGCCAATCATGAGGGTTTCACCAACTCGACGAGTCAGAATTAACATTCTTTGCTCCTTGAAAGATTAAAAGAGTCGGGTCTCTCAGTTTCCCCGTCATTATCCATCATATGTGGTGAAAACGTAAGCCGCGCAACCCACAATAAGTGTAAGCAGACTTGGTCCCACCTCAGATAATGGTAAGTTTAGCCGACCTGAAAAACTTTGTTCCCGCAATTGTAACTAAATTGTGTTAGCACAGTATGAAAACGCCATAATCAACAAAGTATTATGGCGTTTGTGCGTGCTATTTATTTATATTCACAGCTTCGAGGCCACCCAGGCTTCTACGCTGTTTAACGCCGCTGGCAGGGCGTTGATATCCGTCCCCCCCGCCATCGCCATATCCGGGCGACCACCGCCCTTGCCGCCAACCTGCTGCGCCACGTTGCCGATCAACTCGCCGGCTTTCACGCGGTCAGTCAGATCCTTGGTCACACCAGCAACCAGGCTGACTTTGTCATCAGCCGTCGTTGCCAACACGATGATGGCAGAACCCAATTGATTTTTCAGGTCATCTACCATGGTGCGCAGCATTTTGGCTTCGACATTGTCCAACTGGCTGACCAACAGCTTCACGCCGTTAACCACTTTTGCCTGGCTGGACAACGAAGCACTCTCCTGCGCCGCCTGCTGATCTTTCAACTGCTGCAGTTCTTTTTCCAGCGCGCGCGTGCGATCGAGCACCGAGCGCACCTTATCGGTCAGGGTGTTGCTGTCGCCCTTCACCAACTGAGCAACGTCTTGCAACAAATCGCTTTGCTGATGCAGCGTAGCGATAGCGCCAGCGCCGGTCACCGCTTCAATACGGCGGATGCCCGCCGCGGTGCCCGACTCGCTCAGAATGCGGAACAGGCCGATATCGCCGGTGCGGCTGGCATGCGTACCGCCACACAGTTCGGTGGAGAAGTCGCCCATGGTCAGCACGCGCACGTTGTCATCGTATTTCTCGCCAAACAGCGCCATCGCGCCCTTCTCTTTGGCATCTTCCAAGGCCATCAGCTCGGTCTGCACCGGCAGGTTACGACGCACCTGCTGGTTCACCAGATCTTCCACCGCGCGGATTTGCTCCGGCTTCATCGCTTCGAAGTGCGAGAAGTCGAAACGCAGGTATTTGTCGTTAACCAGCGAGCCTTTCTGCGCGACGTGGTCGCCCAACGTTTGGCGCAGCGCGGCGTGCAGCAGGTGAGTTGCGGAGTGGTTCAGACGAATGCTGTTGCGGCGCTCAGCGTCGATCTGCGCGTCCACGCGATCGTTCAGCTTCAGCGAACCCTGCGCCAGTTTGCCCTGATGGCCGATAGCCTGACCGTATTTCTGGGTATCGTTGACCGTAAACTCAGCGCCGGCGGCTTTCAGCACGCCTTTATCGCCGACCTGGCCGCCGGATTCGCCATAGAACGGCGTCTCATCCAGCACCACCACCGCCTCTTCGCCGGCGTTGATCTGATCGACCGGCTGGCCGTCGCGGAACAGCGCGATGACCGTCGCCTGCTGCTCGTCGTGATCGTAACCGCTGAACTGGCTGCTGCCGTCCACGCGGATCAGGCTGTTATAGTCGGCGCCAAAGCCGCTGGATTCGCGCGCACGGCGGCGCTGCGCTTCCATCGCTTCTTCAAAGCCCGCTTCGTCGACTTTCAAACCGCGCTCGCGGCAGACGTCAGCGGTCAGATCGATCGGGAAACCGTAGGTATCGTACAGACGGAAAGCGGTTTCGCCGTCCAGGGTATCGCCCTGCAGCTTGGCCAGCTCTTCGTCCAACAGCGCCAGGCCACGCTCCAGCGTGCGGGCAAACTGCTCTTCTTCGGTTTTCAGCACCTGCTCCACCAGCGATTGCTGGCGTTTCAGTTCGTCGGCCGCCGGGCCCATCACTTCGATCAACGGCGCCACCAGTTTGTAGAAGAAGGTGTCTTTCGCGCCCAGCATGTTGCCATGGCGGATCGCGCGACGAATGATTCGGCGCAGCACATAGCCGCGGTTTTCGTTAGACGGGATCACGCCGTCCGACACCAGGAAGGCGCAGGAACGAATGTGGTCGGCGATAACGCGCAGGGATTTGTTGTCCAGATCGGTTGCGCCGGTCACTTTAGCCACGGCGGCGATCAGGGTACGGAACAGATCGATTTCATAGTTGGAGTTCACATGCTGCAACACCGCCGCAATGCGCTCCAGACCCATACCGGTATCCACAGAAGGTTTCGGCAGCGGCAGCATGGTGCCGTCGGACTGACGGTTGAACTGCATGAAAACGATGTTCCAGATCTCGATGTAGCGGTCGCCGTCTTCTTCCGGGCTGCCTGGAGGGCCGCCCCAGATGTGATCGCCGTGATCGTAGAAAATCTCGGTGCACGGGCCGCATGGGCCAGTGTCGCCCATCTGCCAGAAGTTGTCGGAAGCGAAAGGCGCGCCCTTGTTGTCGCCGATGCGGATAATGCGCTCGGCCGGTACGCCGATTTGCTTCTGCCAGATGTCGAACGCTTCGTCATCGGTTTCATACACGGTGACCCACAGTCGCTCTTTCGGCAGGTTGAACCAGTTTTCACCGGTCAGCAGTTCCCATGCGTAGCCGATCGCGTCGTGCTTGAAGTAATCGCCGAAGCTGAAGTTGCCCAGCATTTCAAAGAAGGTGTGGTGACGCGCGGTATAACCGACGTTTTCCAGGTCGTTATGCTTGCCGCCTGCGCGCACGCAGCGCTGCGAGGTGGTGGCGCGGGAATAGGCGCGTTTGTCGAGCCCCAGGAAAACATCCTTAAATTGGTTCATGCCGGCATTGGTAAACAGCAATGTCGGATCATTGTTAGGCACCAGGGAGCTGCTCGCTACAACCTGATGACCCTTACTATGAAAGAAATCGAGAAACGCTTGACGGATCTCAGCGGTGCTCTTGCTCATAATTTTCCTGGAAAGGCTAGAATAACGACACGTGAGCCGGTGACGCGTCATCCCGACGATGACAACCAGCTCACGAACAAAAAGTGGGGATAAGATAAATTTTCTTCAGAGGGAAGTAAAACCCCGTATGCGCTCATTGCGCAAAATCACGGTAAATTGACTGAATTTCTTCCTGGAAGAAGCCGCGATAGAGCAGATAACGCTGCACTTTGGCTTTCTCTTTCCAGTCGGTTGGCAACGCATCGCCAAATTTTCGCTGCGCCACCTGTTTTGCCTGTTCGCACCAGTCGATATCGCAATCCGCCAGCGCGTCCTGCACCAGCGCTTTGTCGACGCCCTTTTGCATCAGTTCGCTGCGGATGCGCTGCGCACCGTAACCTTTACGGCTGCGGCTGCCGATGTAGCTGTGAGCGAAACGCTTATCGTCCAGCCAGTTATGCTGGTAACAGTAGGCGATAACCTGCTCGATCAGCGCAGGATCCACCGGCTCTTCAACCACCGGCGGTGATGCCGGCGCATGTGGCCCCTTGCTGCCAAAACGGGCTTTCGCCACAAACGGCTGCGCCGCAAGTTTGCGGCGCAGTTCAGCTTCACTATGATCGCGTTGCGACAGCAGGCGCATGGCGCGGCTTAGCAAGTCATTCATCATTCAAGCCTGAATTTATGGGATATGCGCCACACGAACGGCGGCGCACATCTTCAGCGATTAGAACTGCTCGCTGGTTTCCGCTTCGTCGTCTTCGAAGTCGTCACCGGAAGCGGCCACCAGCTCACCGCCGCTGTGCAGCAGCAAATCGCGCAGCTTCTTATCCAGCTCGGCGGCGATAGCCGGGTTTTCTTTCAGGAAGTTACAGGCATTCGCCTTGCCCTGACCGATCTTCTCGCCGTTATAGCTGTACCAGGCGCCGGCTTTTTCGATCATCTTGTGCTTCACGCCCAGATCGACCAGCTCACCACGGCTGTTGATGCCTTCGCCGTACATGATTTGGAATTCAGCCTGTTTGAACGGCGCAGCGATTTTGTTCTTCACCACTTTCACGCGGGTTTCGCTGCCCACCACTTCGTCGCCCTCTTTAATGGCGCCGATGCGGCGGATATCCAGACGCACCGAAGCGTAGAACTTCAGGGCGTTACCGCCGGTCGTGGTTTCCGGGTTGCCGAACATCACGCCAATTTTCATACGGATCTGGTTGATGAAGATCAGCAGGGTATTGGCGTTTTTCAAGTTGCCGGCCAGCTTACGCATCGCCTGGCTCATCATGCGTGCCGCCAGACCCATGTGCGAATCGCCGATTTCACCTTCGATTTCCGCCTTCGGCGTCAGCGCCGCCACGGAGTCGACGATGATGACGTCAACCGCGCCGGAGCGGGTCAGCGCGTCACAGATTTCCAGCGCCTGCTCGCCGGTGTCCGGCTGGGAGCACAGCAGGTTGTCGATATCGACGCCCAGCTTTTTCGCATAGATAGGATCCAGCGCGTGCTCGGCGTCGATGAACGCACAGGTTTTGCCTTCGCGCTGCGCAGCGGCGATCACCTGCAGCGTCAGGGTGGTTTTACCGGAGGATTCCGGGCCGTAGATTTCGACGATGCGGCCCATCGGCAGGCCGCCGGCGCCCAGAGCGATATCGAGTGACAGTGAGCCGGTGGAGATCGTTTCCACGTCCATGGAGCGGTCTTCACCCAGGCGCATGATGGAGCCTTTGCCGAACTGTTTCTCAATCTGGCCCAGTGCCGCAGCTAACGCCTTTTGCTTGTTCTCATCAATAGCCATTTTTGCTCCTTCGTTTCGCAATGCCGGTGTTACCCCACACTGCCACTGAATGTATGTTGTGCAGGAAATGTCACTAATTATACTGTATGGTCATACAGTATCAAGCCTAATTTACAAAAATTCGTCGATGGCGGTTTGCAGCGCGAAAATCGTCGCCTGCAGCCGCACCGCATCGCGATCGCCCTCGAATTGCATCTTGCGCGACAGCCCCCGGCCATCGCTGCCGGCGAAGCCGAACCACACGGTGCCGACCGGCTTTTCCGCGCTGCCGCCGTCCGGGCCGGCGATGCCGCTTACCGAGAGCGCCAGATCGGCCCGCGCCGCACGCAGCGCCCCTATCGCCATCTCGCGCACCACCTCTTCGCTGACCGCGCCGTGCGCCGCCAACGTGGCTTCGCTCACCCCCAGCAGGTCGTGCTTCGCCGCATTGCTGTAGGTGACGAAACCGCGATCGAAATAGGCGGAACTCCCCGCGATATCGGTAATGGCCTTGGCGATGCCGCCGCCGGTGCAGGATTCCGCGCAGGTGATCCAGCGGCCCTGAGCCTTCAGTTTTTCCCCCGCCAGCACGCTGAGCCGGCGCAGTTGGTTTTCACTCATAACCCCTCCCTCGCGAATTCAGGTATATGCGCCCGATAGTAGCATTTATCAAGGCGGCGCGACGTCTGGCGCGCAGAAATGCGCAGCGCCTCGCAGGAGGTGCGGTTTTAAGCGCCCGGCCAAGCTGCTAGTATCAAAAGAAGCGCCCCAGCGAGCGGCGGCGCACCAGCACAAGGAACATCACGGAGGCGGCACGCTGCGGCGGCGGCCTCAGGGCGCACCAGAAGAGATTAGGACGATAGCGTGAAAAAAACGTTGGGCGTATTCTTGCCGTTGTACACCACCACCCTGCTGCTGCTGTTGGGCTCGGGCCTGCTCACCACCTACGTCTCGCTGCGGCTGGCCTCCATCCACGTCAGCAGCGCGCTGATCGGCGCCATCATCGCCGCCAACTACATCGGGTTGGTGATCGGCGGTAAGGTCGGCCACTTTCTCATCGCCCGCGTCGGGCATATCCGCGCCTACGTGGCCTGCGCCGGCATCATTACCGCCGCGGTGCTGGGGCACGGCCTGACGGCGTTCATTCCCGCCTGGGTTGCGCTGCGCCTGGTGATCGGGCTGTGCATGATGTGTCAGTTCATGGTGCTGGAAAGCTGGCTGAACGACCAGGCGGAATCCAACCAGCGCGGCATGGTGTTCGGTTTCTATATGGCGGCGACCTATCTCGGCATGTCGCTGGGCCAGATCGTGCTGATGCTGCAAAGCAATCTGGGCATCGCCACGCTGCTGGTGATCGCACTGTGCTTCGCGCTCTGCCTGGTGCCGATCGCTCTCACCACCCGCACCAATGCGCGCCACATGTCGCCGGCGCCGATGGAACTGCGTTACTTTGTCGGCGCCATTCCCAAGGTGCTGGCCACCACGCTGGTGATCGGCATGGTGGTAGGTTCGTTTTACGGCCTGGCGCCGGTCTACGCCAGCCTGCAATCCTTAAGCACGCAGCAAACCGGCCTGTTCATGGCGCTGGCCATCTTCGCCGGGCTGGTGGCGCAATTCCCGCTCAGTTGGCTGTCGGATCGCTATAACCGCCCCTTGCTGATGCGCCTCAACGCCATTTTTCTGATCGTGGCGGCGCTGCCGCTGGCGCTGCAGCCGCACATCGATTTCCCGCTGCTGCTGGCGGTGGGGTTCGTCGTCAGCATGCTGCAGTTTACGCTCTACCCGCTGGTGGTGGCATTGGCCAACGATCTGATCGAGCCGGAGCGTCGCGTCTCGCTGGCCGCCTGCCTGCTGATGGCGTTCGGCGTCGGCGCCAGCATCGGGCCGCTGGCGGTCGGCGCGCTGATCGAGCCGCTTGGCGGCAATATCCTGTACGCCTTCTTCGCCCTGTGCGGCGTGCTGCTGGCGGCCCTCAGCCGCACGGCGAAAGCGGAGGAGCCGCAGCTGGCGCAGGACGCGCCGGTGCCGCACATTCCGCTGCCGGACAGCCTCGCCAGTTCGCCGCTGTCGCCGGCGCTCAATCCGACCTTCGATGAGCAGATCATTCACGACACCATGCCGCCGCCGGAAGCGGCACCCGATGTCGACGAGCCGCAGCCTGAAGAACAGGAAGCGGAGCCCTTGCCTCAGGGCGCCGATCCGCAAGAGGACACCGGCCTGAAAAAGGCGCACGCCATGCTGTAAACGGCGCGGAGCTACAGATCCAGGAAAGAGCCCAGCAGAAAACCGCGTTCGGCGATCGCCGCTTTCAGCGTCGGCGCGGTCAACACATCCAGCTCGACGAGGCGCGGGTGGCAGTATTTGCTCTGCAGGATCGTCGCGTCGAGGAACGCCGGGTGGCACATCATTTCCAATGACTCGGCGCCCTGCTCGTCGGCGCGCGCCAACCGCTGCAGGAACAAGGCTTCGGAAATCGTTTCGCCGTAGAATCCCGCGTCAAACGTGTCGGTGCTGCAGGGCGTCTGCAACGCAATATCGCGCCGTTTCGCCTCTTCGCGATCGAGGCGCAGCGGCAGACCCTGCGCCTGCGCAAACGCCTCCACCAGCGGGTAAATCTGCGGCTGCATATGTACATGGTGGTGGCTGTCGATGTGCGTCGGCGGCCTGCCGAACAGCGTCACAAACCGCGTGAACTGGCGCTGCAGCTCCTCCTGGATCTCGTCCAGCTGCAGCTCGCCGGCCTCGGCGCGGCGCCACAGCCATTTACCCAATTCGCCATGCTCGTTGACCAGCGAAGGCATGGCGCCCAGCGGCCTGCCATGGGTCAAAACGAAATGCAGCCCGATCGGCAGCCCCGGATATTGCCGGCTGAGCGCCGCCGCGTGCTGTGCGCCGCCGCCGTTCACCATCGCCGTGGTAGAGGAAACGACGCCATGCTGATACGCCTCGATAACACCGTAGTTTTGTCCCTTGCTCAGGCCGAAGTCATCGGCATTCACGATCAGTAGTTTTTCCATAGTGGCTCCCGCGGGATGAATTTTTGGCAAGGGAAGCCCGACCGACCGGCGCGGCATTCCCCTTCGCTAAGGTAAAAATCGAATGATTAACCGGCCGGCGGCCTGAAGCTCATCGGCATATCGGCGTTGATACTGATCGGGAGCGGCCCTAAAGAGGGCCGTAGCACTTTTTTCGGTAGTTGCCTGGGGTCACATCGGTGAGCCGCTTGAAGTTTTTAATGAACAGGCTGACATCGCCATAGCCGGAATCGAAGGCGATATCGGAAACCGAATAGTTGGTGACCTCCAGCTGCGTCTTGGCGAAGTTGATGCGGATCTCATTGATCACCTGCATCGGCGTCTTGTGGTAGTAACGCCGCATCGCCCGGGTCAGATATTCCTGGGTTTTCCCCGACAGCGCCACCATGTTAGCCAACGCCCTTTCGCCGAACATCGCCTTGTCATGCATGCCGGCCAGGGTGTTCTTCAGCCACTGCGGGATATCATCGCCGCCATCGTTTTCTTCTTTATGGTGACGAATACGGCTGATCACATAGAAGGTCAGCGTTTCGAGAAATTCGGCGAAGTCGTCCTCGCGAAACTGCGGCGAGCTCACCACCGATTCGATATAGGCCAAAAACTCGTTTCTCAGGCTGTAGGCCTGCGAGGCGACGAAGCAGCGCGGCAGCTGCTGCAAATAGTGCTCTTCAAAGAACGCTTTGCTGACCGCCACGTTGAAGATTTTCGTCGCGCCGAACTCGTAAAAGCTCTGGTGGTAGGAGCCGATGGGGATAAAGACGAAATCCCCGCGCTCCAGCAGCACCCGCTTGCCGTTGATCTCCTGATAGCATTTGCCGCTCAGCACGATGGTGAACTCGTAATAGTCGTGCTGATGCAGCCCAGTGGCGCTTTCCACCTTGTTGTAGATAAACAGGTGAAAATCTTTGCAGTTAAAAAAATCCTGCTCGCGAATCAGCTTCACGTCGTTGGCACTCAGCGAAATTCGGTTGTCGGACACGGCGCCAGCCTCCCGTTAGTCAAATCCGTTGCGTCTGGCCGCCTCGGCAAACCAGTAGCCGCTTTTCTTGATGGTGCGGCGCTGATCCGCCCGATCCAGCCGCACCAGCCCATAACGATTCTTGTAGGCGTTCAGCCAGGACCAGCAGTCGATAAAGGTCCACAGATGATAGCCTTTGCACTGCGAGCCTTCCGCCAGCGCGCGGTGCAGCCACTTCAGGTGCTCGCGAATAAAGTCGATGCGGTAATCGTCCTCCACCCGCCCATTGGCGCCGATAAACGCCTCTTCGCCCTCAACGCCCATGCCGTTTTCCGAAATATAACAAGGCAGGTTGCCGTAGTTCTCTTTCAGATCCATCAGGATGTCGTACAGCCCCTTTTCGTAGATCTCCCAGCCGCGGTGCGGATTGATTTTGCGGCCCGGCATTGCATAGTAACTGAACAAATCCTCCGGCGATGCGATCGGCCCCTCGGCACGACGCCCCTCTTTCGCCTGCACCCTGCGCGGTTGGTAATAGTTGACGCCGAGGATGTCCACCACGCCGCCTTCAATCAGCTGCGCATCCTGCGGCTCGCAGTGGGGCATCAGCCCATGCCGCTCCAGCAGCTGCAGCAACGCCGCCGGATAACGCCCTTTGGCGACCGGATCGAGGAAACTGCGGTTGAGCAGCAGATCGGCGTCGTGCGCGGCCTGCCGATCCGCCGGCGCGTCGGAACGCGGATAGGTCGGGCTCAGATTCAGAATGATGCCGATGCTCCCCGGCAGCTCCCGCGCTCTGAAACGCTGCACCGCCATGGCGTGCGCCAGTACGCTGTGATACGCCACGGTGACCGCCCGTTTGAAGTCCACCACGCAAGGGTAATGCAGGTCATTCAGGTAACCGGCCTCCACCGGCACGATCGGCTCGTTGAAGGTGAACCAGTGGGTGACCCGATCGCCAAACAGGCCGAAGCAGATATCGGCGTAACGCGCATAGGCTTCGACCACCGCCCGGCTTTCCCAGCCGCCGCGCTGCTGCATGCACAGCGGCATATCGAAGTGGTAGAGATTGATAAACGGGGTGATGCCCTGCGCCAGCAGCTCGTCGATCATCGCGTTATAGAACGCCACCGCCTGCGGGTTCACCTCGCCGTCACCGTCCGGGATCAGCCGCGACCACGAGATAGACGTTCTGAAGGTATTGTGGCCCAGCGTTTTGAGCAGCCCGATATCGGCGCGGAAATGGTCGTAAAAGGTCGAGGCCTCGGCTGGCCCCACCCGATCGTGAAAGCGCTCGGGCGCGATCTCGAACCAATAGTCGAAGATGTTGCGGCTCTTGCCGTCGCGCGCGGCCGCCCCTTCAGACTGCGGCGCGGAGGTGGCGCTCCCCCACCAGAACCCGTCGGCAAATTGATATTCCATACTCGCGTCCCTCGCAGGGCGGCCACGCCGCCCCGTTCCACAGTTAGAATTTCAGCGCCTTGGCGATGTCTTCTTCGCTTTCCGTCGCCGCGTCGATCTGGCTCTGCGCCTTGTTGGAGATCGCCACGAACGGCAGATAAATCACGGTGGCGACCGCCAGGTTAAACAGGCTCAACAACATGGCCATGATGCTGCCGTTGGTGTTGAAGAACGCCCCCAGGCCGACCGGCATGGTCCAGGGCGCGATGTTGGTGATAGGCGGGATCAGCCCGGAGTAATAAGCCAGCGAGGTGATAATGGTCAGCACCGGCTGCACCAGGATGAACGGAATGAACATCACCGGGTTCATGATCACCGGCAGGCCGAACAGAATCGGTTCGTTGATCTGAAAAATGCCGGACGGCGTCGCCAGCTTGGCGACCTGGCGGTAATCCTCGCGGCGCGAGGCGATGAAGATGGCGATGATCAGACCCAGCGTCGAGCCGGTGCCGCCGAGGTAGATGTAGGAGTCGACGAACGGCTTCGCCCACATGTGGAACTCTTTCCCGGCTGCCACCGCCGCTTCGACCGAACCGTATTTGTTGTACAGCTCCACGTTTTCGAGTGCAAACGGCGTCATGATGCCGCTGTCCAGCGCCGCCAGCGCCATGGAGCCGTGCACCCCAAAGAACCACAGCAGCGAGGAGAACAGCACGTACACCCAGCCCACCACGCTGCCCATCTTGGCCAACGGCGCCGAAATGCCGTCCATGATGATCTGGTGGAAGTTGGTGCCCCAATGCGCCAGCGCGAACGCCACCAGCCCCATGATGGAGAGGATGATGAAGCCGGGGATCAGCGCCGAGAAGGAGCGCGACACCGAAGCCGGCACGCTGTCCGGCAGGCTGATCACCCAGTTGCGCCGCACGATGAAAGCAAACATCTCGGCCACCACCAGCCCGATCACCATACCGGAAATGATGTTGGCGCCGCCCAGCCAGTTGGCGCCCACCGCATAGGCCTCGCCGACGTTGAACGGCGTGACGGTCATAAAGGCCGCCACCGCCAGCAGCGCCGAGGCGAGCGGATCGACCTTGCGCTCTTCGGCCAACGCCATGCTGATAAAGAACGGCGTCATCAGGGACATGATCCCCAACGTGCCGTTGTACACGCTGCCGCCAATGCTCTTCAGGCTATTGAGCGTCTCGATGGTGGAGGCGTCCAGGCGCACGCCCAGCGAATAGAAGAACGATCCTTCGCCGAAGCTCAGGAACACGTTGTTGATCAACACGAACATCGCCCCGGTCAAGGTCAGCGGCATCAGGCGGATAAAGCCGTTCTTGATGGCGTTGACGTGGGGCTGCTTGCCGATTTTTACGGCGAAAGGCAGGATAACCTTCTCGAGCGAGGCAATGAGGGTATTCACGGCGGCCTCCTGTTATTGGTTGGCTTTCTTGATGGCGGCCACCGCGGCCTTCAGCACGCCCAGCCCATCGACCTTGCCGTACAGCAGAGGATCGATGACTTCAACGGGTTTGTTGGGCAGCTGTTTTTGCACTTCCGGCAAGGTGTAGGCAATCTGCGGCCCCAGCAGGATCAGATCCGCTTCAACGCCTTTCTCCGCAGCCAGCGCTTCCGGGTAGGCGGCGATGATCACCGGCACTTCGTATTTCTCGGCCTGCGCCTTCATTTTTGAAACCAACAGGGAAGTGGACATACCGGCAGAACAAAACAGATAGATTTTTTTCTTTTCCATTCCAAGCACCTCAGATAATCAAAAAAACCCCGTGTTATTTGTATGCCAGATGCAATCACGATTGCTTCACGCACATTCCTTATGAAAATTTCCGTCACGTTGCCCTGGTTGCAGACAGTATACGGAGCATGAAAAACGGATCGGTAAGCCAGGGGAGAGAATAACCGTCTCTCCTTGACCTGATGGCTTGACCCCCTTCACATTTCGCATAAAAAAATAGTGTGACCGGGCTCCCAAATAACCGATATAAACTCAGAATATTCGCAATAAATACTCAAATAACAATTATAAACAGACAGTTATAAACACGCCGAGAATTTAAGGGTTTATTTGCGCCTGAACAAACGAAAAGAGAATAAAAATAGTTCAAGCTTGATTCGCCTGCTGCTCTCCGAACGCGATGGCAGGCGAAGAGGATTAAGTGGGCAGACGCAGCAACTCGATCACCGTGGCCAGCGCCACGGAATGGTTCCTGCGGTTGGGGTAATAGAGGTAAAAACCGGGAAACGGCGCGCACCAGTCGGCCAACACTCGCCGCAGCCGCCCGCTCGCAAGATGATCTTCCACCTCCTGCTCGATGGCGAAGGCGATGCCGACGTGCGCCAGCGCCGCCTGCAGCAGCAGCCTGGCGTCATCCACGATCAGCGGGCTGTTGACCGCCACGGAAAATCGCTGCTCGCCCTGCTGAAATGCCCATTTGTAGCGCTCGCCCGAAGAGGCCTTGCGCCAACCGATGCAGCGGTGCTGCAGCAAATCCTGCGGGTGCGTCGGTTCGCCGTGCCGTTGAAAATAGTCCGGCGTGGCGACGATGGCAAAACGCAGATCCGGCGTCAGGCGCACCGCGCGCATATCGTTGTGCAGATCCTCGCCGAGCCGAATACCGGCGTCAAAGCCTTGCTCGACGATGTTGGCGAACCCTTCGTCCGCCACCACCTCCAGCGTAATGCCGGGATATTCGCTGGCCAACCGCCCCAGATGCGGCACGATGGCGAGATCGATCGCCGAACGCGGCGCGTTGATGCGCACCAGGCCGCGCGGCCCTTCGCGAAACGCATTCAGGCTCTCCAGCGCGGCGTCGATGTCGGTAAAGGCCGGCACCAGCTGTGCCAACAGATGCTCACCGGCCTCCGTCGGCGAAACGTTGCGGGTGGTGCGGTTCAGCAGGCGAATGCCCACCTGCGCTTCCAGTTCGCGCAGGGTGTGGGTCAGCGTCGGCGGCGTCACGCCCAATCGGGCGGCGGCGCGGCGGAAGCTGCGTTCACTGGCGATAGCCACGAAGGCCGCCAGGCCGGACAATTCGGGTTTCTTCATGCTATTAATATAAATTATCTAATAGTGAGATGAATTTTTAGCGGATAGTTATCCGTTATCTAACAACATAGCATTACGATCGAACCCATTACCAGGTATCGATGCGATGATTAATGCTACAGCTCCAACTCATGAAACGCCGCGCCGTCTGGCGGACAAAGTCGTGCTGGTGAGCGGCGGCGGCACAGGCATCGGCCGCGCCGCCGCGCTGGCCTATGCCCGCGAAGGCGCCAAAGTGGCGCTGGCCGGCCGACGCGCGGCGGAAATCGAAGCCACGGCGCGCGACATCGCGCTCGCCGGCGGCGACGCCCTGCCCATCGTGGCCGACGTCTCCCAGGAAGACGACATCCGCAGGCTGCTCGCCACGGTGACCGCCCACTACGGCCGGCTCGACATCGCCTTCAACAACGCCGGCATCATCGGCAACTTCGCCCCCATCACCGAACAGACCAGCGAAGATTTTGACCGGGTGATCGCCATTAACCTCAGAGGCGTCTGGCTGGCGATGAAATACGAGATTGAAACCTTCCTGGCTCAGCGCTCGGGCGGCGTGATCGTTAACACTTCCTCCTGGCTGACCCACGGCGCGCTGGCCGGTTCATCCAGCTACTCCGCCAGCAAAGGCGCGCTCGATGCGATGATCCGCGCGGTGGCGCTCGAATACAGCGGCCAGGGCATCCGCGTCAACAACATCAACCCCGGCATCATCGACACGCCGATGGCGCGCGGCAGCGTGGCCGACAGCGCGGCGTTCGCGCCCTTTATCGCCCACACGCCCGCCGGCCGCCTGGGCGAATCGGAAGACATCGGCGATGTGGCGCTGTGGCTGGCGACGGACGAAGCCCGCTTCATCACCGGCCAAAGCCTGCTGGTGGACGGCGGTTACACCATCGCCGGCATGCGCTGAGGAGACGATGCCATGAACTACGTTCGGCTTGGCGACAGCGGCCTGATGGTGTCCCGCCTCTGCTTGGGCGGCATGACCTACGGCGATCCGGCCTGGCGCCCCTGGGTGCTGAAGGAGGAGGATGCACGCCCCTTTATCCGCGAGGCGCTGGAAGCGGGCATCAACTTTTTCGATACCGCCAACATTTACTCCGGCGGAGAAAGCGAACGCATTCTCGGCCGTGCGCTGAAGGCGTTCGCCCGTCGAGATGACGTGGTGATCGCCACCAAGGCTTACTTTCCGATGGACGCGCAGCCGAACAGCCGGGGGCTGTCGCGCAAGCACCTGCTGCACAGCATTGACGCCTCCTTGCAGCGGTTGGGAACGGATTACCTCGATCTGTTCGTGCTGCACCGCTTCGACACCGAAACGCCGATCGAAGAAACTGCCGACACTCTCGACGGCCTGGTGCGGGCGGGCAAGATCCGCTATCTCGGCGCGTCTTCACTGCACGCCTGGCGCCTGATGAAAATGCTGGCCTTTCAACGTCAGCACCGCCTGGCGCCGTTTATTTCGTTGCAAAGCCAATACAACCTGGTGACGCGTGAAGACGAAGAAGAGCTGATCCCGCTGTGCCTGGAGGAAGGTCTTGGCCTGACGCCCTGGTCGCCGCTGGCTCGCGGCGTGCTGGCCGGCTCCGGCAGTGGCGGCACGCTGCGCGCCGCCACCGACGAGCAGGCCCCCCGTTGGTACGGCGGCAGAAACGAGGTCGAATGCACCGTCGCTGCGGTAGCGGAGGTGGCGGCCGCGCGCGGCGTTCCCCCGGCGCAGATTGCGCTGGCCTGGCTGTTGGCCAAACCCGGCGTGGCATCGCCGCTGGTGGGCATGTCCAAGCCACACCATCTGCAGGATGCACTGGCGGCGCTAGACCTCAGGCTATCGCAAGAAGACGTGGCCGCGCTGGAGGCGCCAATGGCGCACGCTGCCCGCCCCGAACGTTGGTAGCCCCCTTTTCCTTCATTCCAGGAGAGAAACATGGCATACGCTGTGACCGCGCGAGCGGCGTTATTCACCCTCGCTACTGCACTCACCCTTAGCGCGCCGGCGCAGGCCGCCGTCGATGCACACTGTACGGAAAGCAGTATGACGCTGCCGCCCGGCGCGCTTTACCCCAACGGCATCGCCCACGCGGCGGACGGCACGCTGTATGTCGGCCTGATCACCAGCGGCAACGTGCTGCGCAAACGGCCGGGTAAAGCGTGGGAAACCTTTTTCCCCGGCGCTGACACGGTGTTCGCCTCAAACGCGCTGCGGCTGGACGAACGGCGCGGGCTGCTGTGGGGCAATTCGCCGGACTTCCTCTCCGGCGGCAAAACGCGCGCCAACCGCATCTACGCGCTGAACGTCGCGGATGGCACGCTCAACCGCAGCCTGGCGCTGCCGGCGGGAGAAATGGGCAACGATATCGTGCTCGGCGCAGACGGCACGGTGTACGTGACGGAAACCCGCGGCGGCGGCATCCTGCGCCTGCGGCCGGGCGAAGCGGCATTCAGTACGCTGTATCAGGATCCACGCTTAGCGGCGCCCAGCGGGCTGGGCGCCGCCGGGATCGTGCTGCTCGACGACCGGCTGCTGGCTGTCGCCAATTTCGGCACCGGTAAGCTCTACACCCTCAGCTATAACGATCCAAAGCCGCAGCTGACGGAAATGCAGCTGCCGCGCCTGATTGAAAACCCGGACGGGATGGGGTTGGCACCGGACGGCGCGCTGATCGTGCTTGAAAACGGGATCCAGAGCGGCCAGGGGCGGATCCTGCGGATCCCGTCTCCCAAGGCGGCAGGCATGCACCGGATTGAGGTCTTGCGCGAAGGCATGGAATCGCCGGTCAATCTGACTATCACACCACAAGGCTGCGCCTTCGTCAGCGAATCGCGCATTCGCCACCGCCTGCTGCCCGGCCATGAATCCGAAGTGCCCGACAGCTTCCGTCTCTATCAACTGCCCCTCTCCGCCGCGCAATAAACTCCACGCCGCCTCTGCGGGCGGCGACTTGCGTTGTACCGTTAACATCCAATGAATTGAAAATCTTTATTTCGATGGTATTAATCAGAACTATGATTAACTCTAACTTAACAAACTGATTTTAATTAAATTGTTCCACTACACATCGCTGATTATACTTGCCTTATCCCCCACCTCATTATCATCGAGCGTATTCATGAGCCGATACCATGTTTCCAGCAGCGAAGGTCAATATGAGAAAGAATCCGGCGAGCAAGTTCTAGCCAATAAGCTGGGCATCACCGATAGCGACGAACTCGACGGCGCCGAGTTGGTGTTGCTGGAGCAGCTCTACCGTTCCGTTTTCGAACAGCACTTTCCATTAGGAAGAATCACCGTCGAGATGCTTAAGGGATGGCATCACCGCTGGTTAGGCAATATTTATGCGTGGGCTGGACAAGCAAGAACCGTCAATATCAGCAAAGGAGGCTTCATGTTTGCCCCTTCGACGCGATTGCCCAAACTACTGGACGATTTCGAAGTGAAATACCTGGCAAGTTACACACCTTGCTCAGACATGAGCGAAGAACAGCTGATAGAAGCGATCGCGATAATCCATGTTGAACTGATACTCATACACCCTTTTAGAGAAGGGAATGGCCGTTTGTCACGGCTGCTGGCCGATGTGATGGCGGTTCAGGGTGGGCATAAACCGTTGGATTATCAAAGCTGGGAACAAAACAGAGCCCAATATATCTCGGCTATTCACTCGGGTATGAACATGAACTACGAGCCGATGAAACACTGGGTCAACCAAGCACTAAGAAAGTATTAGGCAAGGCGCAGATGAGCGAATTTTTTACGCACTTCTTCTAAAGAAGCTTCAATTCTGGCTGAAGGTTGACCTGTTTCAACCGCCGTTGATGTCGCCACTGAGCGGGCAATGTCCGTACGAGATGGCTTAACATAACCCACCGGCACTTTTTTAGTATTACTCATGACGCCCCCCGATCAGAAAATTCATTGATGAGATTATATCAAGGATTGTACATAACTTCATGCCCCTCACCGCCGCGCAATAAACTCCACGCCGCCTCAGCGGGCGGCGACTTGCGTTGTTGCCCGCAGGCGAACGACAATCTCGCTTCGTTACAACTCCTCCTTGCGCAGCGCTTCCCATTTTTACCTGTGACAGCCGATTGCCCGCTGGGCTAGTATAAGCGTCTGTGCAAACCTCGGGTTTGAGCGCGCCGTTTGGCGTTTTGATGATTTGATTTGCGCCGCCCGCCAAGCGCTGAATGGGGCGGCGCCTGCTGAAACAATGTGATAGCGAATGACGACAATGAAAATCACAGTTCCCTTTACATTCAATGGATTGGAAAAATAATCGCATGAATAGCACCGATAAACTCGATTCGCATACGCCGATGATGCAGCAGTACCTGCGCCTCAAGGCCCAGCATCCTGAAATCCTGCTGTTCTACCGCATGGGCGACTTCTACGAGCTGTTTTACGACGACGCCAAGCGCGCTTCCCAGCTGCTGGATATCTCGCTGACCAAACGCGGCGCCTCGGCGGGTGAACCGATCCCGATGGCCGGCGTGCCGCACCACGCGGTAGAGAACTACCTGGCCAAGCTGGTGCAGCTCGGCGAGTCCGTCGCCATCTGCGAGCAGATCGGCGATCCGGCCACCAGTAAAGGGCCGGTCGAGCGCAAAGTGGTGCGTATCGTCACGCCCGGCACCATCACCGACGAAGCGCTGCTGCAAGAGCGCCAGGACAACCTGCTGGCGGCGATCTGGCAGGACGCGCGCGGCTTCGGCTACGCCACGCTGGACGTGAGCTCCGGCCGCTTTCGCGTCGCCGAGCCGCAGGAGCTGGAAACCATGGCCGCCGAGCTGCAGCGCACCAATCCGGCCGAGCTGCTCTACCCGGAAACCTTCGAACAAATGACGCTGATCGAACAGCGCCACGGCCTGCGCCGCCGCCCGCTGTGGGAATTCGAGCTTGAGACCGCGCGTCAGCAGCTCAACCTGCAGTTCGGCACCCGCGATTTGACCGGTTTCGGCGTCGAGCAAGCGCACCAGGCGCTGCGCGCCGCCGGCTGCCTGCTGCAGTACGTCAAAGATACTCAGCGCACTTCGCTGCCGCACATTCGCGGCATCACCATGGAGCGCCAGCAGGACGGCATCATCATGGACGCCGCCACCCGCCGCAACCTGGAACTGACGCAGAGCCTGTCCGGCGGAAGCGACAACACGCTAGCGGCGATCCTCGATCGCACGGTCACGCCGATGGGCAGCCGCATGCTGAAACGCTGGCTGCACATGCCGACCCGCGATATCAAGGTTCTCACTGCCCGCCAACAGGCGATCGGCGCATTGCAGGAGCTGTTCACCGATCTGCAGCCTTCGCTGCGTCAGGTGGGCGATCAGGAGCGAATTTTGGCGCGTCTGGCGCTGCGCACCGCCCGGCCGCGCGATCTGGCGCGCATGCGCCATGCTTTCCAGCAACTGCCGGACATCCGCGCGCTGCTGCAAGATGTGGAAACGCCGCACGTGCAGCAGCTGCTGTCGCAGGTAGGGCAGTTCGACGAGCTGCGCGAGCTGCTGGAACGCGCGGTCATTGAATCCCCGCCGGTGCTGGTGCGCGACGGCGGCGTGATCGCCCCCGGTTACAACAGCGAGCTGGACGAGTGGCGCGCACTGGCCGACGGCGCCAGCGATTACCTCGATCGGCTGGAGATCCGCGAGCGTGAAAAGCTGGGGCTGGATACGCTCAAGGTCGGCTTCAACGGCGTACACGGCTACTACATTCAGGTCAGCCGCGGCCAAAGCCACCTGGTGCCGATCCACTATGTGCGCCGTCAGACGCTGAAAAACGCCGAGCGCTACATCATCCCGGAATTGAAAGAGTACGAAGACAAAGTGCTCACCTCCAAGGGCAAGGCGCTGGCGATCGAGAAAAGCCTGTACGACGAGTTGTTCGATCTGCTGCTGCCGCACCTGGCGGAGCTGCAGCAAAGCGCCGCCGCACTGGCCGAGCTGGACGTGCTGGCCAACCTGGCCGAGCGCGCCGATACCCTGAACTACGCTTGCCCGACCATGAGCGAGCAGCCGGGGATCCGCATTACCGAAGGCCGTCACCCGGTGGTGGAGCAGGTGCTGAGCGAGCCGTTTATCTCCAACCCGCTCACCCTGTCGCCACAGCGCCGTATGCTGATCATTACCGGCCCGAACATGGGCGGTAAAAGTACCTATATGCGGCAAACGGCGCTGATCGTGCTGATGGCGCACATCGGCAGTTACGTGCCGGCCACCAAGGCCACCATCGGCCCGGTGGATCGCATCTTCACCCGCGTCGGCGCGGCGGACGATCTGGCTTCCGGCCGCTCCACCTTCATGGTGGAGATGACCGAAACCGCCAACATCCTGCACAACGCCACCGAGCACAGCCTGGTGTTGATGGATGAAATCGGCCGCGGCACCTCCACCTACGACGGCCTGTCGCTGGCCTGGGCCTGCGCCGAGAACCTGGCCAACCGCATCAAGGCGATGACGCTGTTCGCCACCCACTACTTCGAGCTGACGACCCTGCCGGAGAAAATGGAAGGCGTGGTCAACGTGCATCTGGACGCGCTCGAACATGGCGACACCATCGCCTTCATGCACAGCGTGCAGGACGGTGCCGCCAGCAAAAGCTATGGCCTGGCGGTCGCCGCATTGGCCGGCGTGCCGCGCGACGTCATCAAGCGCGCCCGCCAGAAGCTGCGCGAGCTGGAGTCTATCTCCAGCCACACTGCCTCGGGCAGCGTCGATGCCACCCAGATGACGCTGCTGCAGGAAGAAACCTCGCCGGCGGTTGAAGCCCTGGAAGCGCTGGATCCGGATTCCCTGTCGCCGCGCCAGGCGCTGGAATGGATCTACCGGCTGAAAAATATGGTGTAGTCTGGCGCCAAACGCGGGCATAAAAAAACGGTGAGCCTGACGCTCACCGTTTTTATTTGATGCGGTTCAACAACCGGCGTTATTCGCGGAACAGCGCCTCAATGCTCAGGCCCTGCATCTGCAGAATCTCACGCAGACGGCGCAGACCTTCAACCTGAATCTGACGGACGCGCTCGCGCGTCAGGCCAATCTCCCGGCCTACGTCTTCCAGCGTCGCCGCTTCATAGCCCAGCAGGCCGAAACGACGCGCCAACACTTCACGCTGTTTGGCGTTCAGTTCGAACAGCCATTTGACGATGCTTTGCTTCATATCGTCGTCTTGCGTGGTGTCTTCAGGCCCGTTGTCCTTCTCGTCGGCCAGAATGTCCAGCAGCGCTTTCTCCGAATCCCCGCCCAGCGGCGTATCCACCGAGGTGATGCGCTCATTCAGACGCAGCATGCGGCTGACGTCATCCACCGGCTTGTCGAGTTGCTCGGCAATCTCTTCAGCGCTCGGTTCATGATCCAGCTTGTGGGAAAGCTCGCGCGCGGTGCGCAGATAGACATTCAGTTCTTTGACGATATGGATAGGCAAACGAATGGTACGGGTTTGATTCATGATCGCCCGTTCAATCGTCTGACGGATCCACCAGGTTGCGTAAGTGGAGAAGCGGAAACCGCGTTCCGGGTCGAATTTTTCCACTGCGCGAATCAGACCGAGGTTACCCTCTTCGATCAGATCCAGCAGCGCCAGACCGCGGTTGCTGTAGCGGCGGGCGATTTTTACCACCAGCCGCAGGTTGCTTTCAATCATGCGGCGGCGGGACGGCACGTCACCGCGCAGAGCACGCCGCGCAAAATAGACTTCTTCCTCTGCGGTCAGCAGAGGTGAATAACCGATCTCACCCAGATAGAGCTGCGTCGCATCCAATACGCGTTGCGTAACGCCTTGAGACAACAGCTCTTCTTCCGCTAAATCGTTCTCGCTGGTCTCTTCTTCTACCAGCGCTTTTTCATCAAACGACTCGGCCTCAGCTCCATTCTCGTCGAAATCCGCATCATCATGTAACTCGTTAACTTTCAGCGTATTTTGGCTCATATGCTGCTCCTACCCGTGATACCGCGAGCAGAATCTCAGCGTATTCTGCCCAATCTATCGCTGCGGAAGATAACGCAGCGGGTTTACGGATTTCCCCTTGTAACGAATTTCAAAATGCAAACGTACTGAACTGGTACCGGTGCTACCCATGGTGGCTATTTTTTGACCCGCCTTCACTTCTTGTTGTTCCCGGACCAGCATTGTGTCGTTATGAGCGTAGGCGCTCAGGTAATCATCATTATGTTTGATGATGATTAGATTACCGTAACCCCGTAAAGCGTTGCCTGCATACACTACGCGGCCATCGGCGGTAGCGAAGATCGGCTGCCCACGGGAGCCGGCGATATCGACACCCTTATTCCCACCTTCTGATGAGGAAAAGTTATCAATAACCTTACCGTCAGTCGGCCATCTCCAGGTACTGACCGGAGCGCTGTTGCTGACGGTGCTGCTCACTGGTGGAGCGGCTTCCGGCGCGGTAACAGGCGCAGCCGCGGTCCCAACCGCTGCGACCCCTGCTGCAGGTAACATCTTACCTACATTCTGTTTACCCGAGTTTTCAGAATACGCGTTAGTTGATTGAGAATCAACCGTTGCCGTCTGGATCTGGGAGGTGGAAGGTGGCTTCGGAACGCCGCCTTGGGTCGCGTCAGTCGTCGCCAACATACCGCCGCCGCCGTTGGCGGAACCATTACCAAGCTGAATGGTTTGGCCAACATTCAGGCTGTATGGCTCGGGAATATTGTTGCGCTGCGCCAGGTCGCGGAAATCGTTGCCGGTGATCCAGGCAATATAAAACAGCGTGTCGCCGCGCTTGACCGTATAAGTTTCGCCGCCGCTGTAACTCCCTTTAGGAATGGCGTTATAACTGCGGTTATAGACAATGCGGCCCTCTGGGCTGGCCTGCTGCGCCCCGCCATTATTATTGCCGGATGGAACGGCGCCGCCGCCCCCCACGCTGCTGATAGGGGCCGACGTTGAGGCATTGTTCGTACAACCCGCCAACCACAAACTTACCATCGTACACACCGCAACCCGGCGTAACGTAATCATTGGGCTTCCCGTGCTCATGCTTCCCCCATGACAGCAATATCAGTGATATATCCAAAATACCCTTTACATCGTAGCCGAGCTTTTGCCACTTCCCAGTTTCTGCGATGTAAAGGCGCCGCCGGCCGATCCCTGAATGCCAGGTCATCTCGCGCCGGAGCATCAAAACGCGCGCCAATGCTAACCAGATTGGCGTTGCCGCACCATAAGACAACTACGTAGAAAGGCCAATTCTAGTGAAAATTAACCTGATTGGAACGAGAAAACCTTATCCGGGCATGATGAAAGTGCAACAGATTTTGCCGACGGTCGAAAAATCAGACGATCGCTAGGCCAATTCGCCTTTCACCAGCGGCACAAAGCGCACCGCTTCTACCGCATCGACAACGAACTCGTTGCCATGACGCTGAATGCGTTTGAGAGTTTGAGCCTGCTCCCCCACCGGCAACACCAGAATACCGCCATCGTCCAACTGCTCCACCAGCGCCTGCGGGATCTCCGGCGGCGCGGCAGTGACGATGATCGCATCGAACGGGCCGCGCGACGCCCAGCCCTGCCAGCCATCGCCGTGGCGGGTGGAAACATTGTGGAGATCGAGCTGCTTCAGGCGGCGCTTGGCCTGCCACTGCAACCCCTTAATACGTTCGACGGAACAAACGTGTTGCACCAGATGCGCCAGGATGGCGGTCTGATAGCCGGAGCCGGTGCCGATCTCCAGCACCCGCGAGGTGGGCTTCAGATTCAGCAGTTCGGTCATCCGCGCCACCATATAAGGCTGGGAAATGGTCTGGCCGGAGCCGATCGGCAATGCGGTGTTTTCGTAGGCCTTATGATCCAGCGCTTCGTCGACAAAACGCTCGCGCGGCACCGCCTCGATCGCCCGCAGCAGCTTTTCGTCCCGGATTCCCTGCTGCCGCAGCTGCGTCAGCAATGTTTGCATGCGCTTGTTCACCATTCCCCGCTAACCTCTGCTTTGGTTAACCATGTTTTCACGACTTCTTGCGCCGCGTAGGCGGTTAAATCCACCTGCAGCGGCGTTATCGCCACATAGCCTTGTTCCACCGCCGCAAAGTCGGTATCCGGCCCGGCATCAAATTTATCACCAGGCGGCCCGATCCAGTAGATATTTTGTCCGCGCGGATCCTGCTGGCAGAAGACCTTGTCGGCTGGATGGCGGCTGCCGCAGCGGGTCACGCGCAGGCCTTTGATCTCCGCCAGCGGCAGATCCGGTACGTTGATATTCAGGATTTTTCCGGTTCGCAACGGTTCGCGCTGCAGCGCGCGCAGGATGCGGCAGGTAATGGCGGCGGCGGTCGCGTAGTACCGGTGGCCGTTCAGCGACACCGCCAACGCGGGCAGCCCCAGATGCCGGCCCTCCATCGCCGCCGCGACGGTGCCGGAATAGATGACGTCGTCGCCTAAATTCGGCCCGGCGTTGATACCGGAGACCACAATATCGGGCGCCGGGCGCATCAAGGCGTTGACGCCAAGGTAAACGCAGTCGGTCGGCGTCCCCTGCAGCACCGCAATATCACCGTTGGCCAGCGTCTGCGTGCGCAGCGGCGACTCCAGCGTCAGGGCATTGGAAGAGCCGCTGCGGTTACGATCCGGCGCCACGACCTGCACCTCGGCAAATTCCCGCAGCGCCGCCGCCAGCACCTGAATGCCCGGGGCGCTAACGCCGTCATCGTTACTCAGCAATATCCGCATCGCTGTCATCCTGCTGCATGATCTCGCGAACCACGCTGGTGGCGAAGCTGCCTGCCGGCAGCCAGAAGCGCAGTTCCACGGTAACGTCATCCCACCAGCTCCACCGCATATTTTGCGGCTGCAGCAGCAGGGCCCGACGAGCGGGGTCGACACGCTCGCGCTTTAAAAGCGTAAGCAATTCCGGCTGCTCCGCCAAGCATTGTTGTTCAAATGCCAACGCGCTGCCGGCGGTGCCCGGCTCGCCGTCGCCCGGCAACGTCGCGGTGACAACCAGCTCACCGGCATCCAAGCGCTGTTGCAACGTCTCCAGCTCATCGGCTTTGGCGACAAACCAGCTGCCGCGGCCGATCAGCTGCAGGGCGTCACCTTCCAGCACGGTGCGCTGCAGGCCGTCCGCCAGGCGCCTGCTCGCGACCAGATTAAACAGCGCGCTGCGGCTGGCAGAGAGGTAAAAACTGCGCTTGCTACGCTCTTTGACGCGAATTTCATCATTCGCCCAGCGGCGCGCCATCACCAGGTTGTTGCCGCCACGGCCGAAACGCTGGCTGCCGAAGTAGTTCGGCACGCCCTGCGCGGCGATGGCCTGCAGACGGCGCTCAACGTCCTGACGATCTGAAATCTGGCGCAACACCAGCGTAAAGTGGTTGCCCTTCAGGTTGCCGATGCGCATTTTACGCAGGTGGCGGGCATACGAGAGCACCTCGCAGCCTTCCAGCGCAAACCGGGAGAAATCCGGCGTGTCCTTGCCCGGCATATGCAGGCAGAACCACTGTTCGGTCACCGCGTGGCGATCCTTCAAGCCGGCATAGCTGACGGAACGGGCGTGAATACCGGCGAAGCGCGCCAGATAGTCGGCCACGAACTGGGTATTGCAGCCGTTTTTGCGGATGTTCACCAGCACGTGCTCGCCTTCACCGTCCGGTGCAAAACCCAGATCTTCCACCACCACGAAATCTTCCGGATTGGCTTTCAACACCCCGGTGCTCTGCGGCCGGCCATGCAGCCAGGTCAGATTCGCCATATCCATGCGGTTATTCCTTGATCAGCAAGGCAACCGCTTCGCAGGCGATGCCCTCACCGCGCCCGGTGAAGCCGAGCTGCTCGGTGGTGGTGGCCTTCACGTTGACGTCATCCATATGGCACTGCAGATCTTCCGCCAGGAAAACGCGCATCTGCGGGATGTGCGGCGCCATTTTCGGCGCCTGGGCGATAATGGTGATATCGAGGTTGCCGAGGCGATACCCTTTGGCGCGAATGCGTTTCCAGGCTTCGCGCAGCAGTTCGCGGCTGTCGGCGCCTTTGAACGCCGGATCGGTATCGGGGAACAGCTTGCCGATATCGCCCAGCGCCGCCGCGCCCAGCAGGGCATCGGTCGCGGCGTGCAGCGCGACGTCACCGTCGGAGTGGGCCAGCAAACCTTTGTCGTAAGGGATGCGAACACCGCCGATCACCAACGGGCCTTCGCCGCCGAATTTATGTACGTCAAAACCGTGACCGATACGCATGGTGCGCTCCTTAATTGTCTAACTGAGTCAAATAGAACGCCGCCAGCGCCAAATCCTCCGGCCGCGTTACTTTAATGTTGTCCGCCCGGCCGGCGATCAGCAGCGGATGGTAACCGCAATGCTCCAGCGCCGAGGCTTCGTCGGTGACGTTCGCGCCTTCATCCAGCGCGCGCTGCAGGCACTGCTTGAGCAACGGCAGCGGAAACAGCTGCGGCGTCAGCGCGTGCCACAGATCCTGCCGATCGACGGTATGGGCGATGGTTTCGCGGCCGGGTTCGGCGCGTTTCATGGTGTCGCGCACCGGCGCGGCGAGAATGCCGCCGACCTTACTGTGTGCGGTAATCGCCAGCAGGCGCTCGAGATCGTCGGCGTGCAGGCAGGGGCGCGCGGCGTCGTGCACCAACACCCAGTCCGCATCGCCCGCCAGATTCAGCCCGGCCATCACCGAATCCGCGCGCTGCTTGCCGCCCTCGGTGACGATCACCCGCGAATCCTGGGCGATCGGCAACTGTTCGAACTGGCGATCTTCGGGGCCGATCGCCACGATCACCCGCTCGATGCGCGGGTGGCGCAACAGGGCATGGATGGCGTGTTCGACGATGCTATGCCGGCCGATAGTTAAATATTGCTTCGGGCATTCCGCCTGCATGCGGCTGCCGATACCGGCAGCGGGCAGGACGGCAATCACCGAGGGAAAGGTGCCTGCGGAGTGATTCATGCGTTATTTTTGTGCGTTGTTTTGCGAGGAAGACGCCGCGTTGCGTCTGGATTGGTCAGGAACCAGACGATAGAAAGTCTCACCGGGCTTGATCATGCCCAGCTCATTACGCGCACGCTCTTCGATCGCTTCCTGTCCGCCGTTCAAATCGTCGATTTCGGCAAACAGCTGATCGTTACGCGCTTTCAACTTGGCGTTGTTGCCCTGCTGGACCGCAACGTCTTCATTGACCCGCACGTAATCGTGAATACCATTTTTGCCCAGCCACAGTGAATACTGTAACCAACCGAGCAATGCCAGCAATAGCAGCGTAAGTTTTCCCATCTCCGCCCCCTGAAAAACCGACCAATCATCCCACAACTTCTCGTTGGACTCCACACTGAGAGCGGCATTTCAGCGCCAAATTCAGAATACGGATGAAGGGTTCCCGAGTTTATAACCCAAATCCGCGGCGAAAGCGGCAAAAAAAGCCCCTTTTACCCGACGCGCGCGGCGCGTTTTCCGATGAGAGACACACTGCCCTTCCTCCATTATGCAGCAAGAATCACTGCACCGCCGCTTACCGGCCCATCGCTTACGCCACAGCAATGCAAAAAATGAATATTTACCACCATAGAAAGAATAATCCTCATGCAGCGGTTGCACTTTCATTCATTGAAGCTTATTTTTATGCACTACTAGTGCATAAATAATTCCAATGTATAACCTTTCATTATCGGGGATCGCGATGTTAAAACGTTTAGTTCTGATCGGCGCCTGCCTGGTCGCCACCTTCTCCACCGCCGCGTTGGCGGCTGAACCTACCTACGTCGTCGGCTCCGGCGGCACCTATCGGCCGTTCGAATTTGAAAACAGCCAAAAACAGCTGGAAGGGTTCGACATCGACATCATCAAAGCGGTGGCCAAGGCCGAAGGCTTCCAAATCAAACTGATCAATACGCCGTGGGAAGGGATCTTCGCCACGCTGAATTCCGGCGATCGCGATATCATCATTTCCGGCATCACCATCACCGACAAACGCAAGCAAATGGTTGATTTCTCTGCGCCTTATTTCCCGGCCGAACAGGCCATCGTCGTGCCGCAAGACTCGACGGTCGATTCCATCGCCGCGTTGAAAGCGCTGAAGGTCGGCGTGGTGAACTCCAGCACCGGCGACATCGTGGTGTCCGATGTGCTGGGCAAAAACAGCACCGCCATCAAGCGCTTCGACAATACGCCGCTGATGCTGCAGGAGCTGTATGAAGACGGCATCGGCGCGGCGGTCGGCGACGTCGGCGTGGCCAAGTTCTATATCAAAACCCACCCTGAGAAGGCCTTCAAGCTGGTGCCCGACGCCAAGTTCGAGCGCCAGTATTTCGGCATCGCCGTCGCCAAAGGCAACGACGAACTGCGTAACAAGATTAACGCCGGCCTGAAGAAGATCGTCGCCGACGGCACCTACGCCAAGATCTACCAAACCTGGTTCGACAGCAACGTACCGACGCTGCCGGCGGAATAATCAACTGGCGCGCCTCAGCGCAGTAGGCCAGTAAATAAACAGGCGTAGCGAGCTAAGTCAGATTGGGTGCGGCCAGCGCACAGCCACCGGAGTGGACACGCAATCCATGAGGATGGCGAGCACTGCCCAATCCCAAGATGACAACGCGCAGTAGCCTTAACACGCTTAAATAAGGATCTGATCTTGAACTTCCGCTGGGAGATTATCCAGGAATACGCGCCGCTGTTTATGGAAGGCGCCTGGATGACCATCAAATGCACCATTATCTGCGTGCTGCTGGGCACCACCTGGGGATTGATCCTCGGGCTGGGTCGTTTGGCGCAGGCGCCGCACGGCATCTGGAAACCCATACTGCATTACGGCGTTCAGTGGCCGGTGCGCATCTACATCAGCGCCTTTCGCGGCACGCCGTTGTTCGTACAAATCATGGTGGTGCACTTCGCGCTGGTGCCGCTGTTCATCAACCCGCGCGACGGCCTGCTGGTCACCAGCGGCCTGATGAGCGTCGATTTTGCCCGCGCGCTGCGCGCCGACTACGGCGCCTTTCTCTCCTGCGTGGTGGCGATCACGCTCAATGCCGGCGCCTATGTGTCGGAGATCTTCCGCGCCGGGATCCAGTCTATCGACCGCGGCCAAATGGAAGCTTCGCGTTCGCTGGGCATGAGCTACGGCAAGACCATGCGCCAGGTGATCCTGCCGCAGGCCTTCCGCCGCATGCTGCCGCCGCTGGGCAACAACGCCATCGCCATCGTCAAGGATTCGTCGCTGGCCTCCGCCATCGGCCTGGCGGATCTGGCCTATGCCGCCCGCACCGTCTCCGGCGCCTACGCCACCTACTGGGAGCCCTACCTGACCATTTCGCTGGTCTATTGGGTCATCACCTTCCTGCTCTCGCTGCTGGTGCAACACATGGAAAAGAGGTTCGGTAAAAGTGATTCGCGTACATAACCTGCAAAAACAGTTCGGCGAGAGCCACGTGCTGCGCGGCATTTCCTGCCGGATCGCCGCCAACGAAGTGGTGTGCGTCATCGGCCCTTCCGGCTCCGGGAAGAGCACCTTCCTGCGCTGCATCAACGCGCTGGAAACGCTCTCCGGCGGCGAGATCGAGGTCAACGGCTTCGCCGTCCACGATCAGAAAACCGACCTGAACAAGATGCGTGAAAGCGTGGGCATGGTGTTCCAGCGCTTCAACCTGTTCCCGCACATGACGGTGTTGGAAAACATCATCATGGCGCCGGTGAGCGTGAAGAAACGGCCGCGCGCCGAAGCCATCGCGCAAGCCGAACAGCTGCTGCGCAAGGTCGGCCTGCTCGACAAGATCGACGCCTACCCCAACAGCCTGTCCGGCGGCCAACAGCAGCGGGTGGCCATCGCCCGCGCGCTGGCGATGGAGCCGAAGATCATGCTGTTCGACGAACCCACCTCCGCGCTCGATCCGGAGCTGGTGGGCGAAGTGTTGGCGGTGATGAAGTCCCTGGCCCACGAGGGCATGACCATGGTGGTGGTCACGCATGAAATGGGCTTTGCCCGCGAGGTGGCCGATCGGGTGCTGTTTATCGATCAGGGGATCATTCAGGAGGAAGGTACGCCGCAGCAGATCTTCAGCCATCCGGCCAATCCGCGCACTCAGGCGTTTCTGAGCAAAGTTTTGTAACCTTCGGCACCGCTTTGCAATCCTTCGGGCGCCGGCATCGGCGCCCGCTCTCTTACCACCCGGTCAGGAAGCTGAACACCAGCCAGAACAGGCACAGCACGATGGCGCCGGTCAGCAGCAGCGTCAGGATCAGACGACCGCGCAACAGCATGCTGAGGGTGATGCCGATCAGCACCGACAGCGGCATCAGCGCCAGGAAGAACGGCCAGGTATAAAGCAGGAAAAACAGCGTGTTGGAACCGTAAACCAGAAACGGCAACGCGAACGCCAGCCAGTAGAAAACAAAGCCGCTGACGCCGCCCAGGAAAGAATAAGAAGGCTCCTCTCTCTCCTGTTTTGACTGCTTGGAGTCGATCAAGATAGGCGTGACATTTTGCATAGTGATCCCTGGTTATTCGGCTCGCTCTGCGGCGGCTTAGAGTAAAAAGCGCATGGCGAAAAACGCCACACGCTTTTTTTGAATTCAGGGTTTGATAATAGCCTGACCACGCAACACGTCTAACAATTGCGCAATCAAATTTGTTACCAATTGTTGGCCATCGAGGTGGATTTCCGGCTGCTGCGGCGCCTCGTAAACCGCGTCGATGCCGGTGAAGTTGCGCAGCTCGCCGGCGCGCGCTTTTTTATACAATCCCTTCGGATCGCGCGCCTCGCAGATCGCCAGCGGCGTGTCGACGAACACTTCGATAAAGCGATCGTCGCCGAGCATTTCGCGCACCATCTGCCGCTCGGCGCGGTGCGGCGAAATGAACGCGGTCAGCACCACCAGCCCGGCATCCACCATCAGTTTGGCCACTTCCCCCACCCGGCGGATGTTCTCGCGCCGATCTTCGTCCGAGAAGCCGAGATCGCGGCACAGGCCGTGGCGCACGTTATCGCCGTCCAACAGATAGGTGCTGACGCCGAGCCCATGCAGCGCCTGCTCCAGCGCGCCGGCGACGGTGGATTTGCCCGAGCCGGACAGCCCGGTAAACCACAGCACCGCGCCGCGGTGGCCGTTGCGCGCTTCGCGATCCGCGCGCGTCACCGCGTGCGGATGCCAAACCACGTTCTCATTGTCCGGCCCGGTCGCCCTCAGTTCAGCGGCCACCTTATCGGCCACCGAGCAGATCGCGTGCGCCCCAGTGCGGGAAGTGCTTGCGCACCAGCGCATTCAACTCCAGCTCGAAAGTGCTGAACTCGCCGCGCGCCGCCGATGCGGCCTGCAGCGTTTCGCGTACCAGACCGGCACCCACCGTGACGTTGCTCATGCGATCGATAAAGATCAGCCCGCCGGTGTCGTGATTGCTCTGATAGCTGTCCAGCATCAACGGCTCGTCGAAGGTCAGCTCCACCAGGCCGATGCCGTTAAGCGGCAACGTGTCTGCCGAGTGCTGCGCCAGCGTATTGATCTCCACCTGATGGCGGATACTCTCCACGCGGGCGCGGGTCTTTTTACCGGCGATCTTGATGTCGTAGCTCTGGCCCGGCACCAGCGGCTGCTCGGCCATCCATACCACGTCCACCAGCGCGCTCTGCGCCGCCTGCAGGCTTTCGCCGGCGTCGACCAGCAGATCGCCGCGGCTGATGTCCACCTCATCCTTCAGCACCAGCGTAATCGCCTCGCCCGGCACCGCCTCTTGCAGATCGCCGTCGAAGGTCACGATGCGCGCCACGCTGGACTCCACGCCGGAAGGCAGCACCTTGACCCGTTGCCCCACCCGCACCACGCCGGCGGACAGCGTGCCGGCATAGCCGCGAAAATCGAGGTTCGGGCGGTTGACGTACTGCACCGGGAAGCGCAGCGGCTGGTTTTCTCGCTCGCTGACCACGTCCACGCTCTCCAGCACTTCCAGCAGCGTCGGGCCGCTGTACCACGGCATATGGGCGCTTTCGCTCGCCACGTTGTCGCCGTCCAGCGCCGACAGCGGCACGAATTTGATGTCCAGATCGCCTGGCAGCTGCTGGGCGAAGGTCAGGTAATCCTGTTTGAACTGCTCGAACACCGCTTCCTGGTAGTCCACCAGATCCATCTTGTTCACCGCCACCACTAGGTGGCGAATGCCCAGCAGGGTCGCGATAAAGCTGTGGCGGCGAGTCTGGTCCAATACCCCTTTGCGCGCGTCGATCAACAGGATCGCCAGATCGCAGGTGGAGGCACCGGTGGCCATGTTGCGGGTGTACTGCTCATGCCCCGGGGTATCGGCGATGATAAATTTGCGTTTTTCGGTCGAGAAATAGCGATAGGCCACGTCGATGGTGATGCCCTGCTCGCGCTCGGCTTGCAGGCCGTCCACCAGCAGCGCCAGATCGAGCTTCTCGCCCTGGGTGCCGATGCGTTTGCTGTCGCTGTGCAGCGTCGACAGCTGATCCTCGTAGATCTGGCGGGTATCGTGCAGCAGGCGGCCAATCAGGGTGCTTTTGCCGTCATCGACGCTGCCGCAGGTCAGAAAGCGCAGCAGGCTCTTGTGCTGCTGCGCGTGCAGATAGGATTCGACGCCGCCCTGCTCGGCGATTTGTTGTGCGATTGCGTTGTTCATCCGGCGGCTCCTTAGAAATACCCTTGACGCTTTTTCAGCTCCATCGAGCCGGACTGATCGCGATCGATCATCCGCCCCTGGCGTTCACTGGTGGTGGAGACCAGCATCTCTTCGATGATCTCCGGCAGGGTTTGCGCCTGCGAGTCCACCGCGCCGGTCAGCGGCCAGCACCCCAGGGTGCGGAAACGCACCATGCGCTGGCTGATCACTTCACCCGGCTGCAGATCGATGCGATCGTCGTCCACCATCATCAGCATGCCGTCGCGCTCCACCACCGGGCGAGGTTTCGCCAGGTACAGCGGCACGATGTCGATCTTTTCCAAGAAGATGTACTGCCAGATGTCCAGCTCGGTCCAGTTCGACAGCGGGAAGACGCGGATGCTCTCCCCTTTGTTGATCTGGCCGTTGTAGTTGTGCCACAGCTCCGGCCGCTGGTTTTTCGGATCCCAGCGGTGGAAGCGATCGCGGAACGAATAGATACGCTCTTTGGCGCGCGATTTCTCCTCGTCGCGCCGCGCACCGCCGAAGGCGGCGTCGAAACCATACTTGTTCAACGCCTGCTTCAGGCCCTCGGTCTTCATGATGTCGGTATGCTTGGCGCTGCCGTGCACGAACGGGTTGATGCCCATCGCCACCCCTTCCGGGTTTTTATGCACCAGCAGCTCGAAGCCGTACTCCTTCGCGGTGCGATCGCGGAATTCGTACATTTCGCGGAACTTCCAGCCGGTATCGACGTGCAGCAGCGGGAACGGCAGCGTGCCGGGGAAGAACGCCTTGCGCGCCAGATGCAGCATCACGGAAGAGTCTTTACCGATGGAATACAGCATCACCGGGTTGGCGAATTCAGCGGCGACTTCACGGATGATATGGATACTCTCCGCCTCCAATTGCCGCAAATGAGTGAGTCGTTTTTCGTCCATAACAGATCCTTAAAAGCCTTGCCTATGCCAAATTCACGACGGCCGGGCGCGCGGCCCCTTCCGTCTGCGATTGATGCCCGAACCAGGCGATTTGATGGTGCAGTTCCACCACTTCGCCAATCACCAGCAGCGCCGGCAGCGGCGCCCGTTGGGCCAGATGTTCCAGTTGATCCAGCGTGCCAATCTGCACCTGCTGATCGGCGCGCGTGCCGCGGCTGATCACCGCCACCGGCGTATCGGCAGCGCGGCCGTGGGCGATCAGGCGTTGGCTGATGTCCGCCGCCTTCATGGTGCCCATGTAGATAGCCAGCGTCTGCCGCGCCCGAGCCAGATCGGCCCAGTCCAGGCCATCGCCGTCGGGGCGGCAGTGGCCGGTGATAAAGGTCACGCTCTGCGCGTGGTCGCGGTGCGTCAGCGGAATGCCGGCGTAGGCGGTCGCCCCCGCGGCGGCCGTGACGCCCGGCACCACCTGAAACGGAATGCCGGCGGCGGCGGCCACCTGCAGCTCTTCGCCGCCGCGGCCAAAGATGAACGGATCCCCGCCCTTCAGGCGCACCACGCGTTTGCCCTGCTGCGCCAGCTCCACCAGCAGCCGGTTGGTCTCTTCCTGGATCACCGAGTGCGCGCCGGCGCGCTTGCCCACGCAGATGCGCTCGGCGTCGCGGCGCACCAGATCGAGGATCTCGCCGCTGACCAGGTGGTCATACAGCACCACGTCCGCCTGCTGCATCACCTGCAGCCCGCGCAGGGTCAACAGCCCCACGTCGCCCGGCCCGGCGCCCACCAGGGCTATCTCGCCCTGCACGCCTTCATCGCCTGCGGCGAAGCTTTGCAAATCCTGCTCCAGCTGCCGCTCCGCCTGCGCCGTCTGGCCGTTGGCCACCAGCGTGGCGAAACGGCCGCCGAAGGTTTTCTCCCAGAAACGACGACGTTCGCCGATCGAGGCCAGCCGCTGTTTGGCCTGGCCGCGCCAGCGGCCCGCCACCTGCGCCATCTGCCCCAAACTGGCGGGCAGCAACGCCTCCAGCTTTTCGCGCAGCAACCGCGCCAGCACCGGAGCCTGGCCGCTGGACGACACCGCCACCACCAGCGGCGAGCGATCGATGATCGACGGGAAAATGAACGAACAGCGCGGCTGATCGTCCACCACGTTGGCCAACACCCGGCGTTTATCCGCCTCGGCGAACACCGCGGCGTTCAGCGCGTTGTCGTCCGTGGCGGCGATCGCCAGAAACACCTCGTCCAGCTGTTGCGGGTCAAAGGTTTTCCCCAGCCAGAGCAGTTGCCCTTGCTGACGTTGTTGTTCCAGTTCCGGTGAGAGCGACTGCGCAACTATCCGTATTTCAGCCCCGGCGCGCTGAAGCAGATCGACTTTGCGCGCAGCCACGTCACCGCCGCCAACGACCAGCACCGGACGTTGTTTCAGATCGGCGAATATTGGTAGATAGTCCACAACAGCCTTTTCATATAACAGAAAGATAGTGTGACTATACGGGCTGAGATTTAGCCTCTGAAATGACGAAAAGGAATGATTAGTTCCTTTATGGAATATAGGCCGCAACGCCAGAGGCAAACGGTGATAACTGCGGCGACGGTTTGCGCATTCGCGCGAAAATTAAGAGACGGGGAAATTGTGTAATGCCGCCCGGCGTCTCATACTGGGTGCCGAAGAAAAATGATCGGCAGCGCCGATAGCAAAGAAGGATTTTTCGGTATGTTTTCCCGTTTTTACCTGAAGACCAGCCTGCTGGCCCTCGCACTCGGCGGCGTCTTCAGCGTTTGTGCCGCACAGCCCGCAAAAGACGCGCCAATGGGCCGTTTCGCCGCCGAACAGACCCGCCACATCGCCACTTACTTCCCCGGCCGCATGGCGGGCAGCCCGGCCGAATTGCTCACCGCCGACTACCTGAAGCAGCAGTTCAGCAAGATGGGTTATCAAAGCGATATTCGCAGCGTCAACACGCGCTATCTCTACACCAGCAAAGACGGCAAGAAGAATTGGAACAACGTCACCGCCAGCTCGGTGATCGCCGCCCGCAACGGCGACAGCCCGAAACAAATAGTGATTGTCGCCCACTTCGACACCTACACGCCGCAGAGCGACGAAGACCTGGATAACAATCTCGGCGGCCTGACGCTGCAGGGCGTCGACGACAACGCCTCCGGCATCGGCGTGATGCTGGAACTGGCGGAGCGCCTGAAAAGCATCCCCACCGCCTACGGCCTGCGCTTCGTCGCCACCAGTGCCGAAGAGCTCGGCTCGCTGGGCGCACAGAACTACCTGCAACGCATGAGCGCGGAAGAGAAAAGCAACACCGTGCTGGTGATCAACCTCGACAGCCTGATCACCGGCGATCGTCTGTACTTCAACGCCGGGCGCAACACGCCGCCGCAAATGGCGAAACGCTCCCGCGATCGCGCGCTGGATATCGCCCACCGCTACGGCATCGCCGCCGCCAGCAATCCGGGCAGCGCCCAGCATCCGAAGGGCACCGGCTGCTGCTCCGATCAAGAGGTGTTCGACGCCGCAGGCATCCCGGTGCTGTCGGTGGAGGCCACCAACTGGTCGCTGGGCGACAAGGACGGCTACCAGCAGCGCGCCGTCAGCCCGCACTTCCCGCAGGGCATCACCTGGCACCGCCCGCAGTACGACAACCTGCAGTATCTGGATCGCTATCTGCCGGGGCGGATCGACAAACGCAGCCGCGAAAGCGTGCAGATCCTGCTACCGCTGATCAAAGAGCTGGCGCAGGCGCACCCACCGAAAGCACAGAAGAAAAAGTAGCCCGCAAAAAAACAGGGCCCAGCATTGCTGAGCCCCGTCATGTTGATCGCGCCGTTTAGCCTTCGTGCAGGCCGCACTCGCGCTTCAGGCCGAAGAAACGCGTCTCTTCCTCGCTCATGCCCGGCTCCCACTTCTGGGTGGTGTGGGTATCGCCTACCGACAGGTAGCCCTGCTCCCACAGCGGGTGATAGCTCAGCCCATGTTCGGTCAGGTACTGGTAAATCTTGCGGTTGTCCCAGTCGATGATCGGCAGGATCTTGAACACCCCGCGCTGCACCGCCAGCACCGGCAGATTGGCGCGGCTGCCGGACTGCTCGCGCCGCAGGCCGGCGAACCAGCTCTGCGCCCCCAGCGTCTCCAGCGCGCGGTTCATCGGCTCGACCTTGTTGATCTGGTTGTACTTCTCAATCCCTTCCACGCCCTGCTCCCACAGTTTGCCGTAGCGCGCCTCTTGCCAGGCGGGAGACTGTTCGGCGCGGAACACCTGCAGATTCAGCTTCAGCTGGTCGGTCAGTTGATCGATAAAGCGGTAGGTTTCCGGGAACAGGTAACCGGTGTCGGTCAGGATCACCGGGATATCCGGCCGGATGCGCGTCACCAGGTGCAGGCATACCGCCGCCTGAATGCCGAAACTGGACGAGAGTACGAACTCGCCGGGCAGATGCTCCAGCGCCCATGCAACGCGCTGTTCGGCGCTGAGGGTCTCCAGTTGGCCGTTGACCACCGCCAATGCCAGCGCCTGCCCGGATTTGGGCAACGCGTTCAGCGCCGCCAGATCGAATTCAGCCATGTTGTCTCTCCTGCTACTTGAAATTACCTGTGCGGCCCCTCTGCCCAGGGGCCGCCCGGCCTCACTCCCAGAAATCTCGCGCCGGATCCAGCACCGGTTTGACGATGCCCGCGCGAACGGTGAAGTCGCCGAAGCCTTCGCCGGCGTTGCGCTCCTTCGCCCAGCGCCCCACCAGCAGGTCGATCTCGTTCAGGATCTCGTCTTCGCTGATGTTCTCGCGGTACATGCGCGGAATGCGCGTGCCTTCGCGGTTGCCGCCCAAATGCAGGTTATAGCGGCCGACCGCCTTGCCCACCAGCCCCAGCTCCGCCAGCAGCGCGCGGCCGCAGCCGTTCGGGCAGCCGGTGATGCGCAGCACGATATGCTCGTCGCCCACCCCGTGCCGATGCATGATCCCTTCCACCTTGGTGACGAACTGCGGCAGGAAGCGCTCGGCCTCCGCCATCGCCAACGGGCAGGTCGGGAACGATACGCAGGCCATCGAGTTCTTGCGTTGCTCGCTGATCTCGTCGTCGATCAGGCCATGATCGCGCGCCAGGGCTTCGATCTTCGCCTTCTCGCTTGCCGGCACGCCGGCGATGATCACGTTTTGGTTCGCCGTCAGACGGAAGTCGCCTTTATGGATCTTGGCGATCTCCGCCATGCCGGTCTTCAGCGGACGCCCCGGATAGTCCAGTAGGCGGCCGTTCTCGATAAACAGCGTCAGGTGCCATTGATCGTCGATGCCCTTCACCCAACCGATGCGATCGCCGCGGCCGGTGAATTCATACGGCCGGACCGGCGCGAAGGTGATACCGGCGCGCTTTTCCACTTCGGCGCGGAAAACGTCCACCCCGACGCGCTCCAGCGTGTATTTGGTTTTGGCGTTCTTGCGATCGGTGCGGTTGCCCCAGTCGCGCTGCGTGGTCACCACCGCTTCCGCCACCGCCAGCGTATGCTCGAGCGGAATGTAGCCGAATTCGCTGGCCTGCCGCGCGTAGGTCTTCTTGTTGCCGTGTTCGATGGACAGCCCGCCGCCCACCAGCAGGTTGAAGCCTACCAGCTTGCCGTTTTCGGCGATCGCCACGAAGTTCATGTCGTTGGCGTGCAGATCGACGTCGTTCTGCGGCGGGATCACCACCGTGGTTTTGAATTTGCGCGGCAGGTAGGTCGGCCCCAGAATCGGCTCTTCGTCGGTGGTGGCCACCTTCTCCTGATCCAGCCACACCTCAGCGTAGGCGCGGGTGCGCGGCAGCAGGTGTTCGGAGATCTTCTTCGCCCACTCGTAGGCTTCCTGATGCAGCTCGGATTCCACCGGGTTGGAGGTGCACAGCACGTTGCGGTTAACGTCGTTGGCGGTCGCCAACGCGTCCAGCCCCAGACGGTTCAGCAGCTGGTGCACCGGTTTGACGTTGCCTTTCAGAATGCCGTGAAACTGGAACGTCTGGCGGTTGGTGATGCGAATGCTGCCGTACAGCGTGCTCTCCTGCGCGAACTTGTCGATGCCCAGCCACTGCTGCGGGCTGATGATGCCGCCCGGCAGGCGGCAGCGCAGCATCATGGCGTGGCGCGGCTCCAGCTTCTGCTCGGCGCGTTCGGCGCGAATATCGCGGTCATCCTGCTGGTACATGCCGTGAAAACGGATCAGCAGGAAGTTGTCGCCGTTGAAGCCGCCGGTCAGGCCGTCGTTCAAATCTTCGGCGATGGTGCCGCGCAGGAAGTTGCTCTCCTTCTTCATGCGCTCCGCATCGGCCAGTTTGCCTTCGACTACCAAAGGCCCGGGGTGTTTATCACTCATCAGTAAACATCTCGCTGATAACGGCGCTCAAGGCGCAGCTCACTTAAAAATTCATCCGCCTGCTCGGTATCCATGCCACCGTGCTCGGCCACCAGTTCCAGTAATGTGTTTTCCACGTCTTTCGCCATGCGATTGGCATCGCCGCAGACGTAAATGTGCGCGCCTTCCTGAATCCAGCGCCACACTTCCGCGCCCTGTTCGCGCAGTTTGTCTTGTACGTATATTTTATGTTGCTGGTCGCGGGACCAGGCCAGATCGATGCGGGTCAGCAGGCCGTCTTTCACGTAGCGCTGCCATTCGACCTGATACAGGAAATCTTCGGTGAAGTGCGGGTTGCCGAAGAACAGCCAGTTTTTGCCGCTGGCGCCGTCGGCGTCGCGCTGCTGCATAAAGGCGCGGAACGGCGCGATGCCGGTGCCCGGGCCAATCATGATCACCGGCGTTTCCGGGTTGGCCGGCAGGCGGAAGTTGTCGTTGTGTTCGATAAACACCCGCACGTCGCCGTCTTCCTCCAGGCGATCCGCCAGGAAGCCGGAGGCGCCGCCGCTGCGGGCGCGCCCGTCGATGTCGTAACGCACCACGCCCACGGTGATGTGGACTTCGCTTTCGTTCTCCGCCTGCGAAGAGGCGATGGAGTACAGACGCGGCGTCAGCGGGCGCAGCAGGCCGACCAGCTGTTCGGCGCTCAGATCCGCCGGCGCCTGACGCACCATGTCGACGATCGGCGTGTTGTGCGCGTACTGCTGCAGCGCAGCTTTATCCGCCAACAGGCCGATCAGCGTTTCGTCGCGCGACAGCGCGGCGTATTTATCGACGATCGGCGTGGTGTTCTGCGTCAGCTCGAAATGGCTGCGCAGCGCCTGCGCCAGCGGCAGGGTTTGCCCTTCCACCTCGACCGGCTCGTCGCCTTTCAGCCACAACAGCTGCACCAGTTCGTCCACCAGCGCCGGATCGTTGTCGAACCATACGCCGAGCGCATCGCCCGGCTGATAGCGCAGGCCGGAGTCGCCCAGATCGATTTCGATATGGCGCACGTCTTTATCCGACGCGCGGCCGGTAATTTTCTGATTGACCGCAAGCTGGGCGGTAAGCGGTTGTTCCTTGCTGTACGGGCTGCTGTCGATCAGATCGACCGCGCCGCTGGCCAACACGCCCGGTGCGGCGCTTTCCGCCGGCGCGCGCGCCTTCAGCACCGACACCACCTGTTTGCGCCAGGCGGCGGCCAGTTCCTGGTACTCCACGTCGGCGTCCACGCGCTCCACCAGGCGCTCGGCGCCCAGCTCGGCCAGCTTGCCGTCGAAATCCTTACCAGACTGGCAGAAATTCTCATAAGAGGTGTCGCCCAGCCCGAACACCGCAAAAGCGGTGTCATTCAGCTTCGGCGCCTTCTTCGAGAACAGGAATTTATGCAGCGCCACCGCTTCTTCCGCCGGCTCGCCTTCCCCCTGCGTAGAGGCGACGATCACCAGCAGGCGCTCTTGAGCTATCTGCTTGAACTTGTAGTCGCCGGCGCTGATCAGCGTGGCGCTCAGATTGGCGGCCAGCAGATCGTCGCGCAGCTGCTCCGCCAGGCGGCGCGCATTGCCGGTCTGCGAAGCGGAAATGATGGTGATGCCGGCGGCAGCCGCAGGGGCGACAGGCGCAATGGCCACGGCTCCGGGCTGTTGATTGACCATGCCCCAAAAATAGCCGGACAGCCACGCCAGCTGCGTCGGCGAATAGTCGCCGATCGTCGCCTGCAAGCGCGCCAGCTGTTCGGGCGTCAGCGGGAGCAAAGATGTTGGAGGAGCCTGAGTCGTCATTGCTGTACTTATTTCCTATACTTAGCGCCTTTCCTGCCAGGCGCGCGCCAGTGTCAGTCGCTGTCTCTTCGCTGCGTCGGGTGTGCGGAAAAGATCAGGAGAGTTTGTAAGGTTACCGAGCAGAATAGCAACGATTAAATAAGGGATAGCAATAAATCATAACCAAAATGACTAAGCTGTTTTTCCGGTAATGGATAACGCTTAAACCGTTAAACAAAGTTTTTTATCCAGATGAAATTAAAGCGCTTTTTTTCATCGTTTTTTCACCGTTCAACATTTCGGCTCATTACCCCAGCCGATAGGTGCCGCAAACACCAAACAAAAAAAGTGTTAACCGGATGCGTTTGCCGTGGCGGTAGACCATAACGGTATAAATGGCAAGCAGACGCGCTTTCCGGTACTATGCGGCGGTTTTTGAGTCAATGAGGCCGTAATAATGGCAACCACGCTGTTTAAAGATTTTCAGTTTGAAGCCGCACACCGTTTGCCCCACGTGCCGGAGGGCCATAAATGCGGCCGTCTGCATGGGCATTCGTTTATGGTGCGTCTGGAAGTGACCGGTGAAGTGGATCCCCACACCGGTTGGGTGATGGATTTCGCCGAGCTCAAGGCTGTGTTTTCCCCGATCTGGGAGCGGCTGGATCACCATTATCTGAACGATATTCCAGGATTGGAAAATCCCACCAGCGAAGTGCTCGCCGCCTGGATTTGGCAGCAGCTCAAGCCCCAGTTGCCGGAACTGACTGCGGTGATGGTGAAAGAGACCTGTACTGCGGGATGCGTATATAAAGGTTAAAAGAAAGGGCGCCCAAGGGCGCCCTGATTTTAGGCGATGTTCAGATACTTGTGGGTCTGCATCGACAGCCGCCAGTTGCGCGCGATGCAGGTTTCGATGCACAGGCGGGTCGCCTCTTCTTTCTGGCTGATCGGCTGCAGCGCGATAATGCGCGCCTTGTCGTCCTGCAGCGTCGCCAGCAGCGCGTCCAGCGCCTCGATGTCGCGCTCGCGCGCCACCGGATGCTTCACCTCGTCGGCGCGCCGCAGCGCCTGAACCAGCACCTTCATGCCGCCGCGCATATTCACCTTCGGCGAAACCGTCACCCAGGTTTTGGCGGAACAGCGAATGTCGTGGGTGCCGCTAGTCTCAATCTGGCAGCCGTAGCCATGCTGTTCGAACAGCTCGGTCAGCGGCGCCAGATCGTAGATGCAGGGTTCGCCGCCGGTGATCACCACATGGCGCGCGGTGTAACCTTGTTGGCGCATCACCGCCAACAGCTGCTCGGCGCTGGCGTTGCCCCAGGCGTCGCTTTCCTCTGTTTTGACCAGGATCCGTTGCAGGTCGACTTCCCGATTGGCTTCCTTTTCCCAGGTATGTTTGGTGTCGCACCAACTGCACCCTACCGGGCAGCCCTGCAAGCGGATAAAAATGGCCGGCACGCCGGTGAAGAAGCCTTCGCCCTGCAAGGTTTGGAACATCTCATTGATCGGGTACTGCATCGGTTTCTCAATCTGGAAAAGTAAAAAGCGATTATCGCAGATTCCGGCCCGGCGACCAAACGGCCAACATTGTATTAAATTTTATTCTCCGCGCCGCCGCCAGCATATCTCACCACCCACGGCGTTCATTTAATTTGTGAGTCGGGCTTTGGCCTTTCATTCACGGTGTAACCCGCTTCGCAAAAACAACATTTATTTAACGCATAAGATAAATATATTTGACATAAAGCGCCGACGCGCAGATGTATATACAAGCAAACACAAGCCGAGCGTCAGTTTCGGCCACGTTCCATCCATCACGACTACATCTGCGTTTAGAGGGTGCCATGACTCATTCCACCAGCGAGTTGAACATTCAGCAGGCCATCGACGACAGCAAGTTTTCGCTGTTTCACTGGACCCTGATCATTCTCGGATTCCTGATCCTCGCCATCGACGGTTTCGATACCGCCGCCATGGGCTATATCGCCCCCTCGGTCGCTAAAGACTGGGGCATCGTCAAACAGGATCTGGGGCCGGTGCTGAGCGCCGCGCTGCTGGGGCTGTCGCTCGGCGCGCTGATCGCCGGGCCAATCTCCGACCGCATCGGCCGCAAGCGCGTGCTGGTGTTTTCCTGCCTGTTCTTCGGCCTGTCGAGCCTGGCCACCGCCTACGCCGGCTCGCTCAACAGCCTGACGCTGTGGCGCTTTCTCACCGGCCTCGGGCTGGGAGCGGCGATGCCCAACGCCATCACGCTGATCTCCGAATACGCGCCGCAGCGCTGCCGTTCGCTGGCGATCAACACCATGTACTGCGGTTTCCCGCTGGGCGCGGCCGGCGGCGGCGCCATTTCATCGTGGCTGATCCCGAGCTACGGCTGGCACAGCGTGCTGCTGCTCGGCGCCATTGCGCCGCTGGCGTTGACGGTTTTGCTGATCCTGCTGCTGCCGGAATCGGTCAAATACATGGTCAACCGCGGGCAGGATGCGGCGAAGATCAAGCGCATCGCACAGCGCTTCGTCAGCCAGAGCCTGGACGGCGTGACGCGTTTTTACCTGTACGAAGAAAAGCTTACGCACACCAAGACCAGCGTCGGCCTGCTGTTCAGCCGCCCTTACCTGCTCGGCACGCTGATGCTGTGGCTGACCTACTTTATGGGGCTGGTAATCTACTACGTGTTGCTGAGCTGGATGCCGATCCTGATGCAGGGGCTGGGTTACCAGCTGGAGCAATCGGCGATGCTCACCTCGCTGTTCACCTTCGGCGGCACGCTTGGCATCCTGGTGGCCGGCTGGCTGATGGATCGCTGGAACGCGCATAAGGTGGTCTCGAGCGGCTTTGTCGCCACTGCCCTGCTGATCGTGGCGATGGCGACCGAGGACAAACACATCGTGCTGCTGGGCGCCTTCATCTTCCTGATGGGCGTCACCATGAACGGCGCGCAGTCCGGGCTGCAAACGCTGGCGGCCACCTTCTACCCCACCCACAGCCGCGCCACCGGCATCGCCTGGATGCAGGGCATCGGCCGCTTCGGCGGCGTCGCCGGCACCATGATGGGCGCCCAACTGCTGGCGATGCAGTGGGAGGTGCAGAGCATCCTGATGTTCCTGTGCGTGCCGGCGCTGATCGCCGCCATCGCCACGGTATGCAAAATGAGCCGCAAACCGACGCTGCAACCGGCGGCCTGACCCTGACAAGCCCGCCACCGACGGCGGGCTTTTTCCCTGCGGCGATAGGGTTTGTTTATCCCCTGGCCGCAACTGTAATCAGTCTGTAAAAATATTGTGACTAGCCGCCCAAAAATGAGTCATTTTTAATTCATTTTTGCCGAACAGCTCACTTTTCTCCGGCTTTCCATACATGAAACCGGCGATAAAAAATCGCATATCAAACTGATATAAAAAGAAAATAACTTTTTCTTATGCCACTTTTCAGCGGCAACTGGTCAGTGTTGCATATGCTTGTACATACAAGTATATGTTAATAAACCCTACGCATTGTTATGCCGTGGTACTCATCCCCCACCGCGGCATGGAATCTGCACCGATACTGTTTGAGGAAACTGCTGTGACTACAAATAACAAAGTTCGCAATGTCGATGTACGCGCGCCACGCGGCACACAATTAAACGCAAAAAGCTGGCTGACCGAAGCGCCGTTACGCATGCTGATGAACAACCTCGATCCTGAAGTTGCGGAGAACCCACACGAGCTGGTGGTGTACGGCGGCATCGGCCGCGCCGCGCGCGACTGGGATTGCTACGACAAGATCGTCGAAACGCTGAAAACGCTGGAGGAAGACGAAACCCTGCTGGTGCAGTCCGGCAAGCCGGTCGGCGTCTTCAAAACCCACAGCAACGCGCCGCGCGTGCTGATCGCCAACTCCAACCTGGTGCCCCACTGGGCGACCTGGGAACACTTCAACGAGCTGGACGCCAAAGGCCTGGCCATGTACGGCCAGATGACCGCCGGCAGTTGGATCTACATCGGCAGCCAGGGCATCGTTCAGGGCACCTATGAGACCTTCGTCGAAGCGGGCCGCCAGCATTACGACGGCAGCCTGCAGGGCCGCTGGGTGCTGACCGCCGGTTTGGGCGGCATGGGCGGCGCGCAGCCGCTGGCCGCGACGCTGGCGGGCGCCTGCTCGCTGAACATCGAATGTCAGCAGAGCCGCATCGATTTCCGCCTGAAAACCCGCTACGTCGATGAGCAGGCTAAAGATTTGGACGACGCGCTGGCACGCATCAAAAAATACACCTCGGAAGGCAAAGCCATCTCCATCGCCCTGTGCGGCAACGCGGCGGAAATCCTGCCTGAGCTGGTTCGCCGCGGTGTGCGCCCGGACATGGTCACCGATCAGACCAGCGCCCACGATCCGCTGAACGGCTACCTGCCGAAGGGCTGGAGCTGGGAAGAATATCGCCAGCGCGCCCAGACCGAGCCGGCCAAAGTGGTCGCCGCCGCCAAGCAGTCGATGGCCGATCACGTCAAAGCCATGCTGGCCTTCCAGCAGATGGGCGTGCCGACCTTCGACTACGGCAACAACATTCGCCAGATGGCGAAAGAAACCGGTGTCGACAACGCCTTCGACTTCCCGGGCTTCGTGCCGGCCTACATCCGTCCGCTGTTCTGCCGCGGCATCGGGCCATTCCGCTGGGCGGCGCTGTCCGGCGATCCGCAGGACATCTACAAAACCGACGCCATGGTGAAAGAGCTGATCCCGGATGACGAACACCTGCACCGCTGGCTGGACATGGCGCGCGAGCGCATCAGCTTCCAGGGCCTGCCGGCGCGCATCTGCTGGGTTGGCCTCGGCCAGCGCGCCAAGCTGGGCCTGGCGTTCAACGAAATGGTGCGCCGGGGCGAACTGTCCGCCCCGATCGTCATCGGCCGCGATCACCTGGATTCCGGCTCCGTTTCCAGCCCGAACCGTGAAACCGAAGCGATGAAAGACGGTTCCGATGCGGTTTCCGACTGGCCGTTGCTCAACGCCCTGCTGAACACCGCCAGCGGCGCCACCTGGGTTTCCCTGCACCACGGCGGCGGCGTCGGCATGGGCTTCTCCCAACACTCCGGCATGGTGATCGTCTGCGACGGCACCGACGAAGCCGCCGAGCGCATCGCCCGCGTCCTGCACAATGACCCGGCTACCGGGGTCATGCGTCACGCCGACGCCGGTTACGATATCGCTATCGACTGCGCCCGTGAGCAAGGCCTGAACCTGCCGATGGTTGCCGCGACCCAAGGAGAAAAAGCATGAAAGCGCTGACTATTCGCCCAGGCAAACTGACGCTGGCCCAGCTACGCGACGTCTATCAACACCCGGTGACGCTGACGCTGGACGACAACGCCTACGCGCCAATCCAGCAGAGCGTGGCCTGCGTGGAACGCATCGTTGAAGAAAACCGCACCACTTACGGCATCAATACCGGGTTTGGCCTGCTGGCTTCGACGCGCATCGCCCGCGACGATCTGGAAAACCTGCAGCGTTCGATCGTGCTGTCGCACGCCGCCGGCGTGGGCGAACCGACCGACGACAATCTGGTGCGCCTGATCATGGTGCTGAAGATCAACAGCCTGTCGCGCGGCTTCTCCGGCATTCGTCTGGAAGTCATCCAGGCGCTGATCGCGCTGGTCAACGCCGAAGTTTATCCGCATATTCCGCTGAAGGGCTCGGTCGGCGCCTCCGGTGACCTGGCGCCGCTGGCGCACATGAGCCTGGTGCTGCTGGGCGAAGGCCAGGCGCGCCATCAGGGCCAATGGCTGCCGGCGACCGAAGCGCTGGCCAAGGCCGGCCTGAAACCGCTGACGCTGGCGGCGAAAGAGGGCCTGGCGCTGCTGAACGGCACCCAGGTCTCCGCCGCCTTCGCGCTGCGCGGCCTGTTCGATGCCGAAGACCTGTTCGCCGCCGCGACCGTGGCGGGCAGCCTGACGGTGGAAGCGGCGCTGGGCTCTCGCAGCCCGTTCGATGCGCGTATCCACGAGGTGCGCGGCCAGCGCGGCCAGATCGACGCCGCCCTCGCCTACCGCCACCTGCTCGGCGCGCGCAGCGAAGTCTCCGACTCGCATCGCAACTGCGAAAAAGTGCAGGATCCTTACTCCCTGCGCTGCCAGCCGCAGGTGATGGGCGCCTGCCTGACGCAGATCCGCCAGGCCGCCGAGGTGCTGGAAATTGAAGCCAACGCCGTCTCGGATAACCCGCTGGTGTTCGCCGAACAGGGCGACGTGCTGTCCGGCGGCAACTTCCACGCCGAGCCGGTGGCGATGGCCGCCGATAACCTGGCGCTGGCGTTCGCCGAAATCGGTTCGCTGTCCGAGCGCCGCATCTCGCTGATGATGGACAAACACATGTCGCAACTGCCACCGTTCCTGGTGGAAAACGGCGGCGTGAACTCCGGCTTCATGATCGCCCAGGTGACCGCCGCGGCGCTGGCCAGCGAAAACAAAGCGCTGGCGCACCCGTCGAGCGTCGACAGCATTCCGACCTCCGCCAACCAGGAAGACCACGTTTCCATGGCGCCGGCCGCCGGTCGCCGCCTGTGGATCATGGCGGACAACGTGCGCGGCATTCTGGCGGTCGAATGGCTGGCCGCCTGCCAGGGCCTGGATTTTCGCAACGGCCTGAAGACCTCGGAAGGTCTGGAGCAGGCGCGCCGTCTGCTGCGCGAGCATGTCAGTTTCTACGACAAGGATCGTTTCTTCGCCCCCGACATTGAAGCCGCCAGCCAACTCTTGGCGGCCGGTCACCTGACATCGCTGCTGCCTGCGGCGCTGCTGCCTAGCCAGGCATAATCATCACACACTGAATCACGCAGTTTGTTCTGCCCCGCCGGGTGCGTTCCACCCGGCGCGGGCAGCGCGTGCCTGTTCGGCAAACACTTAACGGGAAGCAACATGCGTAACGAAACAACACAACTCAGACGCGGACTAAACGCGCGGCACATCCGTTTCATGGCTCTCGGCTCGGCGATCGGCACCGGCCTGTTCTACGGCTCCGCCGGCGCCATCCAGCTGGCCGGCCCGGCCGTGCTGCTGGCCTACCTGGTGGGGGGCGCAGCGGTGTTCATGGTGATGCGCGCGCTGGGTGAAATGGCGGTGCACCAGCCGGTTTCCGGCTCGTTCGGCCACTACGCCAGCCACTATCTCGGCCCGCTGGCCGGGTTCCTCACCGGTTGGACCTACACCTTCGAAATGGTGATCGTCGCCCTGGCGGACGTCACCGCCTTCGGCATTTATATGGGGCTGTGGTTCCCGGACGTCGCCCAGTGGGTCTGGGTGCTCAGCATCATTCTGTTTATCGGCGCGCTCAATTTGTGCAGCGTCAAGGTGTTCGGCGAGCTGGAATTCTGGCTGTCGCTGGTCAAGGTCGCCGCCATCGTGGCGATGATCGTCGGCGGCGCGGCGGTGATGCTGTTCGGCTTCGGCCAAGCCCAGCACGCTACCGGTATCAGTAACCTGTGGCAGCACGGCGGCTTTATGCCCAACGGCATCGGCGGCGTGGTCGCGTCATTGGCGGTGGTGATGTTCGCCTTCGGCGGCATCGAGATCATCGGCATTACCGCCAGCGAGGCGAAAGACCCCGCCAAAGTGCTGCCGAAAGCGATCAACGCCGTGCCGGTGCGCATCCTGCTGTTTTACGTGCTGACGCTGACGGTGCTGATGGCGATCTACCCGTGGAACAGCATCGGCCAGAACGGCAGCCCGTTCGTTGAGATCTTCAGCAACCTCGGCATCAGCTCCGCCGCCAACGTGCTGAACGTGGTGGTGATCACCGCCGCCATCTCGGCCATCAACAGCGACATCTTCGGCGCCGGCCGCATGATGTACGGCATGGCGCAGGACGGCCAGGCGCCGCGCAGCTTCACCAAACTGACCGCCAGCGGCGTGCCGTGGATGACGGTGCTGGTGATGTCGGTCGCCCTGCTGCTGGCGGTGGTGCTCAACTACCTGATCCCGGAGAAGGTCTTCATGATCATCGCCTCGATCGCCACCTTTGCCACCGTCTGGGTGTGGCTGATGATCCTGCTGTCGCAGATCGTCATGCGCCGCACGCTGTCGCCGGAAGAAACTCGTCAGTTGAGCTTCCCGGTGCCGTGGTGGCCGGTGGCGCCGGCATTGGCGACCGCATTTATGGCATTCGTCATCGGCCTGCTCGGCTACTTCGAAGAGAGCCGCATCGCGCTGTACGTCGGGCTGGTGTGGATCGCTTTACTCACCGTGGCTTACTGGCTGTGGGTGCGCAAGAAAGGCGGGGGTTCACCGGTGACCGCGGCAACGCAACAGATGTAACGCTCGCTTCTGATAAAACCCGCTGCGGCGGGTTTTTTAATGCGCCTGCGCCAATGCTTGCAGGACATCCGCCTGCAAGTCGTCAAACGCCTCCAGCCCGGCGGACAACCGCACCAATCCCTCGCTGATATGATGGCGCCGCCGCTCTTCGGGGCTGTAGGCCGAGTGCGTCATGCTGGCCGGGTGTTGCGCCAGGCTTTCGCAATCGCCCAGGCTGACCGCGCGCAAGATGAGCTGCAGCGCATTGAGGAAGCGAATGCCTGCACTCATGCCGCCTCGCAGTTCAAACGCCAGCATGCCGCCGGGGCGCGCCATTTGCCGCTGCGCCAACGCATGCTGCGGGAAGTTCGTCAGGCCGGGATAATACACCCGCTCGACCGCAGGATGCTCCGCCAACATCTCCGCCAGACGCTGCGCGTTATCGCAATGACGATCCATGCGCAGCGGCAAGGTTTTCAAACCACGCAGTACCAGCGCAGCATCCTGCGCCGACAGCACTGCCCCGTTCATGTCCTTCAGCCCCTCAAGCCGGATCGTCTGCGCCAGCGCCTCGCTCGTCACCGCCAGCCCGGCCAGCAGATCGCCGTGGCCGCCGAGGTACTTGGTGGCCGAGTGCACCACGATGTCGGCGCCCAGCGTCAGCGGCCGCTGTAGGTACGGCGTACAGTAGGTGTTGTCCACCAGCAGCAACGCCTGATGCCGGTGTGCAATCTCCGCCACTGCGGCGATATCGATCAGTCGCATGTTGGGGTTGGCCGGGGTTTCGCAATACACCAGCCGGGTGCGCCTACCGATCGCGGCGGCCAGCCGCTCCGGCCGGGTCAGATCAACATGGGTTATCTTGACGCCAAAGCGCGCCAGACCGTGATGAAAATAGCTGAAGGTGCACCCATACACCGTTTCATCGACGATCAGCTCATCACCCGGGCTGAGCAACGTCCAGCAACAGGCGGTGATCGCCCCCATGCCGGAAGAGAACGCCACCGCCGCTTCCCCCTCTTCGAGGTTGGCGATGCGCTGCTCCAGCAGATTCAGCGTCGGGTTGGCGATACGTGAATAGAAATACCCCGGTTCGGTGCCGGCAAAGCAAGCGCCGCCATATTCCGCCGTGGGAAAGGTAAAAGTGGAGCTCATAAACACCGGCGGGCACAGCGCCCCCTGATGCTGCTGAGGATCGTAGCCATAATGAATAGCGCGGGTAGCGAAGGCATGGTCAAGTTTGCCGGACATAACGACTCCTTATCTGAGTGAACGAAGCCGATTCAATTATTCATCGGAAGCATCCGGCGGCAATGCGCCATCCCGTGTACGCCGCCCGATAATTTGCAGAGTGCGCAGCAGCAGCATGACGCCCAGCAGGGTGTCCGGCTGCTTCAGCAAGGCGTAAGCCGCACGAAAATTGGCGGGCGGCGGGCTCAATTGCAGCTCGCTGTGCGCCATCTTCAACGCAGTCCCTCCCTCCCAACCGACCGTAACCAGCCCTTCGAACACGCCGGCCAGTTTTTCCACCAGCGCGTTGTCGGCGATATCTACTACGTCCGACAGCAACGACAGCAGATCGACCACGTTGTCCAGCCGCCCGCCGGCCAGCAGCGGCCGCAGTTTTTCCAGCAAGCCCGCCAGCGATTGGAGTTCATCACCATGCACCGTGCTTTCCGTCATATCAGCCCCCTTACCGTGGCCCAATACAGACCGCGGTTAAAACCGTTGCGCAGCATGCCGCCCACCTTGGTGGCCGGGGTCGGCAGCACGTCGTGACGGTAGTCGTACACCAGCGGCATGCCGGCATTCAGCCCCATTTGCGCGACCGCCTGCACCTTGCCGTCGTAATGGCTGACCGTTTGCCCCAGCCGTATTTCCGCCACGATGTTGTCGGCGATCACCGGCGCCTGATTGTGGCAAGAACCGCCTGCCTTGCTGACCGGCAGATCCACGGTGTCGCCTATCACGTATACGCCCTGCTGGCCGTACACCTGCAGCGTTTGGTGATCGGTCGGCAACCACCCCTCGCCGTTTTGAATATCGCTCAGGCCGGTGTTGCGCACCGCTTCCACCGCCCGGATCGGCGGCGTGGCCATCAGGATGTCAAACGGCTGTTCCTCCCCCTCGGCGGAATAGGCGATGTTGCGCTGTGCGTCCACCCGGCTGAGGGTAAAACCGCGCTGGTGACGGATATCGCGCGCGGCAAAAATGGCGGGCAGCGCTTCGCCGGTCGGGCGCTGCAAAAACAGGCAGTTGCGCAGCAATTGGGAAATGGTCGGATAGGTATAAACGATCTCCACCGCCTTACGCACGCCGCGCCGCCGCAGGTAGTCATCCAGCATCAAGGTGGTTTCGATCGGCGCGATGCCGCACTGGTGAGGCACGTTGGGGGTTTCAGGGAAGGAAACGGTGATGAAGATACGCCCTTTCTCGATAGTCGCCAGTTTTTGCGCCAACCGCCTGGCGGCCTGATACTGGTAAAAATGATCGCCCGCCTGCGCCAGCCCTTCGATACGCTCCGGCCAGGGGACGCAGCCGGTAGCAAAGACCAGAAAGTCATAGGAATAAATTTTACCGCTTTGCGTGGCTATATTTCGCTGTGTTAAATCGAAAGATTCCGCTTTATCAACAATGAATTGTATTTCAGGGCGCAATAAACTCCGCTGTGAGCGCGTGAGTTCCTGCTTGAAAAAAGTATTGAACGCCACATACATAAACGCCGGTTTGTAATAATGCAGCGGTGAATCCGATATCATTAATAACTCGACTTTATTATTAATAATTTCTCGGTGCAATTTTTCGGCCAATACATTGGCCAGGATGGTGCCGCCGGTTCCGCCGCCGACAATGACGATTCGCTGTCGCATCAAGCCCTCGCTCAACCGGCCAGCAAGCCGGCAGTATTAAGGCATAGTGAGGATGAAGATCTACGGCAGAACGGCGAGAAATAAACTGCCTCATTGGCAGTCTAGTAACGAATAATTATAAAGCAAATGAAAATGGAATATAAAATAAACACAGTTACTATCTTTAATAAAATTATCGGGTTAAATAGGACCACATTTTCAATAAAAAACTTATTATTAGACTGACATTCATCACGAATTTAAAACATAAAAAAACCCGCCGCGGCGGGTTTTTATTTAGCAACCGAATCGGTCGAACTTACTGGCCTTTAACTTCTTTCAGGCCGTTGAACGGCGCACGGTCACCCAGCGCTTCTTCGATACGGATCAGTTGGTTGTACTTGGCAACGCGGTCAGAACGGCTCATGGAACCGGTTTTGATCTGGCCAGCCGCAGTCCCTACCGCCAGGTCGGCGATGGTCGCGTCTTCGGTTTCACCGGAACGGTGAGAGATCACCGCGGTGTAGCCGGCGTCTTTCGCCATCTTGATAGCAGCCAGAGTTTCGGTCAGAGAACCGATCTGGTTGAATTTGATCAGGATGGAGTTAGCGATGCCTTTCTCGATGCCTTCTTTCAGGATCTTGGTGTTGGTCACGAACAGATCGTCGCCCACCAGCTGGATTTTGTCGCCCAGAACTTTGGTCTGGTAAGCGAAGCCCGCCCAGTCGGATTCATCCAGGCCGTCTTCGATAGACACGATTGGGTACTGTTTGGTCAGATCTTCCAGGAAGTGAGTGAACTCTTCGGAAGTGAAGGCTTTGTTGCCTTCGCCGGCCAGCACGTATTTACCGTCTTTGTAGAATTCGGAAGCCGCGCAGTCCATCGCCAGAGTGACGTCTTTGCCCAGCTCGTAGCCCGCCGCTTTTACCGCTTCAGCGATAACCGCCAGCGCTTCGGCGTTGGAACCCAGGTTTGGCGCGTAGCCGCCTTCGTCGCCCACGGCGGTGTTCATGCCTTTGGCTTTCAGAACTTTCGCCAGGTGGTGGAACACTTCAGAACCGATGCGCACCGCTTCTTTCAGGGTTTTCGCGCCAACCGGCTGAATCATGAATTCCTGAATGTCGACGTTGTTGTCAGCGTGCTCGCCGCCGTTGATGATGTTCATCATCGGCAGTGGCATGGAGAATTTGCCTGGGGTGCCGTTCAGTTCAGCGATGTGCTCGTACAGCGGCATGCCTTTAGAAGCTGCGGCCGCTTTCGCTGCTGCCAGGGAAACCGCCAGAATGGCGTTGGCGCCGAAGTTGGATTTGTTTTCGGTGCCGTCCAGCTCGATCATGATCTTGTCGATGTTCGCCTGGTCTTTGGCATCTTTACCCAGTACTGCCTGAGCAATCGGACCGTTTACTGCAGCAACGGCTTTCAGTACGCCTTTACCCAGGAAACGAGACTTGTCACCGTCACGCAGTTCCAGCGCTTCGCGGGAACCGGTAGAAGCACCTGACGGCGCAGCAGCCAGGCCGACGAAACCGCCTTCCAGATGAACTTCGGCTTCAACAGTCGGGTTACCGCGGGAGTCGATGATTTCACGACCGATGACTTTAACGATTTTGGACATTAGGTTTTCCTCAGTACAAGTTAAACTAAAACTCCAGACAAACAGCGCGCGGTTCTCACCGCGCGCCGCCTACCAAATATTTTATTTCACCTGGCGCTTCTGATGCTCGCCTGCGGCTTTCACGAAGCCGGCGAACAGCGGATGCCCATCACGCGGCGTAGACGTAAATTCCGGGTGGAACTGACAGGCTACAAACCACGGGTGATTCGGCAGTTCAATGATCTCGACCAGCTTGTTGTCGGCGGAGCGACCGGCGACACGCAGCCCTGCGGCTTCGATCTGCTTCAACAGCATGTTGTTAACTTCGTAACGGTGACGGTGACGCTCGACAATGGTCGGTTCGCCATACAGCTGACGCACCAGGCTGTTGTCGATCAGGTTGCACTGTTGGCCACCTACGCGCATCGTGCCGCCCAAATCGCTTTCTTCGCTGCGCACTTCGACGTTGCCGTCTTCGTCACGCCATTCGGTGATCAACGCCACCACCGGGTACTTACAGTCTGGCATAAACTCGGTGGAGTTGGCGTTTTCCATGCCCGCCACGTTGCGAGCGAACTCCATCAACGCCACCTGCATGCCCAGGCAAATGCCCAGGTAAGGAATGTTGTTCTCGCGCGCATAGCGTGCGGTCATCACTTTGCCTTCCACGCCGCGGTAACCGAAGCCGCCCGGGATCAGGATCGCGTCCAGCCCTTTCAGCACTTCCACGCCGCGGGTTTCCACGTCCTGCGAGTCGATCAGCTTGATGTTCACGGTCAGACGGTTTTTCAGCCCGCCGTGCTTCAGCGCTTCGATCACCGACTTGTAGGCGTCCGGCAGCTCAACGTATTTGCCGACCATGCCGATGGTCACTTCGCCGCCCGGATTGGCTTCTTCGTAGATCACCTGTTCCCATTCGGCCAGGTTGGCTTCCGGTGCGTTCAAGCTGAATCGTTTACAAATATAATCGTCCAGCCCCTGAGATTTCAATAGGCCTGGGATTTTATAAATAGAATCAACGTCTTTCAGAGAGATAACCGCTTTTTCCGGCACGTTGCAGAAAAGCGCGATTTTAGCGCGTTCGTTAGCAGGAACTGCGCGATCGGAACGGCAAATCAGCACATCAGGCTGAATACCGATGGAAAGCAGCTCTTTTACGGAATGCTGGGTCGGCTTGGTTTTCACTTCGCCGGCCGCCGCCATGTACGGCACCAGCGTCAGGTGCATGTACAGGGTGTGCTCGCGGCCCACTTCCACCGCCATCTGACGGATAGCTTCGAGGAACGGCAGCGATTCGATATCGCCGACGGTGCCGCCGATTTCCACCAGCACCACATCGTGGCCTTCGCCACCTTCGATGATGCGCTCTTTGATCGCGTTGGTGATGTGCGGAATGACCTGCACGGTCGCACCCAGATAGTCGCCGCGGCGTTCTTTACGCAGCACGTCGGAGTAGATGCGGCCGGTGGTGAAGTTGTTGCGACGCGACATTTTGGTGCGGATGAAGCGCTCGTAGTGACCCAAATCCAGATCGGTTTCTGCGCCGTCTTCGGTGACGAAAACTTCCCCATGCTGAATCGGGCTCATGGTGCCCGGATCCACGTTGATGTACGGGTCCAGTTTCATGATGGTAACGTTGAGGCCACGGGCTTCAAGAATAGCCGCCAGAGAGGCTGCGGCAATGCCTTTACCCAGAGAGGATACGACCCCGCCGGTCACAAAAATATAATTAGTTGTCATGCTGAACCTGAGAGTTTAGGTTTAAAGACGATGGAAGAACCAGGACGGGAAAGTAGTATACCCGAACCTCTCCTGACCTACAAACGATCGTTTTGCTGTCCATCATCTCGGCCGCCCTCCCGTGTTCATCAGGGTTTACTCCGCCGGCGCCGCATAAACCCTCCAGGTAAAACAAAGAGTTAGCAGAGAAAATTTCTTTTTACCGCCCCTCAGGAGCGATAAAACGCCTTAGATTTCAGTTTGTTGCCCTTTTGCTGCCGCCGGCAGCCATGCGCCTCTAACCTGACCGAAAGCTTAACCGTTTCAGCTTAAGCGAACCTTGTCGGCGATCAACATTGTCGCGGCGATTCAGCTTTCCTGACGTTTCACCTGCTGCCAGGCCTCTTCCATCTGCTCCAGCGTGGCGTCTTCAAGCCGCAGCCCGCGCTGCTGGACGATCGCCTCCACCTGGCGGAAGCGGCGCTCGAACTTGCGGTTCGCCGCCTGCAATGCGTTCTCCGCCTTGTGGCCTAAATGGCGCGACAGGTTCACCGTGGCGAACAGCAGATCGCCGATCTCCTCTTCCAGCTTGCTCTCGTCGACCACCGCCTGGCGGGCTTCGTGCATCACTTCGTCGATCTCTTCGTACACTTTGTCCAGCACCGGGCCCAGGGTATTCCAGTCGAAGCCGACCGAGGCGCAGCGTTTCTGGATCTTGTGCGCTTTCATCAACGCCGGCAGCGCCTGCGGAATATCGTCCAGCACCGAGTGCAGCGCTTTTTCAGCGCGCTCACCGGCCTTCAGTTGCTCCCAGCGCGCCGCCACGGCTTCGCTGTCTCCGCCCTCGGCGTCGCCGAAGATGTGCGGGTGACGGCGCTCCAGCTTGTCGCTGATGGCGGTGCACACCTCATCGAAATCGAACAGCCCCTGCTCCTGCCCCATCTGGGCGTAAAACACCACCTGAAACAGCAAGTCGCCCAGCTCGTCGCGCAGATCGGCATAGTCCTGCCGCTCGATGGCGTCCAGCACTTCGTAAGTCTCTTCCAGGGTGTATGGCGCGATGGTGGCGAAGGTTTGCTTGCGGTCCCACGAGCAGCCGATCTGCGGGTCGCGCAGCGTTTTCATGATGTTCAGCAGACGCTGCAGCGGAGTGGATTGGGTCATAAAAAATCTCTGAGAAAGCATGGGGGCGCAGGGGAGCGCCCGCCGAATTCATGGATTTCGGGCCGCATCCACTATTGATACGGCCCGAAAGGCGATGTGGGCTTAGTTGCCGTGCAGACGCTTGGCGTCTATCACGTCCGGCAGCTGGTTCAGCTTCGCCAGCACCCGGCTCAGCACCTGCTGGTTGTAGATTTCGATATCCATGTCGATGGTGGCCAACTGCTTCTTGGTGTCGCTGCGGCTGGCGACGCCCAGTACGTTGACCTTTTCGTTAGCCAGAATGGTGGTAATGTCACGCAGCAACCCGCTGCGATCGTTGGCCATCACGCGCACCACCAGCGAATAACCGCTGGAGTAGCTTTCACCCCATACCGCGTCGACGATGCGCTCCGGCGCGTGCGATTGCAGATCGACCAGCTGATCGCAGTCCGCCCGGTGGATCGAAATACCGCGCCCCTGGGTGATAAAGCCGACGATGTCGTCACCCGGGATCGGCTGGCAGCAGCGGGCGATGTGGTGCATCAGGTTGCCCACGCCCTCCACCACCACTCGGCCGTTGTCCTTGTTGCGGGCCGGCGGCGGCGCTTTCTGCTGCACCAGCTGGCGCAGCGCCTCGCGATCCTGCTCTTCGGCGCTCGGCTTGTTGAACTTGCCCTGCAGGTAATTCACCATCTGGTTAAGGCGAATGTCCCCGCCGCCGATCGCCGCCAACACCTCGTCCAGCGAGTTCATGTTGTAGCGCGGGATCAGCAGCTTCTCGGCCTCTTTCAGGCTGATGCCGAGGTGTTCCAGTTCGTTGTCCAGCATCTGGCGGCCGGCGAGAATGTTCTTGTCGCGATCCTGCTTGCGGAACCAGTTGTGGATCTTCGAGCGCCCGCGGCTGGTGGTGACATACCCCAGGTTCGGGTTCAGCCAGTCGCGGCTCGGGTTCGGCTGCTTCTGGGTGATAATCTCAATCTGGTCGCCCATCTTCAGCTGATAGGTAAACGGCACGATGCGGCCGCCGATCTTGGCGCCGATGCAACGGTGGCCGACGTCGCTGTGAATGTGGTAGGCGAAATCGAGCGGCGTGGAGCCGGCCGGCAGATCCACCACGTCGCCTTTCGGCGTAAACACATACACCCGATCGTCGAACACCTGGCTGCGCACTTCGTCGAGCATCTCGCCGGAGTCCGCCATCTCTTCCTGCCAGGCGATGAGCTTGCGCAGCCAGGCGATGCGTTCTTCGTAGCCGGAGCGCACGGTCACGCCCGCGCCCTCTTTGTACTTCCAGTGCGCGGCCACGCCCAGCTCGGCGTCTTCATGCATTTGCCGGGTGCGGATCTGAATCTCGACGGTTTTGCCGCGCGGCCCCAGCACCACGGTGTGGATAGACTGGTAGCCGTTGGGTTTCGGGTTGGCGACGTAGTCGTCGAACTCGTCCGGCAGATGGCGGAAGTGGGTATGCACGATGCCCAACGCCGCATAGCAGTCCTGCAGACGCTCCGCCACGATGCGCACCGCGCGCACGTCGAACAGTTCGTCGAACGCCAGGTGCTTTTTCTGCATCTTGCGCCAGATGCTGTAGATGTGTTTTGGCCGGCCGTAGATCTCCACCCGAATACCTTCGCTGGCCATTTCGGCGCGCAGCCCGGCGACGAAATCGTCGATGAACTGTTCGCGATCGATGCGGCGCTCATGCAACAGCTTGGCGATGCGCTTGTATTCTTCCGGATGCAGGTAGCGGAAGCAGAAATCTTCCAGTTCCCACTTCAGCTGGCCGATGCCGAGCCGGTTGGCCAGCGGGGCGTAGATGTTGGAACACTCTTTCGCCGCCAGCACGCGCTCGTCTTCCGGCGCGTCTTTCACCTCGCGCAGGTGAGCGATGCGCTCCGCCAGCTTGATGACCACGCAGCGGAAATCCTCCACCATCGCCAACAGCATGCGGCGCACGTTGTCGACCTGTTCGGAGGCCATCGAGTCGTTTTGGGTAGCTTTCAGTTGGCGGATGGCGTCCATGTCGCGCACGCCGTGCACCAGCGCGACAATACCCTTGCCGAACGCTTCGGTCAGGGTCTCTTCCTGCACGATGCCGGCGTCCACCAGCGGGAACAGCAGCGCGGCGCGCATGCTGTCGTTGTCCATGCTCAGCGTCGAGAGGATTTCCACCATCTCCAGACCACGCCACAGCAGCAGCGAGGCGTCGGGGTGATTCTGGGTCTGCTGCTCACAATAACGCCAGGTTGCGGCCAATCGCTCACATGACTGCGGGTTAGGTAGCCCCAAGCCGGCTATCCACTCATCGAGAGCGAACTCACCCGCCGTATTCAGATGTGCACTTCTTACCGCAACCATAACTTCTCCCTACTTTGCAGCGACCTCTGGCGCGCGCTCGTTGATAAACAGCGCCATTGATTCAAGATGCCCCGTGTGCGGAAACATATCCAACATCCGCACGCGCGCAAGACGATAACCGGCGCTCAACAGCACTTTGCTGTCGCGAGCCAGCGTGGTGGGGTTACAGGAAACATACACCACCCGCGCCGGCGCCAGTTTTACAATGTGTGACATCACCCCGGCCGCACCGGCGCGGGCGGGATCCAGCATCACCTTATCAAACCCTTGTGCTGCCCAAGGTTGCCGCGCAACGTCGTCCTCCAGATTCTCGTGGAAGAACGATGCATTATTCAGCTTATTCTTATGTGCATTATATTGCCCATTCGCTACCAGCGTGGCAACACCTTCGATGCCCACCACCGCAGCGGCGCGGCGCGCCAGCGGCAGGGTAAAATTGCCCATGCCGCAGAACAGGTCCAGCACCCGATCATTGGGTTGAATGTCGAGCCATTCAAGGGCCTGCGCCACCATTTGTTGGTTTACGGCGTCATTGACCTGAATAAAGTCGCGCGGACTGAAGTCTAAGCGTAGCCCGTCAACCTGATAATACGGCGTGTCACCGCACAGTTTTTCCACGCGATCGCTGTCCGGCGCCAGGTAAACGGCGAGGTTTTCCCGTTCGCCAAACGCCAACAGCGCCTGCCGATCCGCCTCTTTCAGCGCGTCGAGATGGCGCAGCACCAGCAGCGGGCCGTTATCCGCCAGCACCAGCTCTACATGCCCCAGCCGCCGTACCGCCTGCAGCCCGCTCAGGCAGGCGCGCACCGGCGCCAGCAGCCGTTCCAGCTCCGGCCGCAGCACCGGGCAGTGCTCCACCGCCACCAGCTCGCTGGAGGCCGCCTGTCGAAAGCCCATCATCAGGCGCTGCGGCTTGGGCTGCCACGCCAGGCTCAGGCGGGCACGGCGGCGATAACCGTATTCCGGGCCGGCGATCACCGGCTCCTGCTGCGGGGTCACCCCGGTTTCGCGGGCGATCATACGCACCAGCGCCGCCGCCTTGCTCTGCTGTTGCAGCGCCTCATCCGCATGCTGCTGCTGGCAGCCGCCGCACACGCCGAAATGCGGGCAGCGCGGCGCCACCCGCTGTGGGCTGCGGCTCAGCAGGCGCTTGAGCTTGCCTTTGGCGAACTGGCGCTTGTCTTCGGTCAGCTGGATTTCCGCCTGCTCGCCCGGCAATACGCCCGGCACGAACACCGCTTTGCCGTCGTGGCGCGCCACGCCCTGGCCGAAAGGATCGAGATCGCTCACCGTCACGGTGAAGATTTGTGAGCTCTGCCGGGTCGTCACGCGGCGTTTGGGAGAGTAGAATTGCGCCATATTTGTCGATTGTGTGCTGGTTCATTAAGCTAGTGTCAGCTGTCAATTCTCCCACATTGGAATCCCATGACCAAATACAGCCTGCGTGCGCGCATGATGATCCTGATTCTGGCCCCGACCTTGCTGATTGGTTTGCTGCTCAGCACCTTCTTCGTGGTGCACCGCTATAACGAGCTGCAGGAGCAACTGGTCGACGCCGGCGCCAGCATCATCGAGCCGCTGGCGGTGGCCAGCGAGTACGGCATGACGTTCCGCAGCCGCGAATCGGTCAGGCAGTTGGTCAGTCTGTTGCACCGCCGCCATTCGGACATCGTGCGTTCGATCACCGTGTTCGATGCGCAGAACAATCTGTTCGTCACCTCCAATTATCACCACAACTTCGCTCAGCTGCAGTTGCCGAAAGGCGTGCCGTTGCCCACCGAGCTGATGCTCACCCGACGCGGCGATTCGCTGATCCTGCGCACGCCGATCCTGTCGGAAAGCCAGTATCCGGATGAAACCGCCGACGGCGGCAGCCATCCCGACAACAACCTGGGCTATGTGGCGATCGAGCTGGATCTGCAGTCGGTGAGGCTGCAGCAATATAAAGAGGTGTTCGTCTCCACCCTGCTGCTGTTGCTGTGCATGTGCATCGCCATCCTGTTCGCTTACCGGCTGATGCGCGACGTGACCGGCCCGATCCGCAACATGGTGAACACCGTCGACCGCATCCGCCGCGGCCAGCTCGACAGCCGCGTGGAGGGCTACATGCTCGGCGAGCTGCACATGCTGAAGAACGGCATCAACTCGATGGCGATGTCGCTCACCGCCTATCACGAAGAGATGCAGCAGAACATCGATCAGGCCACCTCCGACCTGCGTGAAACGCTGGAGCAAATGGAAATTCAGAACGTCGAGCTGGATCTGGCGAAAAAACGCGCGCAGGAAGCGGCGCGCATCAAGTCCGAATTCCTGGCCAACATGTCGCACGAGCTGCGCACCCCGCTCAACGGCGTAATCGGCTTCACCCGCCAGATGCTGAAAACCGATTTGAGCGCGACCCAGACCGACTATTTGCAGACCATCGAACGCTCGGCCAACAACCTGCTGACCATCATCAACGACGTGCTGGACTTCTCCAAGCTGGAGGCCGGCAAGCTGGTGCTGGAGCATATTCCGTTCGCCCTGCGTGAAACGCTGGACGAAGTGGTGGTGCTGCTGGCGCCCAGCGCCCACGATAAGGGGCTGGAGCTGACGCTGGATGTGCACAACGACGTGCCGGAGCAGGTGATCGGCGACTCGCTGCGCCTGCAGCAAATCATCACCAACCTGCTGGGCAACGCCATCAAGTTCACCGAAACCGGCAATATCGATATTCGCGTCGAGCTGCGCAAACGGCTGGATCGCCGGGTGGAAGTGGAAGTGCAGATCCACGATACCGGCATCGGCATCTCCGAACGCCAGCAGTCGCAGCTGTTCCAGGCATTCCGTCAGGCAGACGCCAGCATCTCTCGGCGCCACGGCGGCACCGGGCTGGGGCTGGTGATCACGCAAAAACTGGTGAAAGAGATGGGGGGCGATATCTGCTTCCACAGCCAGTTGAACCGCGGCTCGACCTTCTGGTTCCACATCACGCTGGATCTGAACGAGGGCATGCTGTCGCTGGCGCCGAGCCTGCCGGATCTGAACGGCAAAACGCTGGCCTATATCGAGTCCAACCCGACGGCGGCGCAGGCGACGCTCAACATGCTCAGCGTCACGCAGCTGGTGATCACCCACTCGCCGACGCTGGCCCAGCTGCCGCCAGGCCACTATGACTTCCTGCTGGCCGGCGTGCCCATCCCGTTCCGCGCCAATATGGCGCAGCACGAGGACAAATTGCTGGCCTCGCTGAAGCTGGCCGATCGGGTGATTCTGGCGCTGCCGTGCCAGGCGCAGATCGACGCCGAGCTGCTCAAGCAACAAGGCGCGCTCGGCTGCCTGATCAAGCCGATCACCAGCACCCGGTTGTTCCCGCTGCTCAGGATGGAGACACCGACACGCCTCACCGCGCCGCCTGAGCGTAAACGCCTGCCGCTGACGGTGATGGCGGTTGACGACAACCCGGCCAACCTGAAGCTGATCGGCACGCTGCTGGGGGAACAGGTAGAAAAAACCCTGCTGTGCGAGAGCGGCGAGGAAGCGCTGGCGCTGGCGCGCGACAACGTGCTGGATCTGATCCTGATGGACATTCAGATGCCGAAGATGGACGGCATTCACGCCAGCGAGCTGATCCGCCAACTGCCGCATCACAACTCCACGCCGATCGTCGCCGTTACCGCCCATGCCGCCAGCGGCGAGCGCGAGCATCTGCTGCAGGCCGGGATGGACGACTATCTGGCCAAACCGATCGACGAGAAAATGCTGACCCGCGTGCTGTCGCGCTACCACAGCTGGGACGTGGAAAACGCCGTCGCCGACGACGCGCCGCTGTCGCTCGACTGGCCGCTGGCGCTGCGTCAGGCGGCCAACAAACCGGATCTGGCGCGCGATCTGCTGCAAATGCTGCTCGATTTCCTGCCACAGGTGCGCGAGCGGGTGCAAGCGCTGCTCGACGGCCAGCATGACGACGAGATCCTCGATCTGGTCCATAAGCTGCACGGCAGCTGCAGCTACAGCGGCGTGCCGCGCCTCAAGCAACTGTGTTTCTACCTCGAGCGGCAGCTGCGCCAGGGCGTCACCAACGACGAGCTGGAGCCGGAGTGGCTGGAGCTGTTGGATGAGATTGAACTGGTGATCCACGCGGCGCGTGCGCATCTGACGCAACCGGCCTGAATCCTCAGGCCGTAACGCAAAAAGGCACGCCGCAGCGTGCCTTTCTTTTTAACGCCAGACGCCTATCACTGCGCCAGCAGGTACAGCTGGCTTTCGCCGCGCTGGATATTCAACGCCAGCACCGACGGCTTGCTGTCGAGGATTTTACGCAGCTCGCCCAGGTTCTGGATTGGCTGCTGGTTCACGCCCAGGATCACATCGCCCTTTTTCAGGCCGATGCGCGCCGCGGCGCTGCCGGCTTTCACGCTATCGACCTTGACGCCCTTCACATTGCCGACCTGGGTGTTGCTCAGCTCGGCGCCTTCGATGCCGGTGTAGATATTGCCCGAGGCCACCTGAGTCTGCGCGCTTTGCTCCAGCGTGACGTCAATCGTCACCGGTTTGCCGTCGCGAATAATGCCCAGCGACATCTTGCTGCCGACCGGCAGCGTGCCGATCTCCGCCCGGAACGAGGCGAAGCTGGAGATGGCCTTGCCGTTCATGGTGACGATCACGTCGCCGGCCTTGATGCCCGCCTTCGCGGCGGAAGACTTCGGCATCACCTGGCTGACGAAGGCCCCGCGCTGCGCGTCGACCTTCATCGCCTTGGCCAGCTCAGAGTTCAGCTCGGTGCCCATGATGCCCAGCTCGCCGCGTTTCACCTGGCCATATTCGACCATTTGCGCCGTCAGGTTTTTCACCATGTTGCTCGGAATGGCGAAGCCGATACCGATGTTGCCGCCGTCCGGCGCCAGGATCGCGGTGTTGATGCCGATCAGCTCGCCGTTCAGGTTAACCAGCGCGCCGCCGGAGTTACCGCGGTTGATCGCCGCATCGGTCTGGATGAAGTTTTCGTAGTTTTCGATGTTCAGGCCGCTGCGCCCCAGGGCGGATACGATGCCCGAAGTGGCGGTTTCACCCAGCCCATACGGGTTGCCGATCGCCACGGTGTAATCGCCGACGCGCAGCTGATCGGAATCCGCCATCTTGATCGCCGTCAGATTCTTGAAGTCTTTCAGCTGGATCAACGCGATATCGGAACGCGGATCCTTGCCGATCACCTTGGCGTCGAAACGGCGGCCGTCACTCAGCTGCACCTGGATCTTGTTGGCGTTGTCCACCACGTGGTTATTGGTCACCACATAGCCCTTGGCGGCATCGATGACCACCCCGGCGCCCAGCGCCTGGAATTTCTGCTGCGTGCCCTGCGGCTGGCCATCCGGCCCTGGCTGTTCGCCGCCCTGACACATCGGCGAGCCCTGGAATGGCGAACCATCCTGGCAGAACGGCGAATCTTCGCCGAAGAACTGTTGGAACTGCTGCGGCATGCGCGGCGTATTGACCGTGGTGCTGCCCTCAACGTTAATGCTCACCACGGAAGGCATCACCTTTTCCAGCATCGGCGCCAGGCTCGGCAGCTGTTGGGTGTTGGAAGAGGCGGTTTCAGCGGCGCTGGCCGTGACCGGGCCCATCGCCATACCGATACTGAATGCCAGTGCGCTCAGAACTAATGCGGTTTTTTTCATCTGTGTGTCTCTTATAAAGTCGTTCAAAAAGAATGGCCGTCTTGCGTGCTTATTCAGAGTTAATTAATAGCCCGAAGTTCCGGCACAGATGATTGGCAATAGTAAACAAATATTGTCCGTCTTTACAAAAGTCGAGACAGCCAACCGGTTGGAATTGCTGACAATTATTCTTCAGTTGAATTATTCCGCCGCCATTAATCGACGATATTCATCATAGGCGTAAAGGTCGGTCATTCCGCTGATATAGTCCTGCAATAAACGGGCGCGGAAATAATATTCCCGAATGGCTTGCTGCTCCGGCGATAAATGCTGCAGCCCCTCTACCGCCTCCGCATACGCCAGCCGATGCTTGGTGGACAGCTTGTGGAACAGGCGCGTTTCGATCGGGTAAGCGCGGTGACTGTCCTCGCGCACCAGCTGGCTGAAGTCCGCCAGCGACATCGCCAGCAGCGGGCTGTAAATGTCCAGCAGGCCGCTGATCACCCGGTAGCCTTGCAGCTCGAGCTGCTCGACCTCCGGGTGGTTGAACACGTGCTTGAACGCCACATTTTTAAATATTTTCAGCAGCCGGTACGCCGGGCTGGAATCCTCCAGCAGCGCCTGATTGAAACTGCCCTGATAGACCGCGTCCAGATTGTCGATAAAGCGCTGCGCCGCGTGCGGCACCAGCCGCGCCACGGTAAACACCCGCAGATACATGAAGAACTGATCTTCCGCGCTGCGCCGCGCGCCGCCGCGATCGATCTTGCGAAACGCGCTGGCGACGGTCTTGTCGAACAGATCGCCCGGCGCCACTTCGCCCCACTCCTGAATCAGGTGCTGATACAGCTGCTCGACGGTGAAAATGCTCTTCTCCACCGCGTCTTCCAGATCGGCCACGCAGTACGAGATATCGTCGGCGGCCTCCATGATATAGGTCAGCGGGAAACGATCGAACTCGCCCATGTGCAGCTCGCGCCGCAGCCGATCGACGAAGGCCTCTTCCGCCAGATAGTAGCCGGGCTTTTTCATCAGATAGCTGTGGCTGGCGGGGATGTCGCTCGCCCAGTAGGCCGGGCGGGTGTATTTCAAAATGCAGCCGACCTGCGCGTAGGTCAGGTTGAGCTTCAGCAGGCTGTACACCATGCGGATCGCCTGGGCGTTGCCCTCGAAGTGGCTGAGATCCTGACGGATCCGGCTGCGCAGCCGGTTCAGATCGCTCTCCCCTTCATGCAGGCGCAGCGTCGCCACCTGGCAGCGATCGTGGCTGCCCGGCTCGCTGCCGCAGCTGGCGGGATCGAGCCGTTGGGCGAACCAGTCGTTGATCGCCGACTCGCCGAAGTGACCGAACGGCGGGTTGCCGATGTCGTGCATCAGGCAGGCCATTTCCACGATGCTTTCAAACGGATCGAGCAGCCGGGTCAGGCCGAGCTCATCAATTCTCCCCGCCTGTTTGAAGCGGTTGAGGATCTCTTTGGCGATGTGGCGCCCGACCTGCTGCACCTCCATCGAGTGCGTCAGGCGGCTGCGCACCGCCGCGTTGCGCTCCAGCGGAAACACCTGGGTTTTTTGCTGCAGACGGCGAATGGCGGCCGAGTTGACGATGCGCCCGCGATCGCTCTCAAACTGCCGCACGATGTCGTACTCTTCCTCGGCCTCGATCGGTTTGCTGAAAGGCCGTTGGAAGCTGATTTTTTGCTTGAAGTCGATCCCGGACATCTGTTTCTCCGCCGTTGCGCCCTGCCCCCGTGATAACAATTCCCGGCGGCGGATGCAACGCATTATCTCTCTCACACAGCCATGATAGACTATGCCGCAATTCTCACGGCCAATCAGCGAGTGTTATTTATGAAAGTAGGCATCATCGGCGCAATGGAGCAGGAAGTCACCCTGCTGCGCGATCAAATCGAAAACCGTCAAACCATCCAGCGCGCGGGCTGCGAAATCTACACCGGCCAGATCGGCGGCGTTGAGGTGGCCCTGCTGAAATCCGGCATCGGCAAAGTTTCTGCGGCCATGGGCACCACCCTGCTGCTGGAACACTGCAGCCCGGATCTGGTGATCAACACCGGTTCCGCCGGCGGCCTGGCCAGCACCCTGCGCGTGGGCGATATCGTGGTGTCGGAAGAAGTGCGCTACCACGACGCCGACGTCACCGCTTTCGGCTACGAGCCGGGCCAGATGGCCGGCTGCCCGGCGGCGTTCGTCGCCGACGACGCGCTGATCGCGCTGGCGGAAGGCTGCATCAAACAGCTGGATCTGCACGCGGTGCGCGGCCTGATCTGCAGCGGTGACGCCTTCATCAACGGCGCCGAGCCGCTGGCGCGCATTCGCGCCACCTTCCCGCGCGTCGCCGCCGTGGAAATGGAAGCCGCGGCGATCGCCCACGTCTGCCATCTGTTCGGCACGCCGTTCGTGGTGGTGCGCGCCATTTCCGACGTCGCCGACAGCGAGTCGCACATGAGCTTTGACGAGTTCCTGGTGGTAGCGGCCAAACAGTCCACGCTGATGGTCAACGCCATGCTGCAAACCCTGGCCAAGCGCGGTTAATGTGAGGCTGCGCTTCACCTCGATGCTCTGTTTGTTGGCGCTCTGGCTGGCCATGCCGGCCGGCGGCGCCCAGCGGGTGATCAGCCTGGCGCCCAACGCCACCGAACTCGCCTATGCCGCCGGCATGGGCGATGTGCTGGTGGCGGCGAGCGCCTATTCCGATTATCCGCCGCAGGCCGCCAGGCTGGAGCAGGTGGCCTCCTGGCAGGGCATCAATCTGGAGCGGGTGCTGGCGCTCAAGCCGGACCTGATCCTCGCCTGGCGCGGCGGCAATCCGCAGCGCGTGCTGGATCAGCTCGCCGCGTTCGGCATCCCGATCTTTTATGCGGACGCCGACAATCTCGAAGGGATCGCCGGCTTGCTGGATAAGCTGGCGCAATACAGCCCGCACCCGGAGCAGGCGCATCAGGCGGCGGAAGGCCTTCGCCGCCAGTTCGCCGCTCTCAAACAACAGTATGCCGCTAACCCAGCGCGGCGCGTGCTGCTGCAGTTCGGCACCCAGCCGCTGTTCACCAGCGCCGGCGCCACATTGCAAAGCCAGGTGCTGGCGCTGTGCGGCGGGCAGAACGTCTTCGCCGACAGCCGCACCCCTTGGCCGCAAATCAGCCGCGAGCAGGTGCTGGCGCGTCAGCCGCAGGCCATCGTCATCACCGGCGGCGCGAAAGAAGCCGCCAATGTGAAAGCCTTCTGGGCGCCGCAGCTGCAGGTGCCGGTGATCGCGCTGAACGAAGACTGGTTCAACCGCAGCGGGCCGCGCATCCTGTTGGCGGCGCAGCAGCTGTGCCGCCAGCTGGCGGAGATCCGCTGATGCTGGTGTTCTGGTTGGATATTCTCGGTACGGCGGTGTTCGCCATCTCCGGCGTACTGCTGGCCGGCAAGTTGCGCATGGATCCGTTCGGCGTGCTGGTATTGGGCGTGGTCACCGCGGTCGGCGGCGGCACCATCCGCGACATGGCGCTGGCCAACGGCCCGGTGTTCTGGGTCAAGGATCCCACCGATCTGGTGGTGGCGATGATCACCTGCGTCTTGACGCTGCTGCTGGTGCGCCAGCCGCGCCGTCTGCCGCAGTGGGTGCTACCGGTGCTGGACGCCGTCGGACTGGCGGTGTTCGTCGGCATCGGCGTCAACAAGGCCTTCGCAGCCGGCACCGGCCCGCTGGTGGCAATCTGCATGGGGGTGATCACCGGCGTCGGCGGCGGCATTATCCGCGACGTGCTGGCGCGCGAGATCCCGATGATCCTGCGCACCGAGATTTACGCCACCGCCTGCATCATCGGCGGCATCGTGCACGCCACGGCGTTTTACACCTTCAGCATGCCGCTGCAACAGGCCATGATGCTGGGCATGATCATCACCCTGGCCATTCGGCTGGCGGCCATCCGCTGGCACCTCAAATTGCCCGCCTTTATTCTCGAACGCTGAGCCGTCGCCTTGTGGGGCGGCGCTTGGCAACGCCGCATTGGGTAATTTATTAGACTAAAAACGGGCTTGATGGTATTATTTTCACCCAATAAATAGCGTAGTGACGATGTAAAATTCTGTTATCCGCAGGTTAATCCCCTCCCCGCGCTGTTAAACCTTTTTAACTTTTTGCCGATAAGTCATCACAAGATTGCTTACGGATGGCTATTCCCGCAATGATGAAAAAAATCCTGCTTGCCTGCTGTGGCGCCCTGCTGAGTGGCGCCGCGCATGCCGATGCCGTCAGCGGCCGGATCGGCGTTACTCTGACCATTGAACCGCAATGCGCCGTGCGCCTCGAGGCCGCCGCCCCACGGGCCGAATGCAGCCATGCGGCGGCGCAGCCGAACATTACCCGCCAACCGGCGCTGGAGAACGGGGCGGAAGTGATCCTCGTGGAATGGTAGGCATAAAAAAACCCGCCGGCCGTAAGGCGAGCGGGTTGATATTCTGACAGGCAAACTCAGATGCTGAACGACGAACCGCAACCGCAGGTGGTTTTGGCATTCGGGTTGGTCACCACGAAGCGCGACCCTTCCAGCCCTTCGGTGTAGTCCACCGAACCGCCGACCAGATACTGCAGGCTCATCGGATCGACCACCAGCGCCACGCCCTGCTTCTCGATGGTCATGTCGCCATCGTTGACCTTGTCGTCAAAAGTGAAGCCGTACTGGAATCCGCTGCAGCCGCCGCCGGTAATGTAAACCCGCAGCTTAAGGTTCGGGTTTTCTTCGTCAGCAATCAGGAACTTAACCTTGTTTGCTGCTGCCTCGGTAAATTGCAGGGGCAGTGCCGTTTGATCACTCATACTCTTTACTCCCAACATTGTTCAGCATCAGATCGCTACTATGGCTGCCTGATTAATATTAACGATTATCCGATACCTGAGTGTTGCGTTCAAGTATTCACCGCATTTGTTGTATTTTCCTTACCTGTTTTCTCCGCCGCTTCCCGCGCCAGCTGCGCCTCCTGCCTTTGCAGCATGCGGGCCAGGATCGACGAATACAGCGGCTTGCCGCCGAGCAGCTGCGCCACCACCGTGGCGCCGAGGCAGGTGATGATCATCGGTAAAATGAGTTGGTAGTTGTCGGTCATTTCCAGCACCAGCACGATGCCGGTCAGCGGGGCGCGCACCGTAGCGGCGAACAGCGCCCCCATGCCGGCGATGGCGAAGGTGCCCGCCTCGATGCCGTACTGCGGGAACAGATGCGCCCCCGCCAGCCCGAAGGCGGTGCCGAACAGCGTGCCCAGCGCCAGCATAGGCGCGAAGATGCCGCCCGGCGCGCCGGAGCCGAAGCACAGCAGCGTAGTGAAGATGCGGGTAATAAAGATGAACATCAACATGCCGACGCTGTAATTGCCCGCCGCGGCGATCGGGATCAGCCCAAAGCCGCCACCCGCCGCCTCCGGCTGGATCAGCCCCAGAATGCCGCACACGCCGCCGAGCAGCCCGCCCATCAGCAAGACATTGCGCATTCTGCCGCCGTGCAGGCGCGCAAACATATCCTGAGTGCGGAAGATCAGCGCGTTGAATCCCACGCCCACCGCGCCGAATATCGCCCCCAGCACCAGATAGAGCCACAGGGTATTAATGGGCGCCGAAGAAAGTTTATCGACCGCGATCACCGAGCCCTGGCCGTTAAACAGCTGGAACACCACGCTCGACATGATAACGCCGATAAACACTGCTTTAATCGAGATCAAGTTGTAGCGAAACTGCGGCCGCATCTCTTCGATGATGAACAAGATGCCGGCCAGCGGCGCATTGAAGGCGGCAGACAGCCCCGCGGCGGCTCCGGTCGCCAGCAGCGTATGACGCGCCTCGGCGCCGCGAATGCGCAGCACGTCCAATACCATGCGCCCGACGTTGCCACCCATTTGCACCGTGGGCCCTTCGCGCCCCAGCACCATGCCCGCCCCCAGCGTGCCCATGCCGCCGATGAATTTCACCGGGATCACGCGCCACCAGCGCACCGGCCGCAGCTCCTCCAGCGCGCCTTCGATCTCCGGAATGCCCGAGCCGCCCGCCTCAGGGGCAAAGCGCCGCACCAGGTAATAGCCCAGCGCCGCCAGCGCGGCGGACAGGATAAACGCCAGTGGCCACACCAGGCTCCAGGAGTCGGCGACCTGCGCCAGCGAAGCCAGCCGCTGCTGCTGCACCCACTCCACCGCCTTATCGAAGGCCACGCCGAGCAAACCGGCCAGCGTCCCCACCAGCGCGGCCATCACCAGGATCGCCACCGGCGTTTTATCGCGGCGAATAAACTGACGCACCGCATCGCTGCGGCTAAGACGCGGGCTCAACGTCCCGACTGGCTGTGATTGTGATTCCGTCATCGCGAGTAATTCGTTAGGTAATTTGTAATACAAATAGGCAAGGCGGTTATTCTACCCCAACCCGGCGGCGGGCGCTGCCGTTAATGGTATCTGACTGTGATCGTTTCATAACGCGGCGCTCTCCTCTAGAATAGCGCGGTCAAATCATTCAAAAGAGAATCCAGGAGCCGATTTATGAGCCTACACAGCAAGTCCGAAAGTCTGTACGCCCAGGCGCAACAGTTGATCCCCGGCGGGGTGAACTCTCCGGTGCGTGCATTCACCGGCGTAGGCGGTGTGCCGCTGTTTATCGAGCGGGCAGACGGGGCTTACCTGTTCGATGCCGACGGCAAGGCCTATATCGACTATGTCGGTTCCTGGGGGCCGATGGTGCTGGGGCATAACCACCCGGCGATCCGCGACGCGGTGATCGAAGCGGCGCAGCGCGGCCTGAGCTTCGGCGCGCCAACCGAGATGGAAGTCAAAATGGCGCAGCTGGTCACTGAGCTGGTGCCGACGATGGATATGGTGCGCATGGTGAACTCGGGCACCGAAGCCACCATGAGCGCCATCCGCCTGGCGCGCGGCTACACCAACCGCGATAAAATCATCAAGTTCGAAGGCTGCTACCACGGCCACGCCGACTGCCTGCTGGTGAAAGCCGGTTCCGGCGCGCTGACCCTCGGCCAGCCGAACTCACCGGGCGTGCCGGCCGATTTCGCCAAGCACACCCTGACCTGCACCTATAACGACCTGGATTCGGTGCGGGCCGCCTTCGAGCAGTACCCGTCCGAGATCGCCTGTATCATCGTCGAGCCGGTCGCCGGCAACATGAACTGCGTGCCGCCGCTGCCGGAATTCCTGCCGGGCCTGCGCGCGCTGTGCGACAAGTACGGCGCGCTCTTGATCATCGATGAAGTGATGACCGGCTTCCGCGTGGCGCTGGCCGGCGCACAGTCCTATTACGGCGTCGAGCCGGATCTGACCTGCCTCGGCAAAATCATCGGCGGCGGCATGCCGGTGGGCGCCTTCGGCGGCCGCCGCGACGTGATGGACTCGCTGGCGCCGACCGGCCCGGTCTACCAGGCGGGCACCCTGTCCGGCAACCCGATCGCCATGGCGGCGGGCTATGCCTGCCTGACCGAAGTGTCGCAGGTGGGCGTGCACCAGACGCTGACCGAACTGACCGAGATGCTGGCCGCTGGCCTGCTGCACGCGGCGCAGGAAGAGAATATCCCGCTGGTGGTCAACAACGTCGGCGGCATGTTCGGCCTGTTCTTCACCGACGCGCCGGCGGTCACCTGCTACCAGGACGTGATGCAGTGCGACGTGGAACGCTTCAAGCGCTTCTTCCATCTGATGCTGGAAGAAGGGGTGTATCTGGCTCCGTCCGCCTTCGAAGCGGGCTTCATGTCCGTGGCGCACAGCAAGGAAGACATTCAGCGCACCATCGACGCCGCGCGTCGCTGCTTCGCCAAGCTGTAATCCCGGCCGAATGGCCAAAAAAACGGGTGCCTCGGCGCCCGTTTTGCTTTTCGCTGCCGCTTAAAACAGCGTGCCGTAAATGGTCAACAGCGCCACCACCACCACGATGATCATCGTCACCTTGCGCGCCAGCGTCACCGCCGCCCGCGGCGTTTGCACCGGATCCATATGCGGATCGCGCGCCAGCGAGAACTGCGCCAGCCGCGTCAGCACCTGATACGACGATGAATGCCGATCCCCCAGCGAGGCGAACCAGGCCGGCAGCGCCCGCTCGCCGTGGCCAAACAGCGCGTAGGCCACCCCGGCCAAACGCACCGGGATCCAGTCCAGCCAGTTCAGCAGGTGATCGATGCCCGATTGCGAACGCTCCAGCGGCGTATTGTGGCGCGCCAGCCAGGTTTGATAGGCGCGCAGGAAGGCATACCCCGCCAACGCGATCGGCCCGTAAGGCCCAAAGACCACGAACCAGAACAGCGGCGCTAGATAATAACGGAAGTTGATCCACAGCAGCGCGTTTTGCAGCTCGCGCAGGCGCAGCTCTTCGCTGCAGTCCACCGGCAAACCGTGGATCAACGCCAGCTCTTCCGCCATCTGATCGCTGGCGTGGGTATCGCCCTGCCGCGCCGCTTTCAGGTAGGCGCGGTAGTGTTTGCGCTTGATGCCGGCGCCGACGCACAGCAGATCGATGACGATCCACAGCAGCAGCGTCACCACGCCGAAGAACAACCCGTGCGACAGCCACAGAACGCCCCAGACGACCACCATCCAGGCGGCGGTCATCGCCAGCGTCTGCGCCAGCGAAACCCGATGCAGCCGCTGAAACACCACTTCGAGACGGTGATCCAGCTGCCAGTGTTCTCCCAGCTTAAACAGGCGCTCCCAGGCCAAAACCAGCAACAGCGTAAACAGCGTCATTAGCGATTCCTCTCCCTATTTCTTGTCTCAAGCATAGCGTCGGCGGGCGCGCCGCGTTGTTCCAGAGATGCCAGATAGCGATCCCAATCGAACGCCGGCCCGGGATCGGTCTTGCGGCCGGGGGCGATATCGCAATGCCCGGCGATATTGGCCACCAGCGGCGGATAATGTTCGGCCAGCAGCGCGGTGACCGCCTGCAGCGCGCGGTATTGCGCCTCGGTGTAGGGTAACTGATCGGTGCCTTCCAGCTCGATGCCGATGGAGAAATCGTTGCACCGGTCGCGCCCCTGATACAGGGAAACGCCCGCGTGCCAGGCGCGCTGGTCGAAGGGCACGTACTGCACGATCTCCCCGTCGCGGCGGATCAGGCAGTGCGCCGACACCCGCAGCTGATGGATCTCGGCAAAATAGGGATGCTGCGCGGGATCGAGCGTGCCGGTAAACAACTGGTCGATATAGGGGCCGCCGAACTCGCCGGGCGGCAGGCTGATGTTGTGGATGACCAGCAGCGACGGCGGCTCGTCATCCGGGCGCCGATCGCAGTGCGGCGAGACCACTCGCGTCACCCCGATAATCCAGCCATTTTCCAACTGCATCAGACACCTCTCTGCGGTGGTACTTATTCCTGCAACAGAGTAGCATGTTCCCCTACGATCTAACCGTCCATTTCGGAGTTTTCCATGCCGACACGCCGCTACAGTGCCGACAGTCGCCGCACCGAGCTTCTTGAACGAATTGAAAGTGATATTCCCTATGCCGTCGCCCAGGCGCTGCGCGAAGACCTGGGGGGTGAAGTCGACGCCGGGCGCGATATTACCGCGCAACTGTTACCGGCGGACAAGCAGGCCGAAGCCACCGTCATCACCCGCGAAGCCGGCGTATTCTGTGGCCGCCGCTGGCTGAATGAGGTCTTTATTCAGCTGGGCAATCAGGTGCAGGTGGAGTGGCTGGTGGCGGACGGCGACCGCCTGACGCCGAACCAACCGCTCTGCCGGCTGCGCGGCCCCGCGCGGGTGATGCTGACCGGCGAGCGCACCGCGCTGAACTTCGTGCAGACGCTCTCCGGCGTGGCGACCGAGGTCAGCCGCTATGTGGCTCTGCTGGAAGGCACCCGGACTCGCCTGCTCGATACCCGCAAAACCCTGCCCGGCCTGCGCACCGCGCTGAAATACGCCGTGCTGTGCGGGGGTGGCAGCAACCACCGGCTGGGGCTGTCCGACGCCTTCCTGATCAAGGAAAACCACATCATCGCCTCCGGCTCTATCAAGAACGCGGTGGAAAAAGCCTTCTGGCTGCACGCCGACGTGCCGGTGGAAGTGGAAGTCGAATCGCTCGATGAACTGCAGCAGGCGCTGGACGCCGGCGCCGACATCATCATGCTGGACAACTTCAGCGTCGAGATGATGCGCCAGGCGGTCGCCCAAACCCAGGGCCGCGCCCAGCTGGAAGTATCCGGCAACGTCACCAGTGAGACGCTGCGCACCTTCGCCGAGACCGGCGTGGATTACATTTCGGTCGGCGCGCTGACCAAGCATGTGACCGCGCTCGATCTGTCGATGCGCTTCAAATGATCCCCTCGCCCCCCGGCCGCTGCCGGGGGCGTTACCGTAAAATTGCGAAGCCCCTCGCACCCTTTTATTCACCGCTGCAAACAACGTCATTACTGATGGAAGCGCGCCGAGAAACGCGCAAAAGCCCCTCGCCGTGCCCCCGCGCAAACCGCTACCGTTGCCTTCCACACCCCAATGGAGGAAACAACGCATGGAAACGCAACGCGGCTTTACCCTGATAGAACTGATGGTGGTGATCGCCATCATCGCCATCCTCAGCGCCATCGGCATTCCCGCCTACCAGCGCTACATCCAGAAAGCGGCGATGACCGACATGCTGCAAACCATGTCGCCGTACAAACTGGCGGTCGAGCTGTGCGTGCTGGACGAAGGCACCCCCACCGGCTGTGAAGCCGGCAGCAAAGGCATTCCCACCGGCGGCACGTCGCGTTACGTCAGCGGGGTGAAAGTCGTCAAAGGCGTGATCACGCTGACCGGCACCCAAACGCTGCAGGGGCTGGCGGTGGCATTAACCCCCAAAGCGAACGCCGATGGGCTGACCCGCTGGAGCCGGCTGTGCAGCAGCGAAAACGCAACGCTGGTTGAAGTGTGCCAGGAAGTCTTCCGCTTCGACAACGCGGCGGAGTAACGGCGATGAACGCGCAAATCAGCGAAGAAGTTCACGCCCTGTGCCGGCGCTATCAGGCGCTGGCGCTGAACGAAGATCCGACCACCCTGACGATCGCCCTCAACGAAGAGGCGCCGCAAGGGCTGCTGGCGGCGCTGCGTTTCGCCACCGGCAAGCGCATCCATCTGGAGCAATGGCCGGCGGCCAGGCTGGAGCAGGCGCTGAACCAACACCAGGAACCGCTGCCGGCGCCGCTGGCGGCCGAAGAAGACAACGCCGACATCGCCTACCCCGACGACGGCGACGCGCCGGTGGTGCAGTTCATCAACCAGACGCTGCGCCTGGCCATTCAGCGGCGCGCCTCGGACGTCCACTTCGAGCCCTTTCGGCAGCATTTTCGCATTCGCCTGCGCATCGACGGCGTGCTGCAAACCCTCGCCTCGCCGTCACCCCAGCTGACCGCACGCCTCATCGCCCGGCTGAAGATCCTCGGCCAGCTGGATATCGCCGAGCGCCGTCAGCCTCAGGACGGGCAGCTCAGCCTGACGCTGGACGGCGCGCGCTATGCCATGCGTATCGCCACTCTGCCGACGCTGCACGGCGAAAAGGTGGTGCTGCGCGTTCAGCAGGGCGAACAGCAGGAGCTGCCGCTGGATCAACTGGGCATGAGCCGAGCGGACCTGGCGCGCTACGCGGCGGCGCTGGCCTGCCCGCAAGGTTTGATCCTGGTGACCGGCCCGACCGGCAGCGGCAAGACGGTAACGCTGTACAGCGGCCTGCGCCAGTTGAACGATGCGCAAAGCAACCTGTGCAGCGTCGAAGATCCGATCGAGATCCCGCTGTTCGGCGTCAATCAAACCCAGATCAACGCCAAAACCGAGCTGAGCTTCGCCCGGGTGCTGCGCGCCCTGCTGCGCCAGGATCCGGATGTCATCATGATCGGCGAGATCCGCGATGCGGAAACCGCCGAGATCGCGGTTAAGGCCGCGCAAACCGGCCATCTGGTGCTGTCGACGCTGCATACCAACTCCACCGGCGAAACCCTGACGCGCCTGATGCACATGGGTATCCCCGGCTACCTGCTCGCCGGCTGTCTGAAACTGGTCATCGCGCAGCGGTTGGTGCGCAGGCTATGTCGCCACTGCCGCTACCCGCACAGCCAACCGACGCATTTTCCTGCCTCGGTCTGGCCGGAACCGCTGACCGCCTGGCGCGCCGACGGCTGCGAGCATTGCTTCGGCGGCTACTACGGGCGCATCGGCGTGTATGAACTGTTGCCCATTACGCCGGAAATACAGGCGGCGTTGCTGGCGAACGCCGCTCCCAGCCGGCTGGCGGATATCGCCCGCGAACAGGGGCAGCTTTCGCTGCTGCAGGCGGGCCTGGCGCTGGCCAGCGAAGGCGCGACCTCGCTGGAAGAGCTGTACCGCGTGATCGACGTCGTCCAGCTCGGCGTAACCGCGCCATGAAAGCGCGCCGGCTGTTTCTGTGGCAGGCTTTCGACGCCCAGGGTGCCCTGCGCCACGGCGAACTGATGAGCGATGAAAAACGGCAGGTGAGCCGGTTACTGATTGAGCAAGGTATGCAACCCTGGCGGATCGGGCACGGCAAACGCGTCACGCCCGGCCAGTGGCGCGGAGAACCTTTGATCCACTTCACCCGCCAACTCGCCACCCTGCTGCAGGCCGGGTTGCCGCTGGTCAATACGCTGCAGCTTCTGGCGGCAGAGCACCCTTCGGCGGCCTGGCGTTGCCTGTTGCGCCAGTTGGCAGAACAGGTGCGCGAAGGGCAGCCGCTCTCCGAAACCCTTGCCGCGCAGCCAGGCGTTTTTCCACTTATCTATCGCCAACTGATCGCCATCGGCGAGCTAACCGGCAATCTCGATCGCTGCTGCCTGCAGCTGGCGCAGCAGCAGGAAGCCCAATTGCTGCTGCGCCGCAAAGTGGCCAAAGCGCTGCGCTATCCCCTCTTCATCTGTGCGGTGGCGCTGCTGGTCAGCGTGCTGATGCTGGTGATGGTGCTGCCGGAATTCGCCAAGGTTTATCAGTCGTTCGATGCGCCGCTGCCCTGGTTTACCCAAGGGTTATTGGGGTTGTCCGCGCTGCTGATCGCCGTTGGCCCCTATTTGGCGCTGCTGCTCGGCGCATTGCTGTTCGGCTATTGCCGCTGGCTGCATCCGCGCCCGCCGTGGCGCCGACGTGAGCAGGCCGCCTTGCTGCGCCTGCCGCTGATCGCCCGGCTGGTGAGCGGCGGCGCGCTGAGCCAAACGTTTCGAATTCTGACCATGACCCAACGCGCGGGGCTGACGCTGGTGGAAGGCTTGAACGCGGCGGCGCTGGCGGCCGACCATCTGCTGTACCGGCAGGCGCTGGAGCAGGTGCAGCGGCAGCTCGCCGAAGGCGAGGCGTTTCATCACGCCCTCGCCCTGCAACCGCTGTTTCCGCCGCTGTGCCGGCAGCTGGTGCGGGTGGGCGAAGAATCGGGCTCGCTGGACGTCTTGCTGGATAAATTGGCGCAGTGGTATGAACGGCAGACGCACGAGCTGGCCGATACGCTGGCGCAAACGCTGGAGCCGCTGCTGATGCTGGTGGTGGGCGGGATTGTCGGCGCTTTGGTGATCGCCATGTACCTGCCTATCTTTCAACTGGGCAGCGTGCTGGGATAAAAAAGAGGATAGCGGGCGCCGCGGTACGCGACGCCCGAATGCAAGGTGCGGCTTATTTGCTGCCGAAGACGCGGTTTTCCTGCTCCGCCACGCGGATAAAGGTGGTGCGCTTGGTCAGCTCTTTCAGGCGCTCGGCGCCAACGTAGGTGCAAGCAGAGCGCAGGCCGCCGAGGATATCGCGCACGGTAAACTCCACCTCGCCGCGCAGCGGCAGCTTGACGGTTTTGCCTTCGGCCGCGCGATACTCCGCCACGCCGCCGACGTGGCGCTTCATCGCCGACTCGGAGCTCATGCCGTAGAACAGCATGAACTTTTCGCCGTTCTCTTCCACCACGGTGCCTTCACACTCGTCGTGGCCGGCCAGCATGCCGCCCAGCATCACGAAGTCAGCGCCGCCGCCGAAGGCTTTAGCGACGTCGCCCGGCACCGAGCAGCCGCCGTCGCTGACGATTTGGCCGCCCAGCCCGTGGGCCGCATCGGCGCATTCAATCACCGCCGACAGCTGCGGGTAGCCCACGCCGGTCTTCACGCGGGTAGTACAGACTGAGCCCGGGCCGATGCCAACCTTAACGATGTCGGCGCCGGAGAGGATAAGCTCCTCCACCATCTCGCCGGTCACTACGTTGCCGGCGCAGATCACGTGATTCGGGCAGGCTTCGCGCGCTTTCTGCAGGAAGGCGACGAAGTGTTCAGAGTAGCCGTTGGCCACGTCGATGCAGATGAATTTCAGCGCCGGAGACAGAGCCAGGATCTGCTGCATTTTGGCGAAGTCGGCTTCGGAGGTGCCGGTGGACACCATCACGTGGCGCAGCACCGATTCCGGCATGCGCTGTACGAAGTCAGCCCATTGCTCGACGCTGTAATGTTTGTGTACGGCGGTGAGAACGTCGAAAGAAGCCAGGGCCTCGGCCATGCGGAAGGTGCCCACCGTGTCCATGTTGGCGGCGATAATCGGCACGCCGGACCAGCTGCAACCTGAATGCTTGAAGGTAAACTGACGTTCCAGTTCAACCTCGGAGCGGCTTTTCAGCGTGGAGCGCTTAGGGCGGATCAACACGTCTTTAAAGCCCAACTTCAAATCTTCTTCAATACGCATGACTTATGATTTCCTGGTTAATGGCGACGGATCGCAAGGAGGATGTTCGAATCTCTGCCCGACGGCTTTCCAGTGGCGCAAAAAGACGGCGGCGAGATTAATGCCAGTTCCAGTGACGTTATAATACGCGCTAATAATCGCCGAACAAGACTGCGAATTCGCCTTTATTTACGCTACAATCCGACAAATTTACCTGCATAATCGCAGTGTGATTGCCCGCTCATTTTTGCCGTGCCGCTGCGCTTTTTCTCGCCGCCCGAACGGTGCCGACGCGCAAGCGCCGCCTGCCGACTTGCACTTCTGCGCGATCGCTTTATGATTCGACTATTATTTTTTTATGAACATCGGATGCACCTAACACCATGGCCTACATTGTTGCGTTGACCGGGGGCATAGGCAGCGGCAAGACGACCGTCGCGAACGCCTTTGCGCGCCACGGCGCAACCCTTGTCGATGCCGACGTGATCGCCCGTCAGGTCGTCGAGCCAGGCACCCCTGCCTTGGCCGCGATCGCCGAACGATTTGGTAATGAAATGTTGCTGCCGGACGGCGCGTTGAACCGTGCTGCGCTGCGTCAGCGCATCTTCAGCCATCCCGATGACAAAACCTGGCTGAACCAGCTGCTGCATCCGCTGATACACCGTGAAACCCAGCGCCAACTGGCGCAGGCCGCCAGCCCGTACGCGCTGTGGGTGGTGCCGTTGCTGGTGGAAAACGGCCTGCAGGATCGCGCCGATCGGGTGCTGGTGATCGACGTCGACGCCGAAACCCAGCTGGCTCGCACCATCGCGCGCGACGGCGTCAGCCGTGAGCAGGCGCAAAGCATTCTCGCCGCCCAGGCCACGCGCCGGCAGCGCCTCGCCGTGGCGGATGACATTATTGACAACAGCGGCGCCGCTCAGGGGATAGAGCCACAGGTCGCCGCACTGCATCGTCGCTACCTTGAACTGGCGGCAACAGCGCCCCAACAGGATTAAACTGCATGAGTGATGTTTCCCCAACCGTTCTCTTTGAACACCCGCTGAACGAAAAAATGCGCACCTGGCTGCGCATCGAATTCCTGCTGCAACAGCTGCACGGCCAACGCGCCCTGAGTGAAACCGCCATCGCCCTCACCTTCTTTCGCACCGTCTCCGACTTGCTCGACGTGCTGGAACGCGGTGAAGTGCGCACCGAACTGCTCAAAGAGCTGGAGCGCCAGCAGCAAAAACTGCTGGCCTGGGCCGATGTGCCGGGCGTGGACATGGCGCTGATCGACCAGCTGCGCGGCCAGTTGAAGTCGCGTGCATCGGCGCTGATGGCGGCGCCGCGCCTCGGCCAGGCGCTGCGTGAAGACCGGCTGATCGGCCTGGTGCGTCAACGGCTGAACATTCCCGGCGGCTGCTGCAGCTTCGATCTGCCGACCCTGCACATGTGGATGCACGCGCCGCAGCAGGATCGCGACGCCGACGTCGCCACCTGGCTGCAGTCGCTGGATCCGCTGAACCAGGCGCTGACCATGGTGCTGGATCTGATCCGCCAGTCCGGACCGTTCCGCAATCAAATCAGCCTGAACGGCTTTTTCCAGGATAATGCCGAAGGGGCAGATCTGCTGCGCCTGCGCCTCCATCTGGCGCCGCAGCTTTATCCGCAGATTTCCGGCCACAAGACCCGCTATGCCATTCGTTTCCTGCCGCTGGACAGCGAAAATGGCGTGGTGCCTGAACGCCTGACGTTCGAACTGGCCTGTTGTTGAACTTCTGAAAGAAAGCCTTCTCAGCACTGACAGAAGGCGTAAGGAACCGTTATGACGACCGTAGTAAAATGCCCAACCTGTGGCACCGGCGTGGTTTGGGGTGAAGTCAGCCCGTTCCGGCCGTTTTGCAGCAAGCGCTGCCAGCTGATCGATCTCGGCGAGTGGGCCGATGAAGAGAAGCGCATTCCGAGCAACAGCGATCTGTCGGAAAGCGAAGACTGGAGTGAAATGGACGATCGCTGATCGCCCACGGTTGGCCTGGCGGGCGCCAGGCCACGCTTGTCATTGCGCGGCGTTCGCCTGCGCCACCAACAGTCGGATGATGCCGACGTTGGCTTCCGGGAATTCGTCTTCACGCAGATCCGCCTGTTTTACCCAGCGCATCGGTTGCCCTTCACGGCCGAACGGCTCGCCTGCCCAGGCCTCCACCAGATAAAAATTCAGCGTCACGATGCGATCGCTGAAGCGATGCTCCACCACCTCCAGCAGCTCGGCACGTTCGGCTTCGATACCGGTCTCTTCCCGCAGCTCGCGGCTCAGCGCCTGTTCCGGCGTTTCACCCTGTTCGATCTTGCCGCCGGGAAACTCCCAGAACCCGGCCATGTGCGCGTCGGCGGCGCGGCGGGTAATAAAGATCTCCCGTTGCGCATTGCGGATGATGCCCACGGCGATATTCAGATGTTTCATCTCACCCTCCTGATGGGTGTCAAAAAACAGGGGCTCAGCAAGCTGAACCCCTGGTGTTATCGGTTAACCACGGCCGGCATTACTGCAGGCGGCCGTGGCACTGCTTGTATTTCTTGCCGGAGCCGCATGGGCATGGATCGTTGCGGCCCACTTTACGCTCGGCGGTCGCCGGCGCGTTCGGATCTTCGGTCACCAGCGCGTTCTCGTCGTGGTGGCTCAACTGTTGGTGCTGCGCCAGGCGCTCGGCCTCTTCACGGCGCTGCTGTTCCAGCGCTTCCACCTCTTCCGGCATCCGCACCTGAACCTTGCTCAGCACGCTGATCACTTCATATTTCAGCGATTCCAGCATGGTGGCGAACATGTTGAAGGATTCGCGCTTGTACTCCTGCTTTGGATCCTTCTGCGCATAGCCGCGCAGGTGGATACCCTGACGCAGGTAGTCCATCGCCGCCAGGTGTTCTTTCCACAGGGAATCCAGCGTCTGCAGCATCACGCCCTTCTCGAAGTTGCGCATCATTTCGCTGCCGACCACGTCTTCCTTACGCTGGTACTGCTCTTTGGCGTTCTCCAGAATGCGTTCGCGCAGCGTCTCTTCGTGCAGCTCCGGCTCTTTGTCCAGCCATTGTGCGATCGGCATCTCCAGATCGAAGTCGTTCTTCAGGCGCTCTTCCAACCCCTGAATGTCCCACTCTTCTTCCAGCGACTGCGGCGTGATGTAGTTGTCGATGGTGCTCTTGAACACGTCCTCGCGGATGCTGGCGATGGTTTCGCTCACGTCGGACACGTCCAGCAATTCGTTACGCTGGCTGTAGATGGCGCGGCGCTGATCGTTGGCGACGTCGTCGTATTCCAGCAGCTGCTTACGGATGTCGAAGTTGCGGCTCTCTACCTTGCGCTGGGCGTTGGCGATCGCCTTGGTCACCCACGGGTGCTCAATCGCTTCGCCTTCTTTCATACCCAGTTTACGCATCATGCCGGACACGCGATCCGAAGCGAAGATACGCATCAGGGCATCTTCCATCGACAGGTAGAAGCGGGATGAACCGGCATCGCCCTGACGACCGGAACGGCCGCGCAGCTGGTTATCGATACGGCGCGATTCATGGCGCTCGGTGCCGATGATATGCAGGCCGCCTGCCGCCAGCACCGCGTCGTGGCGTTCTTTCCAGGCGGCTTTGATGGCTTCAATCTGCTCTTCGGTCGGCGCTTCCAGCAGCGCCACTTCGGCCTGCCAGCTGCCGCCCAGCACGATATCGGTACCACGGCCCGCCATGTTGGTGGCGATGGTCACCGCGCCGCTCTGGCCGGCCTGGGCGACGATATCCGCTTCCATGGCGTGGAATTTGGCGTTCAGCACCTTGTGCTCGATGCCCGCTTTGGTCAGTTCGCGGGAAACCACTTCGGATTTCTCGATCGAGATGGTGCCCACCAGCACCGGCTGGCCTTTGGCGGTACGCTCGCGGATGTCTTCGATGATGGCGCCGATCTTCTCTTTCTCGGTCATGTAAACCAGATCCGGCATATCCTTACGGATCATCGGACGGTTGGTTGGCACCACGATGGTGTCCAGCTTGTAGATCGAGCTGAATTCAAAGGCTTCGGTATCGGCGGTACCGGTCATCCCCGCCAGCTTCTCGTACAGACGGAAGTAGTTCTGGAAGGTGATCGAAGCCAGCGTCTGGTTCTCGTTCTGGATCTCCACGCCTTCTTTGGCTTCCACCGCCTGGTGCAGGCCGTCGGACCAGCGGCGGCCCTGCATGGTACGGCCGGTGTGTTCGTCGACGATGATCACTTCGCCGTCTTTCACGATGTAGTCAACGTCGCGGGTGAACAGCACGTGGGCGCGCAGCGCGGCGGTAACGTGGTGCATCAGCATGATGTTGGTCGGCGAGTACAGCGACTCACCCTCATCCATGATGCCGGCTTCCACCAGCATCTCTTCGATCAGGATCAGGCCGCGTTCGGTCAGGTGAACCTGGCGCGCCTTCTCATCCACCGAGAAGTGCCCTTCACCCTTGAAGGTGTCGGAGTCTTCTTTTTCCTGGCGGATCAGTTTAGGGATCAGCTTGTTGACCTTGATGTACATCTCGGAGCTGTCTTCGGCCGGGCCGGAGATGATCAGCGGCGTACGCGCTTCATCGATCAGGATGGAGTCCACCTCATCCACCAGCGCATAGTGCAGTTTGCGCTGCACGCGCTCTTCCGGGCTGAACGCCATGTTGTCGCGCAGGTAGTCGAAGCCGTATTCGTTGTTGGTGCCGTAGGTGATGTCGGCGGCGTAAGCTTCACGCTTGGCCGGCGCCGGCATGCCCGGTAGGTTGATGCCGATGCTCAGGCCGAGGAACTCGAACAGCGGACGGTTGTTTTCGGCGTCACGCTGCGCCAGATAGTCGTTGACGGTCACGACGTGCACGCCGCGGCCGCTCAGGGCGTTCAGGTAAGCCGGCAGCGTGGCGGTCAGGGTTTTACCTTCACCGGTGCGCATCTCGGCGATGCAGCGGTCGTTCAGCACCATGCCGCCCAGCAGCTGCACGTCGAAGTGACGCATGCCGAACACGCGCTTGCTCGCCTCACGCACCACGGCGAAGGCTTCCGGGATCAGGCTTTCCAGCGATTCACCCTTCTCCAGGCGCGCGCGGAATTCGTTGGTTTTCGCTTTCAGCTCATCATCGGACAGTTTTTCCATGTCCGGTTCCATGCGGTTGATCTGCTCAACCACTTTGCGCATGCGGCGCAGGGTACGATCGTTACGGCTGCCAAAAACTTTGGTTAATAATTTCACTAACATGATGTTTGATATCTCTGTCATGACGGCCTGATACGGCAGTCAACTTGCTATTATTTATGGTTTTTGTGCCCGAAGGGCGGAGTCAGACGAGCGCGGCAGGCCCGGCGCGAATGCCCTGTACCTGCGCCACCCACAGGCCGGTCTGGTGCCGTGCCAGCGTTGGCAGCACCTCAAGGTGGGTATGGCGAATGATGGTCGGCGGCTTCGGCTCGTGCGTCAGCAGCGCGTTGAGGGTGGACAGCAGCGCCAGTTGCGCCACCTGCAAAGGGGGTTCCGCTTCGGCTTCGCTCTCCTGCACCCGCGCATAAACCGTCTGCGGTGCCAGCGCGAAAGAAAGGTGACGAATGACGGTGCGCAGCGCATGTTGCTGCCAATAATCTACGCTGAAGGTAGGACGGCGGTGCGCGTCCTGCAGCAGGGCCAGGCTGTTGAAGGTGCCATTGGCCGCATTTTGCCGGTTAAGGCTGGACGATGTATTCGGCAGTGCGGCCTGATCGGGGGCGCCGGACAAACTGGAAGACGCGCCAAGCGTGGCCGCAACCATCCCTAACAGGAGATGGGGCCAGAAATAACGTCTGCCAAATTGTCGCCAACGATTTAGAATACCGATCACGAGTTTATAATCCGCCGGAGCCCATTATGCGCGATAGCCGTCCACAATTATTAGATGTCCTGTTCGACGACGCGTCTGCCGGCAGCAAAGGGCCGCTGCATAACGTCCAGCAACGCGCGGTGGCGCTGCTCAAGCTTAACCGTGCAGTGAAGGGCCTGTTGCCCGCTCCCCTGCATCCCTGGTGCCGCGTCGCGAATTTCCGACAGGGTATTTTAGTGCTCGAAACGGCAAATGCCAGTTGGATGATGCGCTTGCGCTACGAACAACCCGCTTTGCTGTCTGCACTACGAGCGCAAATTCTACCATCATTGTCGTCGATCGACATCAGGATTAATCCGGCCTTGATGGCGAAAGGCAGCCACCAGGTGCAAAACGCAGAGAAAGCGCCGGAAAAACCGGTGCCGATGCGGCATTTGAGTCTGGAAAGTGCGGAAGAACTGAGAGGATTGGCGAGCCGTAGCCCGGAAAAACTGCGCAAGATATTGGAACGGCTGGCTGCATTGGCCGGAGAGGGTACCAACACAACCAGTCGTGATAAGTAATCAGCGACATAACTGCAAAACATCAGACCGCATCACGAGCCTGAATGCTCAGGCTCTCAGAGGATGCGCCTGCCGTTATTCGCAGCAGGCGAGGAATTCAGACCTTACGCCAATACGGTAGACGGTGCCTTGAATGCCAACGGCATTTCGGCTTCGTCCTGGAAGGTCACGTATTCCCACGCTTCCTGCTTGGCCAGCACGGCCTGCAGCAGTTTGTTGTTCAACGCGTGGCCAGACTTGTACGCGGTAAACGCGCCAATGATGTTGTGGCCGCACATGAACAGGTCGCCGATGGCGTCCAGCATTTTGTGACGTACGAATTCGTCTTCGAAACGCAGGCCGTCTTCGTTCAGCACGCGGTAGTCATCCACCACGATGGCGCAGTCGAAGCTGCCGCCCAAGGCCAGGCCGCGGGACTGCAGGTATTCGATGTCGCGCATGAACCCGAAGGTGCGCGCGCGGCTGATTTGACGCACGAACGACTCAGCCGAGAAATCAAGACGATAGCGCTGAGAGCTGGCGTCGATAGCCGGGTGGTTGAAGTCGATGGTGAAGTCCAGGCGGAACCCGTTATGCGGTGACAGCTCGGCCCATTTGTCGCCATCTTCAACACGCACGGTCTCTTTCAGACGCAGGAATTTCTTCGCCGAGTTCAGTTCTTCGATGCCGGCATCCAGCAGCAAGAACACGAACGGACTGGCGCTGCCGTCCATGATTGGGATTTCAGCGGCGTCGACTTCGATAACGATGTTGTCGATGCCCAACCCAGCCAGCGCGGCGTTGAGGTGCTCAACGGTCGAAATACGCACGTCATGCTCATTCACCAGGCAAGTACAGAGCATGGTATCACGCACGGATTTTGCATCAGCCGGAAAATCAACCGGTGGATTCAAGTCAGTGCGACGATAGATGACCCCGGTATTAGCCGGCGCTGGGCGCATTGTCAGCGTGACTTTCTTGCCGGTATGCAAACCGACGCCAGTCGCCTGAACAATACGTTTTAATGTCCTTTGTTTGATCATCGTTTTATCTCGCAATGTTATCCATCCTACCAGCCAAGCATACAGCATGGCTGGCGGGACAGTTTAGCACAAAGAGCGGAGATTCCAAATTCTCAGGATATTCTTAGTCTGCCTGTTTACGCAGGAAGGCTGGAATATCAAGATAGTCGGGCTCTTTATTCGGTTGCGCAGCTTGGTCGTTGACCACCTTGGCGGCAGGTTTCACTTCCTGCGGCAGAGGCGACATGCCGTGCTGCTGATAACGGTGATCCATCACCGGCTGGCTGGCCTGTTTATTGGTCACCAGGGTGATTTCAGGACGTTTGTCCATACCGATACCGGTTGCAACCACGGTAACGCGCAGTTCGTCGTTCATTTCCGGATCCAGCGAGGTACCGATAACCACGGTCGCGTTGTCGGAAGCGAACGCACGGATGGTGTTACCCACGGTTTCGAACTCATCCAGACGCAGGTCGAAGCCGGCGGTAATGTTGACCAGCACGCCGCGCGCGCCGGACAGGTCGATGTCTTCCAGCAGTGGGCTGGAGATCGCCATTTCGGCCGCTTCTTCGGCGCGGTCTTCACCGCAAGCCACGCCGGAACCCATCATCGCGTAGCCCATTTCGGACATCACGGTGCGCACGTCGGCGAAGTCGACGTTCATCAGGCCCGGACGGGTGATCAGCTCGGCGATACCCTGCACCGCGCCTTTCAGCACGTCGTTGGCCGCGCCGAACGCGTCCAGCAGAGAGATGCCGCGCCCCAGAACTTTCAGCAATTTGTCGTTCGGGATGGTGATCAGCGAGTCCACGTGTTTGGACAGCTCAGCGATACCCTGCTCCGCGAATGCCATGCGCTTCTTGCCTTCGAAGTTGAAAGGCTTGGTCACCACGGCCACGGTCAGAATACCCAAATCTTTAGCCACTTCAGCCACCACTGGCGCCGCACCGGTACCGGTACCGCCGCCCATGCCGGCCGCGATGAAGACCATGTCTGCGCCGTCCAGCGCTGCGCGCAGGGCTTCGCGGTCTTCTTCCGCTGAATTGCGACCCACTTCCGGGTTCGCGCCCGCACCCAGACCTTTGGTAATACCGCTACCGATCTGGATGGTTTGGCCAACCGCCGTTTTGCGGAGCGCCTGGGCGTCCGTGTTCACAGCGAAGAATTCAACACCTTCGATGCGCTCGCGCACCATGTGTTCAACGGCGTTGCCACCGCCGCCGCCGACGCCGATGACTTTAATCACCGCGTCATTGGTTAGTTCCATTGGTTCAAACATAGTTTCTCTCCGTTTTGTGCCTGTCGCTGCGAGATCATAAAAAGATTACTCAGCATGATCTCTTTGTTGAAACATTAAAACTCTTTTCTCAGCCAGCTATTGATGCGTTTAAACCAATTGCCCACCGAGGCGCGTTTTTCTACTTCCGTCTCACCGCTCAGGTGAGACTCTTTTCCATAGTGCAGCAGACCTACCGCCGTCGAGTAGTAAGGCTCCTGCGCATAATCCGTCAGACCCGTGATGTTCAAGGGTTGGCCGATGCGTACCTGGGTGTGGAACACCCGTTGCGCACAGGCTGCCAGGCCATCAATCTGGGCGGCGCCACCGGTCAGCACAATACCGGCTGCCAGATGATGCTTCACCCCTTGCTGACGCAGTTGCTCCTGCAATTGTAAAATTTCATCGTTAACCAGATTCAACAGTTCGGTGTAGCGTGGCTCAATGACTTCAGCCAGCGTCTGTCTTTGCAGACTGCGCGGAGGACGTCCCCCGACGCTAGGCACCTCTACATTCTCATCCTTGCTAACAATCGACCCAAGCGCACAGCCGTGTCGAACTTTAATCGCTTCCGCGTCGGTCGGCGGCGTGCCGAAGGCGTAGGCGATATCGCTGGTGACCACGTTCCCGGCATAAGGGATCACTTTGGTGTGGCGCAGCGCACCGCCGGTGTACACCGCCATATCCATGGTGCCGCCGCCGATATCCACCACGCAAACGCCGAGTTCGCGTTCATCTTCGGTCAGCACCGCGTAGCTCGCGGCCAGACCGGCGAAAATAAGTTGGTCAACTTTCAGGCCGCAACGTTCCACGGCCTTGACGATGTTCTTCGCCATATCGTTATGGCAGGTAATCAGATGCACCTTGGCCTGCATGCGCACGCCGGACAGCCCAACCGGGTTTTTGATGCCTTCCTGATAATCGATGGCGTATTCCTGAGGAATCACGTGCAGAATGCGGTGTTCGTCGCGCACGCGCACCGATTTGGCGGTGTGCACCACGTTCTCCACGTCATCCTGCGTCACTTCCTCTTCCGAAATCGGCACCATGCCGATTTCGTTCTGGCAGCTGATGTGTTTGCCCGACAGCGCCAGATACACCGAGGAAATCTGGCAGTCCGCCATCAGCTCGGCCTGATCGATGGCGCGCTGTACGCACTTCACCACCGACTCCAGGTCGTTTACGCCACCCTTATCCATGCCGCGAGACGGGCAGCTGCCCACCCCGATAATGTTGACCATGCCATCGGGCAGAACTTCCCCTACCAACGCGGAGACTTTTGCAGTACCGATCTCCAGTCCAACTACCAGTTTTCTGTCCGTCGACTTGATCATTGTTGTTTTGCCTGTGCCTGATTCTGTTGCTGATTACTGTTTTGCTGACCGCCAAGCGCCTGCGGATCGACCAACACCGGAGCCCACCCTACCGAAGCGCCGGACTCGTAGCGCAGATCGACATAGCTGACACGCTTGCTCTCCGCCTGGCCCTGCTGCTGCAATACCGGGTAAAGCTCGATAAACCGCTGCAAACGCCCATTGCGGTCATCGCGCCCCAGCTCAAGCCGGACATCGTTGTCCAGCGCCAGCTGCCAGGAATGGCGCGCGGTCATCGCCGCCATTTTCAGCGTATATTTGCTGGCCGCCAACGAAGCGCTCATCGCCCGATAGCCTTCCAGCACATCCTGCTCGCTCCCTTCCGGCCCGTAGAGCAGCGGCAGCTTCTGCTTGCCCGCCCGCTCCGCCGGCACGCTGAACGCTTTACCTTCGGCGTCCACCATGTGCAAATCGTTCCAGCGCGCCACCGGGACGTACTCCACCAGATGGATCTTCAGCTCATCCGGCCATTGTTTGCGCACGCTGGCCTGCTTGATCCACGGCAGACGTTCGATCTGCTGCTGAATGACGTCCACATCCTGCGTCATAAAGGTGCCGGGCGCGCCCAGCGCCAGGATCGCCTGACGAATATCATCGTTGGTGGTGTAGTGGCGTTCGCCGGTCACCACCAGCCTTGAGAGCGGCAGGCGACTGGCGTCTTTCATCCAGCCAAGCACCGCCCAACCGCTCCACACGACCGTTCCCAACACCATCAGCAGGAAAATCATTCCCGCCAACTGGGTTCCATTGCTGCGGCGCGGGCCGTTATCCACCTCGCGATCGCGCGCATTCAGGGCAGCTTGCGACATATCAGTCGGCCAACTCCAAAATTCTCGCCACCAACTGCGAGAAGCTTAATCCAAACTGGCGCGCCGCCATCGGCACCAGGCTATGACTGGTCATGCCCGGAGAGGTATTCACCTCAAGCAGATAGAAGCTGCCATCGTTGTCTTGCATCACGTCGACGCGGCCCCAGCCGCTGCAGTCCAGGCCGCGGTAGGCGCGCAGCGCCAACGCCGCCATCTCGGCTTCCTGCTCGGCGCTCAAACCGCTCGGGCAGAAGTACTGCGTGTCGTCCGAAATGTACTTGGCCTGATAGTCGTAAAACACGCCGGCCGGCTGGATGCGGATCGACGGCAGCACCTGGTCGCCCAGCATCGCTACGGTGTATTCCGGGCCGCTCAGCCACTTCTCCACCAGCACATCGTCGTCATGACAGAAGGCCTCTTCCAGCGCGGCTTCCAACGCGGCGCTCTCGGTGACCTTGCTCATGCCGACGCTGGAGCCTTCTCGGCTCGGCTTGACGATCAGCGGCAGGCCGAGATCCGCCACGCGCGCCAGCAGCGCCGCTTTTTCAGCACCGAGATACAGCTGGCGATTCAGCGCCACGTAAGGCGCCACCGGCAAGCCCATCGACTGCCACACCATCTTGGTGCGCCATTTGTCCATGGTCAGCGCCGAGGCCATCACGCCGCTGCCGGTATAAGGCAGTTCGAGGAACTCCAGCAGCCCCTGCAGGGTGCCGTCCTCGCCGCCGCGGCCATGCAACGCGATAAACACCTTGGTGAACCCCTGCTCTTTCAGCTGGGTCACCGGGAAATCGCGGGTATCGACGCCGTGCGCATCGATACCGGCTTCGCGCAACCCGGCCAGCACCGCGGCGCCGGATTGCAGGGAAACGTCACGTTCAGCGGAGGTGCCGCCCAGCAGAACTGCAACTTTATCAGCCATGGTGCTCCTCCTCTTTCTTCGGCGGCTGCAGCTTCAGCTCGGCCAGTTTACGGGCGATTTTGCCCACGTTGCCGGCGCCTTGCACCAGCACCAGGTCTTCATCCTGCAGCAGCTGCGCCAGGGTTTCCGGCACGGTATCGGCATCGGAAACCAGGATCGGATCCAGCTTGCCGCGGCTGCGGATGGTGCGGCACAGCGAACGGCTGTCCGCGCCCGGGATCGGCGCTTCGCCGGCGGCGTACACGTCGAGCATCAGCAGCACATCCACCTGCGACAGCACGTTGGCGAAATCGTCGTACAGATCGCGGGTGCGCGTATAACGGTGCGGCTGGAAGATCATCACCAGACGCTTGTCCGGCCAGCCGGCGCGCGCCGCTTTCAGCGTGGCGTCCACTTCGGTCGGATGGTGGCCGTAGTCGTCCACCAGCATCGCGCTGCCCGCTTTGCCGTTGACCGGCTCCAGCGGGAACTCACCGAGGAAATCGAAGCGGCGCCCGGTGCCCTGGAAGCCCGCCAGCGCGCGCAGGATATCTTCGTCGTCGATGCCTTCTTCGGTCGCTACCGCTACCGCCGCCGCGGCGTTCAACGCATTGTGGCGGCCCGGCGCGTTCAGCGTCACCGTCAGCAACGGCTTGTCCTGACGGCTCAGGGTAAAGTGCCCCTGCGGCCCAATCTGCCGGTAGTCTTCGATGCGCACATCGGCATCTTCACTGAAGCCATAGGTGGTGATATGGCGACCCACACGCGGCAACAGCTCGCGCACTACCGGATCGTCGATGCACATCACCGCGCGGCCGTAGAACGGCAGGTTGTGCAAGAAATTGATAAACGTCTGCTTCAGGTTCTCAAAGTCGCCCTGGTAGGTGTCCATGTGGTCGGCTTCGATATTGGTGACCACGGCCACCATCGGCTGCAGATGCAGGAACGACGCATCGCTCTCATCCGCTTCCGCGATCAGATAACGGCTGGACCCCAGTCGCGCATGGGTGCCCGCCGCCTTCACCAGCCCGCCGTTGACAAAGGTCGGGTCCAGGCGGGCTTCGGCGTAAATGCTCGAGACCATCGCCGTGGTGGTGGTTTTGCCGTGCGTGCCGGCGATAGCGATGCCGTGGCGAAAACGCATCAGCTCCGCCAGCATCTCTGCGCGGCGGATCACCGGGATGCGCGCTTCACGGGCGGCGACGATCTCCGGGTTGTCGGCGGAGATGGCGGTAGACACCACCACCACGCTCGCATCCAGCACGTTTTCCGGACGGTGATTGAAGTAAATCGTCGCCCCGAGCGCGCTCAACTGTTGGGTGACCGGATTCGGCGCCAGGTCGGAGCCGCTGATCTGATACCCTTCGTTTGCCAACACTTCGGCGATACCACCCATGCCGGCACCACCGATGCCGACAAAGTGAATGTGCCGGACGCGACGCATCTCGGGCACGATAGTACGTAGTTTCGCCAGTTGTTGTGTATTCATCACTCTCTCTAATCCGGATCCGGTACCCCGGCCCTACATCACATTGCTTTTATTCAGGTTCGGCGCACCGAACCCCTGCACTCGTTACTTGGCGAGCCGCACCAGCTCCGCCGCCACGCGCTCGGTGGCGTCCGGAATGGCGACCGCGCGCGCTTTCTCGGCCATGGCCAGCAGCGTTTTGCGATCCCAGCTCGCCAGCAGTTCGGCCACCACATCGGCGTTGAACTGCGGCTGTTCGATAATCTTCGCCGCACCGGCTTCTTCCAGCGGGCGCGCGTTCCAGTACTGCTGACGATCCTTATGCATGAACGGCACGAAGATCGCCGGCAGCCCCGCCGCCGCGATTTCGCTGACGGTCAACGCGCCGGAGCGGCAGACCACCACGTCGGCCCAGGCGTAGGCGGCGGCCATGTCGTCGATGAACTCGGTCACCTTGTGCTGCGTCTGCCCTACCCTTTCGTAGTCGCGCAGCACCGTTTCCAGCGCGCCCTTGCCAACCTGATGCCAGAGCGTAATTCTATCGCCCAAACGCGCCGCGACTTCAGGAACTGTCTGATTCAGCACGCGCGCGCCCTGACTTCCGCCAATCACCAGCACGCGGATCGGGCCTTCGCGTCCTTGCAACCGCTCCGCCGGCAACGGCAGCGCCAACACGTCGGTACGTACCGGGTTGCCCACCACCTCGGCGTTCGGGAACGCGCCTGGGAAGGCCTGCATCACTTTGGCGGCGATGCGCGCCAGCCAGCGGTTGGTCAAGCCGGCGATGCCGTTCTGCTCGTGCAGCACCACCGGGATGCCGCACTGCCAGGCCGCCAGGCCGCCGGGGCCGGAAACGTAACCGCCCATCCCCAGCACCACATCCGGCTGATAGCTGCGCATGATGGCTTTCGCCTGGCGCACCGCCTGCCAGATCCGCAGCGGCGCAGTCAGCTGGGCCTTCAGGCCTTTGCCGCGCAGGCCGGAGATGCGGATAAAATCAATCTCGATCCCGTGCTTCGGCACCAGATCGGCTTCCATTCGGTCTGCGGTTCCGAGCCAGCGCACCTGCCAGCCCTGCGCCATCAGATGATGCGCGACCGCCAGCCCCGGGAACACGTGCCCGCCGGTACCGCCTGCCATCACCATTAAACGCTTAGGTTTCCCGCTCATCCCTTACCTCTTCACAAACGCCTGAGCCTTGGTCAGGCGCGTTTCATAATCAATTCGCAGCAACAGCACGATGGCCGTCGACATAATCAGCAAGCTTGAACCGCCGTAACTGATCAGCGGCAGCGTCAGACCTTTGGTCGGCAGCATGCCCGCCGCGGCGCCGACGTTAACCAGCGCCTGGAAGCTGAACCATACGCCGATCGCGCAGGCCAGGAAGCCGGAGAAGCGTTGGTCGATCTCCAGCGCGCGGCGCCCGATGGACATCGCGCGAAAAGCGACGAAGAATACCATTAACAGGGCTAAAACCACACCGATATAGCCCAGTTCTTCACCCAAAATGGAGAAGATGAAGTCGGTGTGCGCTTCCGGCAAATACTCGAGTTTCTGCACCGAGTTGCCGAGCCCCTGCCCCCAGAACTCGCCGCGGCCAAACGCCATCAGCGACTGGGTCAGCTGGTAGCCGCTGCCGAACGGATCGGCCCACGGGTTCCAGAACGAGGTCACGCGGCGCATACGGTACGGTTCCGCGATGATCAGCAGCACCACGGCGAACACGCCGGAGCCGATGATCGCCAGGAATTGCCACATTTTCGCGCCGGCCAGGAACAGCATCGCCAGCGTGGTGATGAACAGCACCACCACGGTACCGAGGTCCGGCTGCGCCAGCAGCAGCACCGCCAGCACCACCATCACGCCCATCGGCTTGCAGAAGCCCCAGAAGTTGCTGCGCACCTCTTCCACCTTGCGCACCAGATAGCTCGCCAGGTAGCAGAACAGCGACAGCTTGGACAGCTCCGCCGGCTGAATACGCAGCGGGCCGAGCGCGATCCAGCGCGAGGCCCCGTTTACCGAGCTCCCCACCACCAGCACGATCAGCAGCATCACGATCGACATCAGCAGCATCACGTTGCTGTAACGCTGCCAAACTTCCATCGGGATACGCAGCGTCACCAGCGACAGGCCGAACGCCAGGCCGAGGTACAGCGCGTCACGTTTGGCGAACAGGAACGGATCGTCCGCCAGGCGTTGGCCGATCGGCATCGACGCCGAGGTCACCATCACGAAGCCGATGATCGCCAACCCGAAGGTCAGCCACAGCAGGGTGCGATCGTACAGCACCATGTTGACCGCATCGTTGTCGCGCGCGCCGGTCACCCAGTCTTTCATCCGTTCTGTCAGCCCGAAGTTCGGCAAGCGTAGTTTCATCCGCCAAGCTCCTGCGCCAGGCGGGCGAACTCGTCGCCGCGCACTTCAAAATTACGGAACTGATCGAGACTGGCGCAGGCCGGCGACAGCAATACCATGTCGCCGGGCTGTACGCGGCCGGCGAGGGTGCGCATCGCCTGCTCCATGGTCTCGGTCAACGTCGCCACGTCCGGCCGCAGCTGTGCCAGCTGGGCGCCGTCGCGGCCAAAGCAGTACAGACGCACGTTGTCGCCCTGCAGATAGCGCGCCAGCGGCGAGAAATCGGCGGACTTGCCGTCGCCGCCCAGCAGCAGATGCAGCGTGCCGTCTACCTGCAGGCCGTTCAGCGCCGCTTCGGTGCTGCCGACGTTGGTGGCTTTGGAATCGTTGATCCAACGCACGCCGTTGTTCTCCCAGGCCAGCTGGAAGCGGTGCGCCAGGCCGGTGAAGGTGGTCAGCGCCTTCAGGCTGGACGCGCGCGGAATATTGACCGCATCCGCCAACGCCAGCGCCGCCAAGGCGTTGGTGTAATTGTGGCGGCCGGTCAGCTTCATCTCGCGCGTATTCAGCACCTTCTCACCGCGCACCCGCAGCCAGGTTTCCCCCTGCTGACGGTTCAGGTGATAGTCGCCCACGTCGGCGCCGAAGCTGACGCAGCGCGCGTCGGCGCCGCGCACCGGCATGGTCAGCGCATCGTCGGCGTTCACCACGCACACCGCGGCGTTTTCATACACGCGCAGCTTGGCGCCGCGATACTGCTGCAGGCCGAACGGATAGCGATCCATATGATCTTCGGTCACGTTCAGGATGGTCGCCGCCGCCGCTCGCAGGCTATACGTCGTTTCCAGCTGGAAGCTGGACAACTCCAGCACGTAAAGCTGGCATTCCTGACGCAGCAGGCTCAGCGCCGGCAGGCCGATATTGCCGCCCACGCCCACCGCCCAACCGGCGGCTTTCGCCATCTCGCCCACCAGGGTGGTGACGGTGCTTTTACCGTTGGAGCCGGTGATCGCCACGATCGGCGCCTGCGCTTCACGGCAGAACAGTTCGACGTCGCCGACGATTTCCACGCCGGCGTCCACTGCGGCGCTCAATGCCGGGGTCGCCAACGCGACGCCCGGACTGGCGACGATCAGATCCGCCGCCAGCAGCCAGTCCTGATTCAGATCGCCCAGATGGCGCTCCACGCTTTCAGGCAGTTTGTCCAACCCTGGCGGCGCGATACGGGTATCCATCACGCGCGGCGTTACGCCGCGCGCCATGAAGAAATCGACACAGGACAGGCCGGTGAGGCCCAACCCGATGATGACGACTTTTCTACCCTGATAGTCTGCCATGATTAACGCACCTTCAGCGTTGCCAGGCCAATCAGCACCAGCATCAGCGAAATGATCCAGAAGCGCACGATAACGCGCGGCTCCGGCCAGCCTTTCAATTCATAGTGGTGGTGAATCGGCGCCATGCGGAAAATGCGTTGCCCGCGCAGCTTGAACGATCCCACCTGCAGGATCACCGACAGCGTCTCTACCACGAATACGCCGCCCATGATCACCAACAAGAACTCCTGACGCAGCAGCACCGCGATGGTGCCCAGCGCGCCGCCCAGCGCCAACGAACCGACGTCGCCCATAAACACCTGGGCCGGGTAAGTGTTGAACCACAGGAACCCGAGGCCGGCGCCGACGATGGCGGTACAAACGATCACCAGCTCACCGGCATGACGCAGATACGGAATATGCAGGTAGTTGGCGAAGTTCATGTTACCGGTCGCCCAGGCCACCAGCGCGAAGCCGGCCGCCACGAATACCGTCGGCATGATCGCCAGGCCGTCCAGGCCATCGGTCAGGTTGACCGCGTTGCTGGTGCCGACGATGACGAAATAGGCCAGCAGGATATACAGCAGGCCCAGCTGCGGCATCACGTCCTTAAAGAACGGCACAACCAGCTCGGTGGCTGGCGTGTCTTTTCCTACGGCGTACATGGCGAATGCGACAATCAGCGCAATCACCGACTGCCAGAAATACTTCCAGCGGGCGATCAGCCCTTTGGTGTCCTTACGCACCACCTTGCGGTAGTCGTCGACGAAACCGACGATGCCGTACCCCACCAGCACGAACAGCACGCACCAGACATACGGGTTGGACGGGTAAGCCCACATCAGCACCGAAATGGTGATGGAGGTCAGGATCATGATGCCGCCCATGGTCGGCGTGCCGCGCTTGCTGAAGTGCGACTCGGGGCCGTCGTTACGCACCACCTGGCCGAAGGACATTTCTTGCAGGCGCTTGATCACCCGCGGGCCCATCCACAGCGACAGGAACAGCGCGGTCAGCAGGCTGACAATGGCTCGGAACGTCAGATAAGAAAAGACGTTGAAGCCTGAGTAATACTTGACCAAATGCTCGGCCAGCCAAACTAACATGGTGCTTTCTCCTGTAACGCGCGTACTACCTGCTCCATTGCGGCACTACGTGAACCTTTGATTAACACGGTAATGACCGCATGTTCCGACAGTAATTCCGCCACGCGCGCGATCACTGCAGTCTTGTCCTGATAATGTTCGCCGTTGCCGGAGGCTTCGCTCAGCACGCGGCTCAAACCGCCGACGCTGATCACTTTGTCGACCCCGGCCAGACGGGCGGCTTCGCCCACCTGACGGTGACACTCTTCCGCTTCCGCACCCAGCTCGGCCATATCGCCGACCACCATCACGCGGTAGCCCGGCATCTCTGCCAGCACCTGCGCCGCCGCGGTCATCGACCCGACGTTGGCGTTATAGCTGTCGTCCAGCAGCAGCTTGCCTTCGGCCAGCGCCACCGGGAACAGGCGCCCCGGCACCGCCTGCAGCTGTTTCAGCCCCTGACGCACCGCTTCGAGGGTGGCGCCCACCGACATCGCCAGCGCCGTCGCCGCCAGCGCATTGGCCACGTTGTGGCGCCCCGGCAGCGGCAGCGCGATCTCGGCGGTGCCGAACGGGCTGTGCAGCGTGAACTGCGTGCCCGCGCCGTTTACCCGCACGTCGTCCGCGAAGAAGTCCACGCCTGCGGCGGCCTGCGGCGAGAAGCGCCAGACGGTTTTGCCGCCCAGCATGCTCTGCCAGTGCGGCCAGTCGTTGTTATCGGCGTTGATGATCGCCACGCCGTCGGCCGGCAGGCCGGTAAAGATTTCACCTTTCGCCTGGGCGACGCCGGCCAGCGAGCCAAAGCCTTCCAGGTGAGCCGCCGCCAGGTTGTTCACCAAAGCGGTCTGCGGTCGCGTCAATGCGGTGGTGTAAGCAATTTCGCCAATGTGGTTAGCGCCCAGCTCTATCACGGCAAAATCATGCTGCGGTTCCAGACGCAGCAACGTCAGCGGCACGCCGATGTCGTTATTGAAGTTGCCGGCGGTATACAGCACTTCGCCGCATTCGCGCAGAATGGCGGCGGTCATTTCTTTCACCGATGTCTTGCCCGAGGAGCCGGTCAGCGCCACCACGCGCGCCGGCACCTGCTGACGCACCCAGGCGCCAAGCTGCCCCAGCGCCAGACGGGTGTCTTGCACCACCAGCTGCGGCACGTCCACCAATAAGCGCTTACTGACCAGCAGCGCCCCGGCGCCTGCGGCTACGGCATCCGCCGCGAAGTCGTGAGCGTCGAAACGCTCGCCTTTCAGCGCCACAAACAGGCAACCGGCGGTCACCTTGCGGGTGTCTGTCGTCACCTCGACAATTTGGCAATCGGCGCCGATCGGTTCAGCGCTCAATACCTCAGCCAGTGTCTGAAGAGAGACAGGGATCATGCCAGCACCCCCAGCAGTCGGGCGACCGTCGTGCGGTCGGAGTAATCCAGGCGGCGGTTGCCCACCAGCTGATAATCTTCGTGGCCTTTGCCCGCCACCAACACCACGTCCTGTTCCTGCGCCTGCATGATGGCGCTGGTTACCGCTTCGGCGCGGCCGTGGATCACCAGCGCCTGCCCGGCGTCCAGCAATCCGGTCAGGATATCGTTGATAATCGCGCGCGGCTCTTCGGTACGCGGGTTGTCATCGGTGATCACCACGCGATCGGCGAACTGTTCGGCGATGCCGCCCATCAGCGGGCGCTTGCCCTTGTCGCGATCGCCGCCGCAGCCGAAGACGCACCACAGTTGCCCCTGGCAATGCAGGCGCGCGGCTTCCAGCGCTTTTTCCAGCGCATCCGGCGTGTGGGCGTAATCCACCACTACCGTCGGTTTGCCCGGCGCGTTAAACACTTCCATGCGGCCGCAGACCGGCTGCAGACGGCTGCCGGTTTCCACCAGCGCCTCCAGCGGATAGCCCAGCGACAGCAACGTCGCCAAGGCCAACAGCAAGTTGCTGACGTTGAACGCGCCCATCAGGCGGCTTTCGATCTCGCCGTCGCCCCAGCTGGAGCTGAAGCGAACAGTGGCGCCGTTGTCGTGATAGTCGACCGCCGTGGTTTTCAGCCAGCGGCCGTGGCCGCCCGGCTGCAGGTTGCCCTGCATCGTCACCGCCACCGCATCCGGCAGCTTGCTCAGCCAGCGCTGACCGACTTCATCGTCGGCGTTGATGATCGCCTGCCCCACGCTGTGGGCGGCGAACAGCGACCATTTGGCCGCCTCGTAATTGGCCATATCACCGTGGTAATCCAGGTGATCGCGGCTCAGGTTGGTGAAGACCGCCGCGGCGAACGGCAGCGCCGCCACCCGGTGTTGCACCAGACCGTGCGAAGAAACTTCCATGGCGGCGAAGGTCGCGCCCTGTTCCGCCAGCTCGTTTAATACGTGTTGAACATCCACCGCAGAACCGGTGGTATTCTCGGTCGGGCACACCTGGCCCAGCAGGCCGTTGCCGACGGTGCCCATCACCGCGCTGGTTTCGCCCAGCAGTTGGCTCCATTGCGCCAGCAGCTGCGTAGTGGTGGTTTTGCCGTTGGTGCCGGTCACGCCGACCAGACGCAAACGCTCGCCCGGCTGGTGGTAAAAACGCCCGGCCAGCGCGGAAAGGCGCTGGTTCAGTTGGCTCAGGTAGATCACCGGCACGCCGTGCATTTCAACGATGGCGCCGTCTTCGGCCTGACCGTCAGCTTCGGCGATCACGGCGGCGACGCCCTGCGCGATGGCCTGCGGAATATAGCGGCGTCCATCCGTTTGATGGCCGACAACGGCGACAAACAGATCCCCGGCAGCCGCCACACGGCTGTCTAATGTCATTTCCCGCAGCGCGCGCCCGGGTGCCGTCGGCACCCACGGAGCGAGTAAGTCGCGCAAATTACGATCTGCCACCTGAACCCTCTTTCTTGTTAATCACTAATTCGCTTTTGTCACCGGTAGGCAACGCGTCAGGCTCGACGTTCATGGTGCGCAATACGCCGCCCATGATGGCGCCGAACACCGGCGCGGAGATTGCGCCACCATAGTATTTCCCGCCCTGCGGGTCGTTGATGACGACCACCAGGGCAAAACGGGGATTACTTGCCGGCGCGACGCCGGCGGTATAAGCGATGTATCGGTTGACGTACTTGCCGTCCGGGCCCACTTTTTTCGCGGTACCGGTTTTGATGGCGATACGGTATCCCTTGATGGCGGCTTTCACGCCGCCACCACCCGGCAAGGCCACGCTTTCCATCATGTGCACCACGGTGCGCACCAGAGGTTCAGGGAAAACGCGCTCGCCGGCGACCGGAGGGTCAACCTTGGTGATCGACAATGGGCGATATACGCCCAGGCTGCCGATCGTTGCATAGACTCGCGCCAACTGTAACGGAGTTACCATCAGCCCGTAGCCGAAAGAGAAGGTGGCCCTCTCTATGTCAGACCACCGTTGTTTTTTTGGGTATATGCCACTGCTTTCTCCGACCAGCCCCAAATTGGTCGCTTTTCCCAGCCCAAAACGAGAGTAAGTATCTACTAACGCTGAGGACGGCATCGCTAACGCCAGCTTTGAAACACCGACGTTACTCGACTTCTGCAAGATCCCGGTCAATGACAGCTCCGAGTACCGCGCCACGTCTTTGATCTCGTGGCCCTGAATGCGGTACGGGATGGTGTTCAGCACGCTGTTTTCTCTCACCACGCCGTTTTGCAGCGCGGTCATCACCACCATCGGCTTCACGGTTGAACCGGGTTCAAAAATATCGGTGATAGCGCGGTTACGCATGGTCTCTTTCGGCGTACCGGCCATGTTGTTCGGGTTGTAAGACGGGCTGTTGGCCATCGCCAGCACTTCGCCGGTGTTCACGTCGATCAGCACCGCGGTGCCCGACTCGGCCTTGTTGAACGCCACCGCGTTGTTCAGCTCGCGATACACCAGCGCCTGCAGGCGTTCATCGACGCTCAGCACCAGGTTGTGCGCCGCCTGGCTGTCGACGGAGGAAATATCTTCGATCACCCGGCCGAAGCGGTCCTTACGCACCGTTCTCTCGCCCGGTTGCCCGGTCAGCCAGCGGTCGAAGCTCTTCTCGACGCCTTCGATGCCTTGCCCGTCGATATTGGTCACGCCGATGATATGCGACGTCACCTGCCCCGCCGGATAGTAACGGCGCGACTCCTGCCGCAGGTAGATCCCCGGCAGCTTGAGTTTGTGGATGTAGTCGCCGATCGCCGGGTTCACCTGGCGCGCCAGATAAACGAAGCGCCCTTTCGGGTTAGCGTTGATGCGGTTTGAGAGTTGATCCAGCGGGATGTTCAGCGCATCGGAAAGCGCTTTCCAACGGCTGTCCAGCGTGATGCCGCCGCGCTCGTTCAGCTCTTTCGGATCCGCCCACACCGCATTGACCGGCACGCTGACCGCCAACGGCCGGCCGGCGCGATCGCTGATCATGCCGCGCGCGGTCGGCACTTCCTGCACGCGCAGCGAACGCATGTCGCCTTCTTTCACCAGACGATCGGGGTTGATGACCTGCAGGTACGCGACGCGCAACATCAGGCCGACCATCGCCAGCAAAATGCAGCCGCACAGCAACGCAAAACGCCAGCTGACAAAGCTGGCCTGATCTTCCTGGCGTCTCAACTTACCGGGGCGCGCTGCTTTCATGCGTTTCCTTTCTACTCCGTGTCATTATTCCGGTTAAACCATTCATTGTTTAACGATGATATTTTCCTGCGATGGATCAACGTGTTGCATCTGCAGTTTTTCTGTCGCGATACGTTCAACCCGGCTGTGATCGCCGAGGGCGTTCTCTTCTAAAATCAGGTTGCGCCACTCGATATCCAGCGCATCGCGCTCCAGCACCAGCTGTTCGCGCTCGGCGGTCAGCAGGCGGGTGCGGTGCGCGGTGGTCACCACGAAAACCGCGGAGACCAGTGACGCAATCAGTAAAATCAGAGGGATCTTGGCATTGCGCAGCAGATCGCCGCCAATCACCCCGACCAGGCCGTGACGTTCGTTGCCAATCACGCGGGCATCCTCTCAGCAATACGCAGCACCGAGCTGCGCGCACGCGGGTTGTCCGCCACTTCCGCTTCCGACGGCATCATTTTGCCCAGCGCTTTCAGCGTTCGCCCGCCCATGCTGCGCAGTTGCTCTTCGGTCAACGGAATGCCCGCCGGCACCTGGGCGCCGCGGCTGTGGTGACGCATAAAGCGTTTGACGATGCGGTCTTCCAGCGAGTGGAAGCTGATGATCGACAAACGGCCCCGTGGGGCCAGCACTTCCAGCGCGCCGTCGAGCGCACGCTCGATCTCTTCCAGCTCGCTGTTGATATAGATGCGGATCGCCTGGAAGCTGCGCGTCGCCGGATGCTTGTGCTTTTCACGGAACGGGCTGGCATCGGCAATCAGATCCGCCAACGCTTTGGTGCGCGTCATCGGCTCCACGCGGTTTCTTTCCACGATGGCGCGCGCGATGCGCTTGGCGAAACGCTCTTCGCCAAAGGTTTTCAGCACCCAGGCGATGTCGTCCGCTTCGGCCTTCATCAGCCACTCGGCGGCGGACAAACCGGTGGAGGGATCCATGCGCATGTCCAGCGGGCCATCGCGCATAAAGGAAAACCCGCGCTCTGCGTCGTCAAGCTGCGGCGAAGAAACGCCCAGATCGAGCAGAACGCCGTCGATCTTGCCCACCAATTCACGTTCCCGCACGTAGTGCGACAACTCGGAGAATGGGCCGTGTACGATGGTAAAACGAGGATCTTCAATAGATTTGGCGGCTGCAATCGCCTGAGGGTCACGGTCAATCGCCAGCAAGCGTCCTTCCGGCCCCAGTTGGGACAGAATCAGACGAGAATGGCCACCGCGACCAAAAGTACCGTCGATATATATGCCGTTGCTGCGGATGTTGAGGCCGTTGACGGCTTCGTCCAGCAGGACGGTGGTGTGTTTATAGTTTTCCAACATGCTTATAGCGACAAGTCCTGTAGCCGCTCAGACAACGGTTCCTGAGTCGACTGTTCAGCGTCAATATCATCCTTGACTTGTTGATACCAGGTCTGTTCATCCCACAGTTCAAACTTGTTGAACTGACCGACCAGCATCACTTCTTTCGTGAGCCCGGCGTGTTGCCGCAGCGTATTGGCGAGCAGCAAACGACCGGCACTATCCATCTGACACTCACTGGCATGCCCCAGCAACAGGCGCTGAACGCGGCGCTCGGCGGGATTCATGCTCGACAGACGTGATAATTTTTGTTCAATAATTTCCCATTCGGGCAAAGGATAAAGCAGCAGGCAGGGCTGATGGAGGTCAATGGTACAGACCATTTGGCCTTGCGATTCCTCGTTGAGCAATTCCCGATATCGGGTAGGTACGGCGAGCCGCCCTTTGCTGTCGAGGTTGACCATCGTCGCTCCACGGAACATTCCTGAGCTACCCCTTAGTGACCGTTTTCACCACTTTACCCCACAAATTCCCACACAATGGAGTTTACGGAGGGTATGAAAACCTTGTCAAGCCAGAGCGCCAGCGCTTTGGCAATATTTCTCTGGTCATTTTGGGAGCTGACTCGCGAAAGAAACTCTGATTATTCGACGATTAAAAATTAACACCATGATAAACGGAGAGAATTTTCTAAGCGGAAAGAATCTGATTAAAAACCTGACGAACTGGCGATTAATTAACTCATTACTTCCTTCTGCAAGCCATGTCTCATTTTTCAGCTCGGCAATCTCAGTGCGGTAACCGCTGGCGAGCCGCGCCTGACAAGGCTCGGCGCCTGGCGAATCGATCGCGGAATAAGGCCATAACTCCTTGAGTTAATAACGCTCAATCGTTATTTACCGTAAAACCGGTCGCTATTTTACTTCAATTTGCACGGCCGTGATGAGGCCGCGAAAAAAATAAATGGCTCGGATATTACGAGCAGAAGTAATTTCGATTTAAATCAATTTGGTAAGATTATTCCCAAAATACCTGTTTACAATTATGGTTTCATTTTCTTACACCTTTATTTCCACAATTTCTGCCGGAAAAAATCTTCACTTGAAGCAAAAAATCGCAACCACATGTTTTTAATGAGTTTATTCTAAAATGCCGATTTTAATCCCTCCGCCCTCACCTCATCCCCGGTTCCGCGGGACAAAAACCGAACAAATGTTAAAAATAAAAATATAAACCTAGTTAAAAAACATAATGCAGATTAGTACACTATAAAAAACGCAAAACCCAGACTTAACATCCAGTCATTAATAATTTAACAGCACTTTAACCAAGGGGATGACATATGCTTTCGCCCGCCGCTCACTGGCGTAGCGCCGCTGCCGATACGTTCGCACTGGTGGTGTACTGCTTTATCGCCGGCATGGCGATAGAAGTGTTGATCTCCGGCATGAGCTTTCAGCAATCCCTCTCTTCGCGCCTGCTGTCGATTCCGGTCAACATCCTGATCGCCTGGCCCTACGGCCGCTATCGCGATCTGTTTATCCGCACGGCGCGCCGCAGCCCGCGCGGCCAGTTCGTGCTGCGCAACCTCGCCGATCTGCTGGCCTACGTCAGCTTCCAGTCGCCGGTTTATGCCGCCATTCTGTGGAGCGTAGGCGCCGACGGCCAACAAATGCTGGCGGCGGTCACCAGCAATGCGCTGGTCTCCATGGCGATGGGCGTGGTGTATGGCTATTTCCTGGAATATTGCCGGCGGCTGTTCCGGGTGGCGGGCTACGTCTAAACCAGGAGCCCGGCAAAGCGGGCTCCTGTAGAGCGGACTATTTGCGGCTCAGGCTGCCGCGGCGGAACAGATTGCGGCGGATACGCGTCAAACCCGGCTTGGGTTTACGCGGTTCGTCCAGGCTGGCCAACACCAGCTCCAGCACGCGTTCGGCCACGTCGCGATGGCGCTGCGCCACCGCGAGCACCGGGCACTCGAGGAAATCCAACAGTTCATGGTCGCCGAAGGTGGCAATCGCCAGATCGGTAGGCAAACGGCCGCGTTGCTTCAGCGTCACGTCCATCACGCCCTGCAACAGCGAGAATGAGGTGGTGAACAGCGCCTGCGGCATCGGGTGCGTTTTCAGCCATTCGGCGAACAGCGCGCCGGCGGCTTCACGTTCATAGCTGTTGGCGTACAGGTAATCGACATGGCGGGGATCCTCTTGCCAGGCCTGACGGAAGCCCTGCTCGCGCAGGAAGCTCACCGAAAGCTCCGGCAAGGCGCCCAGATACAGCACCGATTCCGCCGGGAAGGTGCGCAGCTCCTGCGCCAGCGCAAAGGCGTCTTCCTGATCGGCCCCGACGACGCTGATGAAATGCTCGCGATCCAGCGCGCGGTCCAGCGCGATAATCGGCAGCGGATCGTTGGCCCAGCGTTGATAGAAAGGATGTTCCGGCGGCAAGGCGGTGGAAACGATGATGGCGTCCACCTGGCGCTGCAGCAGGTGCTCGATACAGCGCATTTCGTTGTCCGGCTGATCTTCGGAACAGGCGATCAGCAATTGGTAACCACGTTGGCGCGCCTGGCGCTCCAGGTAGTTGGCGATGCGGGTATAGCTGGTATTTTCCAGATCCGGGATCACCAGACCGATAGAACGGGTACGCCCGGCGCGCAGCCCCGCCGCGACGGCATTCGGGTGATAGTTATGCTCCCTGACCACGGCCATCACTTTCTCGACGGTTTTATCGCTGACACGATACTGCTTCGCCTTGCCGTTGATGACGTAACTGGCCGTCGTGCGCGAAACGCCCGCGAGACGCGCGATTTCATCCAGTTTCACATGAACCCCTTAATGACGCTGAAAATAGAAGTGAAGGCTGTGCTCGGATTAACCATGACATCCCGTGCGGTTATTCAATCCAGCCTCTGCGATCTAACAGCAGAAAACACTGCCTAGCAACCGCTTTTGCCGAAAGGTGCCAGCAATCGGGCAAAAAATACCGAAAAACAAAGGGCGCAGCCACGCCGCGCCCCCGATTATTCGCCGCCAGACCGCGCTCAGCGCATGATTTTGTCGCCACGCGACACGCCGACCACCCCGGAACGGGCCACTTCCACGATCTCCGCCACTTCACGCACCGCGCTCAGGAAGGCGTCGAGCTTGTCGCTGGTGCCAGCCAGCTGTACCGTGTACAGCGTCGCCGTCACATCCACGATCTGGCCACGGAAAATGTCGGCGCAGCGCTTCACCTCTTCACGGCCGTAGCCGCTGGCCTGCAGCTTCACCAGCATGATCTCGCGCTCAACGTGGGCGCCCTGCACCAGCTCGCTGACGCGCAGCACGTCCACCAGCTTGTGCAGCTGTTTCTCAATCTGCTCCAGCACTTTCTCGTCGCCGACGGTCTGGATAGTCATGCGCGACAGCGTCGGATCGTCGGTCGGCGCCACCGTCAGGCTCTCGATGTTATAACCGCGCTGGGAGAACAGCCCGACCACGCGCGACAAAGCGCCGGATTCGTTTTCCAGCAAGACAGATAAAATACGGCGCATGATCAGGTCCTCTCCGTTTTGCTAAGCCACATTTCGTCCATGCTTCCGCCGCGGATCTGCATCGGGTAAACATGTTCGGTTTCATCGACGGTCACGTCGACGAACACCAGCCGCTCTTTTTCCGCCAGCGCCTGCGCCAGCTTGCTTTCCAGCTCATCCGGCGTGCGGATGGCGATGCCGACATGGCCGTAAGCCTCGGCCAGCTTGACGAAGTCCGGCAGCGAATCCATGTAGGACTGCGAGTGACGGCCGGAATAAATCATGTCCTGCCACTGCTTTACCATGCCCAGATAGCGGTTGTTGAGGTTCACCACCACCACCGGCAGGTTATATTGCAGCGCGGTGGACAGCTCCTGAATATTCATCTGAATGCTGCCGTCGCCGGTCACGCACACCACGGTTTCCTCCGGCAGCGCCAGCTTGACGCCCAGTGCCGCCGGCAAGCCGAAGCCCATGGTGCCGAGGCCGCCGGAGTTGATCCAGCGGCGCGGTTTATCGAACGGATAATAGAGCGCGGCGAACATTTGGTGCTGGCCGACGTCCGAGGTGACATACGCATCGCCTTTGGTCAGGCGGTGCAAGGTTTCGATCACCGCCTGCGGTTTGATGGTGCCGCTGTGCTTGTCGTAACCCAGGCAGTCGCGGGCACGCCACTGCTCGATAGACTGCCACCAGTCGCGCAGCGCGTCGTGATCCTGCGCTTTCTCGTCCTGTGCCAACAGCTCCAGCATCTGCACCAACACCTGTTTGGCATCGCCGACGATCGGAATATCGGCGTCCACCGTTTTGGAGATCGAGGTCGGATCGATATCGATATGCAGCACGGTGGCGTCCGGGCAGTATTTGGCCAGATTGTTGGTGGTGCGATCGTCGAAACGCACGCCGACGGCGAAGATCACGTCGGCGTGATGCATGGTTTTGTTGGCTTCATAGGTGCCGTGCATGCCGAGCATGCCGACGCTCTGCCGGTGGGTGCCAGGGAAAGCGCCCAACCCCATCAGGCTGCTGGTCACCGGCAGATTCAGCTGCTCCGCCAAGGCCAACAGTTCGGCTTCGCAACTGGCGTTGATCGCGCCGCCGCCGACGTACATCACCGGCTTTTTGGCCGCCAGAATGGTTTGCAGCGCGCGTTTTATCTGCCCGCGGTGCCCCTGCACCGTCGGGTTGTAAGAACGCATGCTCACGTCCTGCGGGTAGGCATAAGGCATCCGCACCGCCGGGCCGACGATATCTTTCGGCAGATCGATCACCACCGGGCCGGGCCGGCCGCTGGAAGCCAGGAAGAACGCCTTCTTCAACACCGCCGGGATGTCTTCGGTGCGTTTTACCAGGAAGCTGTGCTTCACCACCGGGCGCGAAATCCCCACCATATCGCACTCTTGGAAGGCGTCGTAGCCGATCAGCGAGCTGGGCACCTGCCCCGACAGCACCACCATCGGGATCGAGTCCATATAGGCGGTGGCGATACCGGTAATGGCGTTGGTGGCGCCGGGGCCGGAGGTCACCAGCACCACGCCCACTTCACCGGTGGCGCGCGCGTAGCCGTCGGCCATGTGCACCGCCCCCTGCTCGTGGCGCACCAGAATATGATCGATCCCTCCAACCGTATGCAGGGCGTCGTAGATATCGAGCACCGCCCCGCCGGGGTAGCCGAATACATGCTTAACGCCCTGATCGATCAACGATCGGACGACCATCTCGGCTCCTGACAACATCTCCATGGGTTTGCCTCCAGGCTTGCTTATTCTTCTCTGGCGCCGGAACGTGGCGCCTGCTGCGGGGCAATGCCCCAAAGTTTTTATGGGTTGTCGCTATCGAATTAACATAACGTCAGAATTTGGGGCAGGCAAACGACAAAATGGCTTAGCGGAGGCATGGTTATTGCCAAGCGGCTGGATATCATGGCTTTATAAAAACAATGCGCTAGCCGCAGGGTTGTCAGGCTAGGCATTGTTTCGAACAGAGGGAAAATTACAGAACTAAATCAGGTGAAGGATATGCCGCTTTTTTCGCCGGGCACATGGCCCGGCGGCGGCGTCAGGCCTGTTCCTGGTACATTGAATCGATTTCGCGCTGATAGCGCTGCAGGATCACTTTGCGGCGCAGCTTCAGCGTTGGCGTGAGCTCTCCCAACTCCATGGAAAAGGCTGCCGGCAGCAGGGTGAACTTCTTCACCTGTTCGAAGCGCGCCAGCTCCTTTTGCATCTCGCGCAGGCGCTTTTCGAACATCTCGAGGATTTCGCCGTTGCGCAGCAGTTCCAGGCGATCCTGGTATTTCAGGTTGACTGACTTCGCATACTCTTCCAGCGACTCAAAGCACGGCACGATCAGCGCAGAAACGAATTTACGCGCATCGGCGATGATCGCCACCTGCTCGATAAAGCGATCCTGCGCCAGCGTGCCTTCCAGCATCTGCGGCGCGATGTATTTGCCGCCGGAGGTTTTCATCAAATCCTTCAGCCGTTCGGTGATGAACAGGTTGCCCTCTTCATCGATCGCACCGGCGTCGCCGGTTTTCAGCCAGCCGTCCTCGGTAAAGGTCGCGGCGGTTTCCAACGGTTTGTTGAAATAGCCGCGCATCACGATCGGCCCGCGCACCTGGATTTCATTTTCCTCGCCAATGCGCACCTCGACCTCCGGCAGCGGTTTGCCGATAGAGCCGAAGCGGAAATGCCCCTCTTCCCAGCAGGAGACGGTGGCGCAGGTTTCGGTCATGCCGTAACCGTACTTGATGTTGACGCCCATCGCCTGGAAAAACAGGATCACATTGTCGTCCAGCTTGGCGCCCGCCGCCGGCAAAAAGCGCACCCGGCCGCCGAGGATACCGCGCAGCTTGCTCAACACCAGCTTGTCGGCCCAGCGGTGGGTGAAGTCGAACACTTTGCCCAACGGTTTGCCGGCCCGCTCCTGCAGGAACTTGCGCTCGCCGCAGACGATCGCCCAGTGGAACAACGCACGGCGCAGCCAAGGGGCGCGCGCCACTTTTTCATGCACCGCGCTGAAAATCTTCTCGTAGAAACGCGGCACCGCACACATCAGCGTCGGGCGGACCTGCCCCATCGCTTCCCGCACCCAATCGGTATTCGGCAGGAAGACGTTCTGCGCGCCGGAATGCATCACAAAGAAGCTCCAGGCCCGCTCGAACACGTGCGACAGCGGCAGGAAGCTGAGCGACACATCCTCTTCGCCGACCGTCAGCCTTTCATCATGCAGGTAGAGCTGCGCCGCCAGGTTGCGGTAGTCCAGCATCACCCCTTTCGGCTCGCCGGTAGTACCCGAGGTATAAATCAGGGTGAAGAGATCCTGCAGGTCGCACTCTTCAATACGCTGCCGACGTTGAGCGGCAAAAGCCACCGGATCGGCAGCGCGCTCGAAGGCGCTCAGATGCTGTGCGATCTCGCAGCCGCGCAGATCGGCTCCCTCGTCGAAGACGATAATGTGCCGCAGCTGTGGGCAGACGCCGCGCAGCGCGATGGCGGCGTCAAGCTGCGCCTGCTCACCGACGAACAGTATGCGGATGTCGGCGTCGTTGGTGACAAACGCCGCCTGCGCCGGCGTATTGGTGGAATAGAGCGGTACGCTGACGCCACGCAGGTGCAGGATCGCGAGATCGGTCAACGACCAGGCCATTGTGTTATTGGCGAAAATACCGATGCGTTCTTGCACTTCGACGCCCAGCCCCAGCAGCCCGGCGGCGATGCGATCGATGCGGGCGGCGGCCGCACCCCAGGTCAGTTGCAACTCGCCGTTGGGCGACCATTGGCGAAAAGCTGTGCGATCGGCTCGGTGGGTGATTTGATGCTGTATACGATGGATCAGATGGTATTGCAGCAGATTAGTGATCATAGTGCTCTAAGCCTGAAATGAATCATACAGTTAAGCCTGAACGACGCCTTGCGGCCCTCATCTCAGCTTACACGTGTTTACTTTTTTCCGCGCAGTCTACCTACTCTCAGGCAGGGGGAAAAGCGATTTCAGCGTAGAAGTGTGAGCCAAAACTCAGGCCGGCTTTCGCGCTTTCATCAGTTGGACAGAATGGGAAGGAAAAGGTTTGCCGGCGGCAATAAAACGCGGCCCATCCGGGCCGCCGCATCGAGTTAGTTTAATATACTAGCCGGAAAGTAAAAATCAGAATATTAATTTATATTAATTATTTTTGCTGAACGAACAAACCCACTATGAAAATAAGTTATTTTATCGCCGTAAAACCAAGAAACATCTTAATAAAAACACAGATAGTTCTTAGTTTTTATCATGAGAAAAAAACGCTCAGTTGAATATTATCTTTATATGGCTCCCATTTTTTATCGCTTTACTTTGGGTTACCCGCCTCAATCAGGACGGATTTCATCCACTGGTGCCCTTTATCCCGCTCAGAGGATTCATGCCAGGAAAGATAGCAGGTTGCTTTATTGTGATTGGCGCACAAAGGAACCGCCTTTATTTTCAACGCCTCCGTCTGTTGTCTCACCAGCCAGGCAGGTGCAATCGCCACCATCTCCGTTTGCGACACCATATTCAACACGCTGTAGAGATCCGTGCACTGCTGCGTCACGGCGCGCAGCATCGGTTCCTCTAAATAAAAAGGCTTACTGAACGATCCAAAACTTTCCAGGGATACCGCCGCGTGCTGTTCGGCCAGCATTTGCTCCGGCGTCGCCTCCTCGCCCATTCTCGGGTGCGCCTGCGCGGCCGCCAGCACTAATTCGTCGTCGAACATCGCCAAACTGCGAAACTCTGCCGATTCGAAACGGCTGTAGCCGATGACAAACTCGACGTCCTGATAACGCAATTGATGTTCGATATTATTGTTGATGTATGACTTTATTTGCAGATTAAGCTGCGGCGCGATCTGTTTGACGTGATTGATTATCCCGGCGCCCAGGCGCAAGTCGAGCGGACTGCACAGCGACAAGGAAAACGCTCGCGTGCTGGTCAGCGGCTCGAACTCGGCGCCCGGCAATTCATTCTGCACCAGCTGCAACGCTTGCCGCACCGGGCCAAACAGCTGCCTGGCCCGCATGGTGGGCTGGATCCCGCGCCCGCAGCGCACGAACAGTTCGTCGTTGAACATCACCTTCAGGCGCGCTACCGCGTTGCTCACCGCCGGCTGCGACATCCCTAGCGAATTAGCGGCTCGCGTAATATTTTGCATTTGCATCACGGCGTCAAACACCGTCAGCAAATTAAGATCGACGCTGCGCAAATGAATGTCCGCCGGCTCTTTGACCATAGTGATTTCTGAATCATATTCAGCCATATTTCACTCCACTAAATCCTGTGTAGATAATCTAATCCTTATGCTCGACAAACAATGAAACGCCGCATTGTCATATCTTTGCACGACAAATCCTGCCATTACCGTCATCAACCGATAAAAAACCTCGTGTTATCGACACGATATAAGTCGTATATGGAATACATGTCAGTAGTTTCTCCCGTCAGCGGGAAGAATGCCACCTAGGTAGTACTAATAATTAGGTATCAACAATGATTAATACAACTAAACAACATAGCTGCACTGTATGAGACAAACTATAAAAACACATCATAAGCAATCAAACCATCTAAAAACACCGCTCACTTTGTGTAAAATTACATTATTTTGTTATATTATGACTAAAATAATCAATTAATCATATGAATTCAATTTAAATCATTTGTATAAAAAATGTTATTTTGTTGCCCCCCGTGATTAATCCCTCTTATTTTTTCATCGCAAATCTTAACGCAACGAAATCCAGAAGCAATTAGCGCAGTATATATTCGATTCGTTTATGCTAAGCAGCGCGCAAACTGGCCCCATTTTTTCTCTAAGGCGTCGCTTTTTTGCCGAATGATCCTCTGTTTGGCCAATGGGCTGGTGCATTGTCCCCGCATTCAATCAGGTGTTGACATCGCCAGGCCAATCACGTATCAAATTAGGCAGACACCCAATTTAAGAGAAGCTGAACCCTTATGATCCGTACTCATCGTCTACTAGGCCTACTACTCAACGCATCTTGTTTGCGCGGTATGCCTGTGGACGAAGTTCGGAGCTGACTCAGCCGATCACCCATAAGAAACCCGCGCTACTGCGCGGGTTTTTTTTTGCCCGCTTAGCGTGAAATCAACACGATAAGGAATGCACCGATGAGCCAACAAGTCATTATTTTCGATACCACGCTGCGTGATGGCGAACAGGCGTTGCAGGCCAGCCTGAGCGTAAAAGAGAAGATTCAGATTGCGCTGGCGCTGGAAAGAATGGGCGTCGACGTGATGGAGGTCGGCTTCCCGGTCTCTTCGCCGGGCGACTTCGAGTCGGTGCAAACCATCGCGCGCCAGATCAAGAACAGCCGCGTCTGCGGCCTGGCCCGCTGTGTGGACAAAGACATCGACGTGGCCGCCGAAGCGTTGCGCGTCGCCGAAGCATTCCGCATCCACGTATTCCTGGCCACCTCAACCCTGCACATCGAATCGAAACTGAAGCGCTCGTTCGACGAAGTGTTGGAGATGGCGGTGCGCTCGGTCAAACGCGCCCGCAACTACACCGACGACGTAGAGTTCTCCTGTGAAGACGCCGGCCGCACGCCGATCGACAATCTGTGCCGCGTGGTCGAAGCCGCCATCAACGCCGGCGCCACCACCATCAATATTCCGGACACCGTCGGTTACACCACGCCGAACCAGTTCGGCGGCATCATCACCACCTTGTATGACCGCGTGCCGAACATCGACAAAGCCATCATTTCCGTGCACTGCCACGACGATTTGGGCATGGCGGTCGGCAACTCCATCGCCGCGGTTCAGGCCGGCGCCCGTCAGGTGGAAGGCACCCTGAACGGCATCGGTGAGCGCGCCGGCAACTGTTCGCTGGAAGAGGTGATCATGGCGATTAAGGTGCGCCAGGACATCATGAACGTGCACACCAACATCAATCATCAGGAAATCTTCCGCACCAGCCAGATCGTCAGCCAGCTGTGCAACATGCCGATCCCGGCCAACAAGGCGATCGTCGGCTCCAACGCCTTCGCCCACTCCTCCGGCATTCACCAGGACGGCGTGCTGAAGAACCGCGAAAACTACGAAATCATGACCCCGCAGTCGATCGGCCTGAAGGACGTGCAGTTGAACCTGACCTCCCGCTCCGGCCGGGCGGCGGTGAAACACCGCATGGAAGAGATGGGCTACCAGGAGCAGGACTATAACCTGGATACCCTGTACGCCGCCTTCCTGAAGCTGGCCGACAAGAAGGGCCAGGTGTTCGACTATGACCTGGAGGCGCTGGCCTTCATCAACAAACAGCAGGAAGAGCCGGAGCACTTCAGCCTGGGCTACTTCAGCGTGCAGTCCGGCAGCAGCATCATGGCCACCGCCTCGGTGAAACTGATCTGCGGCGGCGAAGAGAAAGCCGAAGCCGCCACCGGCAACGGCCCGGTCGATGCGGTTTATCAGGCAATCAATCGCATCACCGACTACCCGATCGAGCTGGTGAAGTACCAGTTGACCGCCAAGGGCCATGGCCGCGACGCGCTGGGCCAGGTGGATATCGTGGTCTCTTACAACGGCCGCCGCTTCCACGGCGTGGGTCTGGCGACCGACATCGTCGAATCTTCCGCCAAGGCGATGGTGCACGTGTTGAACAATATTTGGCGCTCACAGCAGGTAGAAAAAGAAAAGCAGCGCCTGCAGCAAAACAAACATCAAAATAATCAGGAAACGGTGTGAACATGACGAAGACTTATCACATTGCCGTCTTGCCCGGAGACGGCATCGGCCCGGAAGTAATGGCTCAGGCGCGCAAAGTGTTGGACGCGGTGCGTCAACGCTTTGACATTCGCATCACCACTGCCGAATACGACGTCGGCGGCATCGCCATCGATCGCCACGGCAGCCCGCTGCCGCCGGCGACCGTCGCCGGCTGCGAGCAGGCCGACGCCATCCTGTTCGGATCGGTAGGCGGCCCGAAATGGGAACACCTGCCGCCGGCCGAGCAGCCGGAACGCGGCGCGCTGTTGCCGCTGCGCAAGCACTTCAAACTGTTCAGCAACCTGCGCCCGGCGCGCCTGTATCAAGGGCTGGAAGCATTCTGCCCGCTGCGCGCCGACATCGCCGCCCGCGGCTTCGACATTCTGTGCGTGCGCGAACTGACCGGCGGCATCTACTTCGGCCAGCCGAAGGGCCGCGAAGGCCAGGGCATGCAGGAGCGCGCTTTCGATACCGAGGTGTATCACCGTTTCGAGATTGAACGCATCGCGCGCATCGCCTTCGAATCCGCCCGCAAGCGCCGCCACAAGGTGACGTCGATCGACAAGGCCAACGTGCTGCAAAGCTCCATCCTGTGGCGTGAAGTGGTCAATCAGGTCGCCAAGGATTACCCGGACGTGTCGCTGTCGCACATGTATATCGACAACGCTACCATGCAGCTGATCAAGGATCCGTCCCAGTTCGACGTGCTGCTGTGCTCCAACCTGTTCGGCGACATTCTGTCCGACGAGTGCGCGATGATCACCGGCTCGATGGGCATGTTGCCGTCCGCCAGCCTGAACGAGCAAGGCTTCGGCCTGTACGAACCGGCGGGCGGTTCCGCGCCGGATATTGCCGGCAAAGGCATTGCCAACCCGATTGCGCAGATCCTGTCCGCCACCCTGCTGCTGCGTTACAGCCTGGGCACCGATGAAGCGGCCGACGCCGTGGAGCGCGCCATCAACCAGGCGTTGGAACAGGGCTACCGCACCGCCGATCTGGCCGGTGACGGCAAAGCCGTCAGCACCGATGAAATGGGCGACATCATCGCTCGCTTTGTAGCTCAGGGGGCATAACATGGCCAAGACCTTATACCAGAAGCTGTACGACGCCCACGTGGTGCACGAAGCGCCGAACGAAACGCCGTTGCTGTATATCGACCGTCACCTGGTGCACGAAGTCACTTCGCCGCAGGCGTTCGACGGCCTGCGTGCCATGGGCCGTAAGGTGCGCCAGCCCGGCAAAACCTTCGCCACCATGGATCACAACGTGTCGACCCAGACCAAAGACATCAACGCCAGCGGCGAGATGGCGCGCATCCAGATGCAGGAGCTGATCAAGAACTGCGCGGAATTCGGCGTTTCGCTGTATGACCTGAACCACCCGTTCCAGGGCATCGTGCACGTGATCGGGCCTGAGCAAGGCATGACGCTGCCGGGCATGACCATCGTTTGCGGCGACTCGCACACCGCCACCCACGGCGCTTTCGGCTCGCTGGCGTTCGGCATCGGCACCTCCGAAGTGGAACACGTGCTGGCGACCCAGACCCTGAAGCAGGGCCGCGCCAAGACCATGAAGATTGAAGTCACCGGCGACGCCGCCGAGGGTATTACCGCCAAAGACATCGTGCTGGCGGTGATCGGCAAAACCGGCAGCGCCGGCGGCACCGGCCACGTGGTGGAGTTCTGCGGCAAGGCGATCGAAGCGTTGAGCATGGAAGGACGCATGACCCTGTGCAACATGGCGATCGAAATGGGCGCCAAGGCCGGGTTGGTCGCGCCGGACGACACCACCTTCGCCTACCTGAAGGGGCGTCAGTTCGCGCCAACCGGCGAAAACTGGGAGCAGGCGGTCGCCTATTGGCGCACGCTGAAGTCCGATGCCGACGCCCAATTCGATACCGTGGTGACGCTGCGCGCCGAAGAGATCGCGCCGCAGGTCACCTGGGGCACCAACCCCGGCCAGGTGATCGCCGTCAATCAGGCGATCCCGGCGCCGGAATCGTTCAGCGATCCGGTCGAGCGCGCCTCCGCGGAAAAAGCCTTGGCCTACATGGACTTGAAACCGGGCATCAAATTGACCGACGTGCCGATCGACAAAGTGTTCATCGGCTCCTGCACCAACTCGCGCATCGAAGATCTGCGCGCGGCGGCGGCGATCGCCAAGGGGCGCAAGGTCGCCAGCGGCGTGCAGGCCATCGTGGTGCCGGGCTCCGGCCCGGTGAAGGCCCAGGCGGAAGCCGAAGGGTTGGACAAAATCTTTATCGAAGCCGGTTTCGAATGGCGTTTGCCGGGCTGCTCGATGTGTCTGGCGATGAACAACGACCGTCTGAATCCGGGCGAGCGCTGCGCATCCACCAGCAACCGTAACTTCGAAGGGCGTCAGGGCCGCGGTGGGCGCACCCACCTGGTCAGCCCGGCGATGGCCGCCGCGGCCGCCGTTGCCGGTCACTTCGCCGACATCCGTGATATTCACTAAGGGGCTAACGTGGCTAAATTTACTCAACATACCGGCTTAGTGGTGCCTTTGGATGCGGCCAACGTCGACACCGACGCCATTATTCCCAAGCAGTTTTTACAGAAGGTCACCCGCACCGGCTTCGGCCAGCACCTGTTCAACGACTGGCGTTTCCTCGACGACGCCGGCCAGCAGCCGAACCCGGAATTCGTGCTGAACAAACCGCGCTATAAAGGCGCCAGCATCCTGTTGGCGCGCGAGAACTTCGGCTGCGGCTCCTCGCGCGAACACGCGCCCTGGGCGCTGACCGATTACGGATTCAAAGTGGTGATCGCGCCGAGCTTCGCCGATATCTTTTACGGCAACTCGTTCAACAACCAGCTGTTGCCGGTGACGCTGAGCGAACAGCAGGTGGATGAGCTGTTCAAGCTGGTGGACGCCAACGAGGGAACGGAGTTCGTGGTGGATCTGGAGAACCAGACGGTCAACGCCGGCGGCAAAAGCTATCCGTTCGAAATCGACAGCTTCCGCCGCCACTGCATGATCAACGGGCTGGACAGCATCGGCCTGACGCTGCAGCACGAAGCGGACATCTCCCGCTACGAAGCACAGCAGCCGGCGTTTTTGAACTGATCATCGGCGAATACCCTAAATAATTGGAACTGCGGCAAGGCGGCAAGTCAGTAAATCCCCTGGAGCTTAGTGTACTAAGTGACAGGGGTGCACTTACGCAGCCAACACAGCGGCAGTTTCAAGTATGACGGGTATCACCAGTAGCCCAGCAGCTTCCACCATGCTCCGCCGATCACTATCCAGACCAGCAGGTTAACCACGCTCATCACCCATCCCGCTTTCCACCATTCCCCCAGCGTCACGTAACCGGAGCCGAAGACGATCGGCGCGGTGCCGGTGCCGTAATGCGTCAGCGACATCATCAGCGAGGAAGAGAACGCCAGGATCAGGCCCAGCAGCGCCGGTGGCGCGCCGAGCGCAATGCCTGCGGCGAAGAAGGCGGCGAACATCGCCGTCACGTGCGCGGTGGTGCTGGCGAAGAAATAGTGCGAATACAAATAGATGAGGGTCAGCAAGATCGTGCCGCCCACCCAGCTCATGCCCATATGGTCGATGCCGTTGCCCACGGTTTGCGACAGCCAGCCGATCAGCCCCAGCTTGCCGAGGAAGCTGGCCATCATCACCAGCGCCGAGAACCACACCACGGTGTCCCACGCGCCTTTATGCTTGAGCACATCCTCCCAGCTCAGCACCCCGGTGGCCAGCAGCACCGCCAGGCCGATCAGCGCCGCGGTGGTGGGATTGACCGCCAGCGCCGGGCCGAAGATCATCGCCGGAATGCCGGCCCACAGCACCAGCAACAGCGCGAACACCCCGAGGGTGATTTTCTCCGGCAGCGTTACCGGCCCCAGCGCCTGCAGTTTTTCGCGCGCGAAGCGCGGCGCGTCCGGGGTACTTTTCACCTCCGGCGGATACAGCAGATAGATGACCAGCGGCATCACGATCAGCGAGCACAGTCCCGGCACCAGAGCGGCGACTGCCCACATCGACCAGGACAGCTCGAAGCTGCCGTGTGTGCCTTTGGCGATCAGGCTGACAATCAGCGGGTTAGGCGCGGTAGCGGTGATAAACATCGCCGAGGTGACCGGGTTGATGTTGTAGTTCACCAGCGACAGGTAGCGGCCGATTTTTCCGGAGGTATTGAGCTCGGGTTTGGAGCCGAAGCTGTCGGCGATCGACTTCATGATCGGGTGAATGATGCCGCCGCCGCGCGCGGTGTTGCTCGGCGTCACCGGCGCCAGCGTGGTTTCCGCCAGCGTCAGCGCATAGGCGATGCCCAGCGTTTTTTTGCCGAACAGCGAAATAAAGTAATAGCCGATGCGCGCGCCCAGCCCGGTTTTATTCAGGCTGAGAGAGATCATGATCGAAAAGCCGATCAGCCAGATCAGCTGGTTGGAAAAGCCGCTGAGCGCGTCGTCCAGCGCGGCGCCCGGCTTGCCGGGATTGGTGACGCCGGTCACCGCCACCAGGGCGATGGCGATCACCGAGACTGCGCCGATCGGCATCGCCTTGCCGATGATGGCGATGATGGTGCCGATAAACAGCGCCAGCAGCTGCCAGGCATTAGGCGCGACGCCCTCCGGCACGGGAATGAGGAACCAGATAATCAGCGTGGCGGCAAGGGCGCACAGGGAAGGAAGCGGTTTGAGCGGTGTGAGTTTATCCATAACGTTCCCACTGTTCTAAACGACAAGGCGGCATCTCAATAGCGAGATGGGCGTGGGCGCAACGATCGCGCGCCATATGTCTTCAGCTTGGGCGTCCGGTTCAGCCTTCTCAATGACTTGCATCAAGAATGCCGTCGTTTGACCTCACACTTCACGCACTTTGGCGCTCATCCCGAGCGCCGCCAGCGCCAACAGCGCCGCCATCCAATACACCGAGCCATGACCGAAATTCTCCACCAGCGCGCCCTGCAGCACCCCGGCCAGGATCACCCCGGTAGAGATGCTGTTGGTGAACAGCGTGGTGGCGGCGCCCGGCCGGCCCGGCATCAAATCCTGAAAATAGAGCATGCCGATACCGGCGACGATGCCGATAAACACCGCGTTGAGCAACTGCAGCGCGATCAGGGCCGGCTTGCTCTCCAGCACCGTCAGCCCGAGATAAAACAGCACGCCCGCCGCCACCGCCAGCAGCATCATGTTGCGTTTGCCGAAGCGTTGGACGTAATAACCGGCCAACAGCATCGCCGGGATCTCCAACCCGGCGGCGGTGCCCATCAGCACCCCGGCCAGCCCCTCCGGCAGGCCGAGATCGGCGGTGATATACAGCGGCATATCGATGATATACAAGGTATTGCAGGTCCACATCAGCATCGAGGCGATGAACAGCAGCCGCACATCGCGATTGCGCCAGGCGCTGGCGGGCGCAATCGGCGCGGAAGCGCCTTCCCGCAACCCTTCGCCATCCGCCGCGCGCGGCACCGAAGGCAGCATGAATCCTACCAGCAGCACGCAGACCGCGAAGGTAGCCGCGGCGATCAGGAACATCACGGTGAACCCGTAGCTGAGCGCCAGCGCAAACGACAGCGGCGGGCCGATCACCCACGCCAGCGATAGCTGGGCGCGCATCACCGAGCTGAACATCACCACTTCACGCGCCTCGCTGTCGGCGTATTCCCGCGCCAGCGCGAAAATCTGCGGCATGGCGGTGTTGGCAACGGCGGACATCAGCACCCCGGCGGTGATCAGCGTCAGGTAGTCGCGGTTAAAGGCAAACAGCAGACAGTTGCCGACCGCCATCAGGCAGCACAGCAGGATCAGCCTGCGCCGATCGCCGCGGGTATCGGAGCGTTTGGCCAGCAGAAAACTGACGACGATGCCGGCCACCGCGTTGGCGGTGTAAAACAGCCCGACCCACAGCGGCCGCACCTTGACCTCGGTGGTCAGAAACAGGCTGAGCGTCGGCGTCAGCAACGCGCCGGCGATGCCAGAAAGAAAAGCAATCAGCAGGAATGCGGCAAAGATGGGATTGATGCGCTGTGACAACCGGCTCAGGCGTTGCATATCGTCTTCCCTGACCTCAAAGCAGAAAAAAGAACCTTAGGCCACGGCGAGAAAAATGCAAGCGCATTGCCATGACCACGCATAAAAAAACCAGTGGGTCGCCCCACTGGCTGGTGAAACAGCACCATTACTCAGAAATTGGTTGCCGGAGCCCCTACAGGTGCTCGCGATACTGCTTATCGGTCATCTCTTTGATGTCCCATTGCGTCAGGTGCGCCAGCATCGCCAGCCGCGCCTGCTCGGGCACCACGCTCAGCCAGTCTGCGCGCTGGCGGCGCACCGCGCTGAAATAGCGCTGGTAGAACTGTCTGGATAAGAAAGCTTTCATCATTACGCCCTCCCCCTTTTATTGATGAAAATTATCGGCGTAATATAGGGAAAGAAAAATTGACGAGTTGAGGCAGGAGCGTTCCTCTTTTATGTCCACGTCCCGATTGCAGCAGCAGTTCATCCGCCTGTGGCAGCGCTGCCACGGTGAAACCACCGACACCACGCTGCAGGATCTGGCGGAGGTGCTGAGCTGCTCGCGGCGCCACGTGCGCTCCCTGCTGAGCGCCATGCAGCGAGAGGGCTGGCTCACCTGGCAGGCGGAGTCGGGGCGCGGCAAACGTTCGCGGCTAACCTTCCACTACACCGGCCTGGCGCTGCAGCAACAGCGGGCCGAGGAGCTGTTGGAACAGGACCGCATCGATCAGTTGGTGCAGCTGGTGGGCGATAAAAACGTGGTGCGCCAGATGCTGCTGTCGCAGCTGGGGCGCAGCTTCCGCCAGGGGAAACATATCCTGCGGGTGCTCTACTACCGGCAGCTGTACAACCTGCTGCCCGGCTCGGCGCTGCGGCGTTCGGAAACCCATTTGGCGCGCCAGATCTTCAACGGCCTGACGCGCATAAATGAGGAAAACGGGGAACTCGAGTCCGATCTGTCCCACCATTGGCAGGCGCTGACGCCGCTGCACTGGCGGTTTTACCTGCGCCCGGCGATCCATTTTCATCACGGCCGCGAGCTGGAGATGGCGGACGTCATCACTTCCCTCTCGCGTCTGACCTCGCAACCGCTGTTCTCGCATATCGAGAGCGTCACCTCGCCGACGCCGTTCGTGATCGACGTGCAGCTGCGCAGCCCCGACCACTGGCTGCCCTGGCTGCTGGGCAGCGTGCAGGCCATGATCCTGCCGCGCGAATGGCGCGAACTGCCTGATTTCGCCCGCCATCCGGTCGGCACCGGCCCCTACCGCATGGTGCGCAACCATCCCAGCCAGATGAAGATCCACGCCTTCGACGACTATTTCGGCTACCGGGCGCTGATCGACGAGGTGAACATCTGGGTGCTGCCGGAGTTTTCCGAAGAGCTGGTGCACTCCGGCGTACAGCTGCAGGGCGATGAAACCGGCAACAGCGAGCTGGAAAGCCGGCTGGAAGAGGGCTGCTATTTCCTGCTGTTCGATCAGCGCTCCCCGCTGGCTGCCGATCCCGCCATTCGCAGCTGGCTGTGCGAATTGATCAACCCCATTTCGCTGCTGAGCCACGCCGGGCCGCTCTACCAGCGCTATTGGTCGCCGGCGTACGGCCTGCTGCCGCGCTGGCACCATAACCGCACGCTGGCGCAGCAGCCCAAGCCCGCGGGCCTGACCGAACTGACGATGACCCACTTCAATGAGCATTCGGAGTTTCACGCCATTCGCCAGGCGATCGAACCGCTGCTGGCGCAGCACGGCATCCGCCTGATCGTGCAAAGCGTGGATTACGCCACCTGGCACCAGGGCGACGCGCGCAGCGATCTGTGGCTCGGCAGCGCCAACTTCTATCTGCCGCTGGAGTTTTCGCTGTTCGCCACGCTGTACGAACTGCCGCTGGTGCAGCACTGCATGAACGAAGATCTGGCGCAGGACGCGGCGCTGTGGCGCGCCAACCGCTTGCCGCTGGCGGAGTTCTGCCAGCGTCTGGTCAGCAACCACCAGCTGCATCCGCTGTTCCACCACTGGCTGCAGCTGCACGGCCAGCGCAGCATGCGCGGCGTGCGGATGAACACCCTCGGCTGGTTCGACTTCAAGTCCGCCTGGTTTGCCCCGCCGGAGGCATAAGCGCCTTTCGCCCGGGTCGGTTAATCTTTACAATAGCGCCGTCTCAACGGGGTGCGGTAAGTCGGGCCGCGTGATAAGCCCGATTTTCCGCTGAGAGCACACCCGTCGAACCTGATCCGGTCAATACCGGCGGAGGGATTTGAGCCCAGCGAACCGGCGACGCCGCCTCGCCCCCTCAGATGCCCTTGCCCCCTTATTTTTCAGGAGTGCAACGTGGTCAAAAAATATCTGCCCTGCTTATTGCTGCTGTGCGCCGCGCCGGTGTTCGCCAAGCCGACGCTGACGGTTTACACCTACGATTCCTTCGCCGCCGACTGGGGCCCCGGCCCGGCGGTGAAAAAAGCCTTCGAAGCCGAGTGCGACTGTGAATTGAAGTTCGTCGCGCTGGAAGACGGCGTCTCGCTGCTGAACCGCCTGCGCATGGAAGGCAAGAACAGCGCCGCCGACGTGGTGCTGGGGCTGGACAACAACCTGTTGCAGGCGGCGCAGCAAACCGGCCTGTTCGCGCCGAGCGGCGTCGACACCGCCAAACTGACGGTGCCGGGCGGCTGGCAGGACGCGACCTTCGTGCCTTACGACTACGGTTACTTCGCCTTCGTCTACAACAAAGAAAAACTGAAGAACCCGCCGAAAAGCCTGCAGGAGCTGGTCAGCAGCGATCGCAACTGGAAAGTGATCTACGAAGATCCGCGCACCAGCACGCCGGGCCTCGGCCTGCTGCTGTGGATGCAAAAAGTGTATGGCGACAAGGCGCCGGCCGCCTGGCAGCAGTTGGCGAAGAAGACCGTCACCGTCACCAAAGGCTGGAGCGAAGCCTACGGCCTGTTCCTGAAAGGCGAAGGCGATCTGGTGCTCAGCTACACCACCTCTCCCGCCTATCACCTGATCGAAGAGAAAAAAGATCTCTACGCCGCCGCCACGTTCAGCGAAGGGCACTACCTGCAGGTGGAAGTGGCGGGCAAGCTGAAGGCCGCCAAACAGCCTGAGCTGGCGGAGCGCTTCATGCAGTTCATGGTGACGCCGGCGTTCCAGAACACCATCCCGACCGGCAACTGGATGTACCCGGTGATCAACACCCCACTGCCCGTCGGCTTTGAGCAGATGAACGTGCCGCAGACCGCGCTGCAATACAGCGCCGAAGAGGTGGCCAAACAACGCGGCGGCTGGATCCGGGCATGGCAAACCGCCGTCAGCCGCTGATCCCCCGCTGGCTCTGGCCGGGGCTGCTGGCCGCCGGCGTGATCCTGCTGGTCGCCGCGCTGGCAATGGGCTCGCTGTGGCGTCACGCGCCTGGCAGCGACTGGCGCGGCCTGTGGCAGGACAGCTACCTGTGGCACGTGGTGCGATTCACCTTCTGGCAGGCGCTACTGTCGGCGCTGATTTCGGTGCTGCCCGCCGTTCTGCTGGCACGTGCGCTCTATCGCCGCCGTTTCCCCGGCCGGCAACTGCTGCTGCGGCTGTGCGCCATGACGCTGGTGCTGCCGGTGCTGGTGGCGGTGTTCGGCCTGCTCAGCGTCTATGGGCGCCAAGGCTGGCTGGCGACGCTGTGCGGCTGGCTGGGCATCGAATATGGCTTCTCGCCCTACGGCCTGCAGGGCATTCTGCTGGCGCACCTGTTCTTTAACCTGCCGCTGGCCACCCGCCTGTTGCTGCAGGCGCTGGAGAATATCCCGGTGGAGCAGCGCCAGCTGGCCGCCCAGCTGGGCATGAATGGCTGGCAGCAGTTCCGCTTCGTCGAATGGCCGGCGCTGCGCCGCCAGATCCTGCCGAGCGGCGCGTTGATCTTCATGCTGTGCTTCGCCAGCTTCGCCACCGTGCTGTCGCTGGGCGGCGGGCCGCAGGCCACCACCATCGAACTGGCGATCTACCAGGCGCTGAGTTACGACTACGAGCTGGGTCGCGCCGCCATGCTGGCGCTGATCCAGTTAAGCTGTTGTCTGGGGCTGGTGTTGCTCAGCCAGCGGCTGAGCCAGGCGCTGCCGGTGGGCCATACCCACGCCCAGCGCTGGCGCAACCCGGAAGACAGCCTGTGGCGGCGCGTCGGCGATTTTCTGCTGATCGCCGCCGCGCTGTTGCTGTTATTGCCGCCTCTGCTGGCGGTGATCGCCGACGGCGCCAATCAGGCTATCGTCAGCGTGCTGCGCCAGCCAGTGCTGTGGCAGGCGCTGTTCACGTCGCTGCGCATCGCCCTCGGCGCCGGGCTGTTGTGCGTGGCGCTCACGATGATGCTGCTGTGGAGCAGCCGCGAGCTGAAGCTGCGGCAGCATCTGCGCGGCGGCCAGGCGCTGGAGCTGAGCGGCATGGTGATCCTGGCGATGCCGGGCATCGTGCTGGCCACCGGCTTCTTCCTGCTGCTGAGCGATACGATCGGGCTGCCGCAGTCACCCTATGCGCTGGTGATCCTCACCAATGCGCTGATGGCGGTGCCCTATGCGCTGAAGGTGTTGGAGAACCCGATGCGCGACCTCGCCGAACGTTACAACCCACTGTGCCTGTCGCTGGATATCCACGGCTGGCAACGGCTGCGGCTGATCGAACTGCGCGCGCTGCGTCGCCCGCTGGCGCAGGCGCTGGCCTTCGCCTGCGTGCTGTCGATCGGCGATTTCGGCGTAGTCGCCTTGTTTGGCAACGAGCATTTCCGTACCCTGCCTTTTTACCTGTATCAGCAGATTGGCGCCTACCGCAGCAACGACGGGGCGGTGACCGCGCTGCTGTTGCTGCTGTTGTGCTTCCTGTTGTTTACCCTGATCGAACGCTTACCGGGGCGCCATGCTGACGCTTGAAAAACTGACCTATCTGTATGAACACCTGCCGATGCGCTTTGATCTGCGCATCCAGCCGGGCGAGCGCGTCGCGGTACTCGGCCCCAGCGGCGCCGGTAAAAGCACCCTGCTGAGCCTGATCGCCGGTTTTCTGCCGGCGGCCAGCGGCCGGCTGCTGCTGAACGGCGAAGACCACACCGCCACGCCGCCGGCCAAACGTCCGGTGTCGATGCTGTTTCAGGAGAACAACCTGTTCGCGCACCTGACGGTAGCGCAGAACATCGGGCTGGGGTTAGATCCCGGTCTGCGCTTGACTGAACAGCAGCGCCAACAGCGGGCGCATATCGCCCGTCAGGTCGGCCTGGAAGAGCACCTGGAGCGCCTGCCGTCGCAGCTTTCCGGCGGCCAGCGTCAGCGCGCCGCGCTGGCGCGCTGTTTGATTCGCCAACGGCCGATCCTGCTGCTCGACGAGCCCTTCTCGGCGCTCGATCCGGCGCTGCGCAACGAGATGCTGCAGCTGCTGCAGACGGTGTGCGAACAGCGCAACCTGACGCTGCTGATGGTGTCGCACAACCTCGACGACGCCGCGCGCATCGCCCCGCGCACGCTGCTGGTGGTCGACGGCCGCATCTATTACGACGGCCCGACGCAGGCGCTGCTGGACGGCAGCGCGCCCGAAGCGCGCGTGCTGGGCATTTCGGGTAAAGCGTGATCTGACGCGCGTTTTTTATGCTGCGCCAATAAACCTGTTGTGCGAATTTTGCGCCTGTGTTTTTATAAAAACCTGACTCTTTTTACTGATGATAAGGTTCCCTGTGATCGCATCCTCGCTGACTTCGACCCTACCAGTTACCGCGCTACCAGCCGCGGTGGTCGTCGTGCGTGTGGTGGTGGTCGTCGGCAATGCGCCGTAGGGTCCGAATCAACGCATCGATTCCCAAACCCCGCCGGCGCAAACCGGGCGGGGTTTCTTGTTTTAGCACCCTGCCCAGAAAAGCTCACCGGCCTTGAGAAAGGACAGGAACATGGCAACTTCGGGCACGCCTCAACCGGGCACCAGCTTCACCGGCGCACAATTGATCGTTCATCTGCTGGAGCGGCAGGGTATCACCACCGTCGCCGGCATCCCCGGCGGCGCCGCGCTGCCGCTGTATGACGCGCTGAGCCAAAGCACCCGCATTCACCACGTACTGGCGCGCCACGAACAGGGCGCGGGCTTTATGGCGCAGGGCATGGCGCGCGCCAACGGCAAAGCGGCGGTGTGCATCGCTTCCAGCGGGCCGGGCGCCACCAACCTGGTCACCGCCATCGCCGACGCCAAGCTCGACTCCATTCCGCTGGTGTGCATCACCGGTCAGGTACCCTCCTCGATGATCGGCACCGACGCCTTCCAGGAGGTGGACACCTACGGCATTTCCATCCCGATCACCAAGCACAACCATCTGGTGCGCGATATCCGCGAGCTGCCGCAGGTGATCGGCGACGCGTTCCGCATCGCCGAATCCGGCCGCCCCGGCCCGGTCTGGATCGATGTGCCGAAAGACGTGCAGACCGCCACCATCACCCTGGAAGAGCTGCCGCCGATCGCTGTGCCGGACGCCGCACCGAGCTTCGATCCGGCGCTGGTTTCGCAGGCCGCCGCGATGATCAACCAGGCGAAACGCCCGATCCTCTACCTGGGCGGCGGCATCATCTGCGCCGAGGCTCACCGGCAGGCGTTGGAACTGGCCGAACGCGCCGGTCTGCCTACCACCATGACGCTGATGGCGCTGGGGGCGATGTCGGTGGAACACCCGCTGTCGCTGGGCATGCTGGGCATGCACGCGGCGCGCAGCACCAACTTCATTCTGCAGGAGGCCGATCTGCTGATCGTGCTGGGCGCGCGCTTCGACGATCGGGCAATCGGCAAAACCGAGCAGTTCTGCCCTAACGCCGCCATCATTCACGTGGATATCGACCGCGCCGAGCTGGGCAAGGTCAAGCAGGCCAACGTGGCGATCCATGCCGACGTCGGCCAGGTACTGCAACAGCTGCTGCCGCAGATCGACACGCAGCCGCGCAGCGCGTGGCTGAGCACCGTCAACGACCTGAAGCGCGAGTTCCCGTTCAACATGCCGAACGCCGACGATCCGCTGAGCCATTACGGCCTGGTGCTGGCCGCCGCGCGCTGCGTGGACGACAGCGCCATTATCACCACCGACGTGGGCCAGCATCAGATGTGGGTGGCGCAGGCCTATCCGCTGAGCCGGCCGCGCCAGTGGCTGACGTCGGGCGGCCTGGGCACCATGGGCTTCGGTCTGCCGGCGGCGATCGGCGCGGCGTTGGCCGAGCCCGAGCGTAAAGTGCTGTGCTTCTCCGGCGACGGCAGCCTGATGATGAACATTCAGGAAATGGCCACCGCGGTCGAACACGATTTGGACGTGAAAATCATTTTGATGAACAACCAGGCGCTGGGGCTGGTGCACCAGCAGCAAACCCTGTTCTACCAGCAGCGCATCTTCGCCGCCGCCTATCCGAAGCGCACCGACTTCCTGAAGATCGCCGCCGGATTCGGGCTGGATACCTGCGATTTGAACGCCGCGGAAGATCCGCAGGCGGCGCTGGCCGAAGCGATCCAACGCCCGGGTCCCTGCCTGATCCACGCGCTGATCGATATCAACGAAAAAGTGTTCCCGATGGTGCCGCCGGGCGCCGCCAACATCGACATGATTGGAGAATAAGCCATGCTGCAACCACAAGATAAACCCCAGGTGATCCTGGAGCTGGCCGTGCGCAACCATCCCGGCGTCATGTCGCACGTTTGCGGGCTGTTCGCTCGCCGCGCGTTCAACGTCGAAGGCATTCTGTGTCTGCCGCTGAAGGACGGCCAGCAGAGCCGCATTTGGCTACTGGTCGCCGACGATCAGCGGCTGGAGCAAATGATCAGCCAGGTGGAAAAGCTGGAAGACGTGCTGCAGGTGAAGCGCCACAGCGAAGACGTGCGGGTATTTGAACAGCTGGAAGCGTTCTTTCAGTAATACGAAGGGGGCTTACGCCCCCGCAATCATTGCCCGGACAGCACCTGCCACAGCAGGTGCCGATACACCGGCATCAAGGGCTGCTGGCTCAGCAGATAACCGACCGCCAGCGCCGCCAGCCAGCTCAATCCGCAAACCACGCGCAGCCGCAGCGGCGTCAGCCAACGGCTCAGCCGATCGGCGCTGCGCTTATCCTCACGCCACCAGCGCCAGCTCAGCCACACAGCCAGCCAGATCGTGAGCGCCGCGGCGAGCAGCAGCCACTTGAACATCGCGCTGTTGGCGCCGGCGGGAATGTCGATCGCCACGCCCGCCAGGATACCGGGGAAGAAATAGACCGGCGGCCAGGTCAGGCAACCGATGATGTTCGGCAAGGCAAACTTGTACGGCGGCAGATCGAGCATGCCGGCCACCATCGGCACCAGCGGGCGCGTCGGGCCAACGAAGCGGCCGATCAGAATGGTCGCCATGCTGTGCTGGTGCAAGGCGTGCTCGGTTTTGTCGAGCAGCGCTTTGTTCTTCTTCAGGAACGACCAGCGGTGCAAGGGCCCTTTGAAGGCGCGGCCGACGAAATAAGAGATCCAGTCGCCGAGCAGGCAGCCGACGATCCCCGCCGCCCAGGCGTAGTAGAAGTCCACCTTGCCGCTGCCGATCAGCGCGCCGATGCTGGCCATCATCACCGTGCCGGGCAGCAGCAGCCCCACCAGCGCCAGCGACTCGAGAAAAGCGACCAGCAGGACGACCATCAGGGTGAAAGCCAGCGACTGGGTGATCAAATCTTGTAAATAGGCTTCCATTACACCTCTGCGGATTATTCGGCCAAACGGGGCGAAGGATTTTCCAGTGCCGCCGCTGGCGAGTCAATCGATGAATTGTATGCGTATTTGGCAGCGCCGAACGCCGATGGACAATGACTGTATAAAAACACATACTATAATTTATCTATATTAGCGCCAAAACCGACATCTCGCTGAATGTCGCGCACGCCGCCCGGCGGAAGACGAAGGGGTTATGACAGCACTGCAACAGGGTTTCCTGCTCACTCGCCACTGGCGCGACACGCCCGCCGGCACCGAGGTCGAATTTTGGCTGGCGACCGACGCGGGCCCGCGTCAGCTGCGCTTGCCGCCGCAAATCTCGGTGGCGTTTATCCCCGCCGAACAAAAGCAGCGCGCGGAACTGCTGCTGCGCGAAGAACGGCAGGTGGAACTGAAACCGCTGGCACTGACGGATTTTCATCACCGCCCGATGCTGGGGCTGTACTGCCGCCAGCACCGTCAGCTCATCAAGCTGGAAAAACTGCTGCGGGAAGGCGGCGTTACGGTCTACGAGGCCGACATTCGCCCGCCCGAACGCTATCTGATGGAGCGCTTCATCACCGCGCCAGTGTGGTTCAACGGCCAGGCCAACGGCGGCGGGCCGTTGCTCAATGGCCAGATGAAGCCGGCGCCGGACTACCGCCCGACGCTCAGGCTGGTGTCGCTGGATATCGAAACCACCGCCCACGGCGAGCTTTACTCCATCGCGCTGGAAGGCTGCGGCCAGCGGCAGGTCTACATGCTGGGGCCGGCCAACGGCGGCGATGCGCCGCTGGATTTCGATCTGGAATACTGCGCCAGCCGCCCCCAACTGCTGGAACGACTCAACGCGTGGCTGGAGCGCCACGATCCCGACGCCATCATCGGCTGGAACCTGGTGCAGTTCGATCTGCGGGTGCTGCAAAAGCACGCCGAACGCTACCAGATCCCGCTGCGGCTGGGGCGCGGCGGCAACCTGTTGGAGTGGCGCGAACACGGCTTCAAACAGAACCACTTTTTCGCCGCCGCCGCCGGCCGCCTGATCATCGACGGCATCGAAGCGCTGAAATCCGCCACCTGGAACTTCCCCTCCTTCAGCCTGGAGTACGTTTCGCAGGAACTGCTGGGTGAAGGCAAGGCGATCGACAACCCTTATCAACGCATGGCGGAGATCGACCGGCGCTTCGCCGAAGACAAACCGGCGCTGGCCCGCTACAACCTGAAGGACTGCGAGCTGGTGACGCGCATCTTCGCCAAGGCCGATCTGCTCAACTTCCTGCTGGAACGCGCCACCGTCACCGGGCTGGCGGCCGATCGCAGCGGCGGATCGGTGGCGGCCTTCAGCCACCTTTATATGCCGCGCATGCACCGCCTGGGCTTTGTCGCCCCCAACCTCGGCGAACAGCCGGAGGAACACAGCCCCGGCGGCTTCGTGATGGACTCCCGGCCCGGCCTGTACGATTCGGTGCTGGTGCTGGACTATAAAAGCCTGTACCCGTCGATCATCCGCACCTTCCTGATCGATCCGGTCGGGCTGGTGGAAGGCATGCGCCACCCAAACGACGCCGATTCGGTGCCCGGCTTTCGCAACGCCCGCTTCTCGCGCAGCAAACACTGCCTGCCGGCGATCGTCGAGCAGATCTGGCAAGGGCGCGAGGCCGCCAAGCGCCAGCACAACAAGCCCCTGTCGCAGGCGCTGAAGATCATCATGAACGCGCTGTACGGCGTGTTGGGATCGAGCGGCTGCCGCTTCTTCGATCCGCGGCTGGCGTCGTCGATCACCCTGCGCGGCCACGAGATCATGCGTCAAACCCGCGAGCTGATCGAAGCCGAAGGTTATCAGGTGATTTACGGCGATACCGACTCCACCTTCGTGTGGCTGAAACAGCCGCATGACGAGCAGCAGGCGGCGCAGATCGGCCGGACGCTGGTGCAGCGGGTCAACGCCTGGTGGCAGCAGCATCTGCAGCAGCAGTTCGGGCTGGAGAACGCGCTGGAGCTGGAGTTCGAAACCCACTATTCCCGCTTCCTGATGCCGACCATTCGCGGCGCCGAACAGGGCAGCAAGAAGCGCTACGCCGGCCTGATCGCACGCGCCGGCGGCGAGGAAGAGATGGTGTACAAAGGCCTGGAAACGGTGCGCACCGACTGGACGCCGCTGGCGCAGCAGTTCCAGCAGCAGCTCTATCAGCGCATCTTCAAACGGCAACCCTACCAGGACTATGTGCGCGACTACGTCGGCAAAACCCTGAACGGCGACTTCGACGATCAGCTGGTGTACCGCAAGCGCCTGCGCAGGAAACTCGACGACTATCAGCGCAACGTGCCGCCGCACGCCCGCGCCGCGCGCATCGCCGACGACTACAACCGCAGCCAGGGGCGGCCGCTGCAGTATCAGAACGGCGGCTGGATCAGCTACGTGATGACCGTCGCCGGGCCGGAACCGCTGGAAACGCGCCATTCGCCCATCGACTATCAGCATTACCTCGAACGCCAGCTGCAACCGGTGGCAGACGCTATACTCCCTTTCTTGCACGACGATTTCACCACGCTGGTCACCGGGCAGATGGGGCTGTTTTGAGATTGCGCCAGGTTAAGAAAAATCATCCGGTTTTGCAGGTGACGAACGCGCCGCCTTCCATTACCATAGCGCCCTTCCCAAAACTGAACCACGCTTAGCCCTGCCGTCTCGCGACGTCTGCATGGCGTGAACGGCTATTGCCCGTCAAATTTAAAACAAACCGGGATAGCAGACGTTCAGTACAGGTGCCGCGGCCCTTCCCGCCCGGTAACAAGACTTACTTACAAAGAATCGAGCCGACAATATATGCCTTTTACTCTTGGTCAACGCTGGATCAGCGACACGGAAAGCGAATTAGGACTGGGCACCGTCGTGGCGCTGGACGCGCGCATGATTACCCTGCTTTTCCCCGCCACCGGTGAAAACCGCCTCTATGCCAGAAACGATTCGCCGATCACCCGCGTGATGTTCAACCCGGGCGATACCGTCAGCAGCCACGAAGGATGGCAGCTGCAGGTGGAAGAGGTGAAAGAGGAAAACGGTCTGTTGACCTATATCGGCACCCGCCAGGACACCCAGGAGAGCGGCGTGGCGATGCGCGAAGTCCTGCTGGACAGCAAGCTGACCTTCAGCAAGCCGCAGGATCGCCTGTTCGCCGGCCAAATTGACCGCATGGACCGTTTCGCGCTGCGTTTTCGCGCGCGCAAGTACCAGAGCGAGCAGTATCGCCTGCCGTTCGCCGGCCTGCGCGGCATGCGCGCCAGCCTGATCCCGCACCAGCTGCACATCGCCCATGAAGTCGGCCAGCGCCATGCGCCGCGCGTGCTGCTGGCGGACGAAGTCGGCCTCGGCAAAACCATCGAAGCCGGCATGATCATCCACCAGCAGCTGCTGGCGGGCCGCGCCGAGCGCGTGCTGATCGTGGTGCCGGAAACGCTGCAGCACCAGTGGCTGGTGGAGATGATGCGCCGCTTCAACCTCTACTTCTCGCTGTTCGACGACAGCCGCTACGCCGAAGCCAAGCTCGACAGCAGCAACCCGTTCGAAACCGAACAGCTGGTGATCTGCTCGCTGGACTTCGTGCGCCGTAACAAGCAGCGCCTGGAAGAGCTGGCGGACGCCCAGTGGGATCTTCTGGTGGTCGACGAAGCGCACCACCTGGCCTGGAGCGAAGAAGCGCCGAGCCGCGAATATCAGGTGATCGAACAGTTGGCCGAACATATCCCCGGCGTGCTGCTGCTGACCGCCACCCCGGAACAGCTTGGCCAACAGAGCCACTTCGCGCGCCTGCGCCTGCTCGATCCAAACCGTTTCCACGACTACGGCGAGTTCGTCGCCGAGCAGCAGAAATACCGCCCGGTGGCCGACGCCGTCACCCTGCTGCTGAGCGGTAAACGCCTGGCCGACGACAAATTGAATCTGCTGGGCGAGCTGATCGACGAGCAGGACATCGAACCGCTGCTCAAAGCCGCCAACAGCGAAGGTGACAACGCCGAGCAGGCGCGCCAGGAGCTGGTTTCCATGCTGATGGATCGCCACGGCACCAGCCGCGTGCTGTTCCGCAACACCCGCAACGGCGTGAAGGGCTTCCCGCACCGCAACCTGCACCAGATCAAGCTGCCGTTGCCGACCCAGTATCAGACTGCGATCAAAGTGTCCGGCATCATGGGCGCCAAGAAGTCCGTCGAAGCGCGCGCGCGCGACATGCTGTACCCGGAGCAGATCTACCAGGAATTCGAGGGCGAAAACGCCACCTGGTGGAACTTCGACCCGCGCGTCGAGTGGCTGCTGGACTACCTGCTGGCCAACCGCAACGAAAAAGTGCTGGTGATCTGCGCCAAGGCCGACACCGCGCTGCAGCTGGAGCAGGTGCTGCGCGAGCGTGAAGCGATCCGCGCCGCGGTGTTCCACGAAGGGCTGTCGATTATCGAGCGCGACCGCGCCGCCGCCTACTTCGCCTCCGAAGAGGAAGGCGCGCAGGTGCTGCTGTGTTCCGAGATCGGCTCCGAAGGCCGCAACTTCCAGTTCGCCAGCCAGCTGGTGATGTTCGATCTGCCGTTCAACCCGGATCTGCTGGAGCAGCGTATCGGCCGTCTGGACCGTATCGGCCAGATGCACGACATCCAGATCATGGTGCCTTACCTGGAGCACACCGCGCAGGCGGTGCTGGGCCGCTGGTTCCACGAGGGGCTGGACGCCTTCGAACACACCTGCCCGACCGGCCGCACCATCTACGACAGCTGCTACGAGCAGTTGATCGGTTATCTGGCCGCGCCGACCGAACAGGAAGGCTTTGACGAATTCATCCACGCCTGCCGCCAGCAGCACGATCAGTTGAAAGCGCAGCTGGAACAGGGCCGCGACCGCCTGCTGGAGATGCACTCCAACGGCGGCGACAAAGCCCAGGCGCTGGCTGCCGCCATCGCCGAGCAGGATAACGACGTCAATCTGGTGGGCTTCGCGCTCAACCTGTTCGACATCGTCGGCATCAACCAGGAAGACCGCAGCGACAACCTGATCGTGCTGACGCCGTCCGACCATATGCTGGTGCCGGACTTCCCGGGCCTGCCGCAGGACGGCTGCACCGTCACCTTCGACCGCGATCGGGCGCTGTCGCGCGAAGACGCGCAGTTCGTCAGCTGGGAGCACCCGATCATCCGCAACGGTCTGGATCTGATCCTGTCCGGCGATACCGGCAGCTGTGCGGTGTCCCTGTTGAAAAACAAAGCGTTGCCGGTCGGCACCCTGTTGGTTGAGCTGGTATACGTGGTGGAGGCTCAGGCGCCGAAGCACCTGCAGCTGACCCGCTTCCTGCCGCCGACGCCGATCCGCATGCTGATGGATCGCAAGGGCACCAATCTGGCGGCGCAGGTCGAGTTCGAAAGCTTCAACCGCCAGTTGAACGCGGTCAACCGCCACACCTCCAGCAAACTGGTCAACGCCGTGCAGCAAGACGTGCACGCCATGCTGCAGCAGGCGGAAAGCCTGGTGGAAGCGCAGGCGCGCACGCTTATCGAACAGGCGAAGCAAGAGGCGGACGACAAGCTGAGCGCCGAGCTGGCGCGTCTGGAAGCGCTGAAGGCGGTCAACCCGAACATCCGCGACGACGAAGTCGAAGCGCTGGAGTTCAACCGCCGTCAGGTGCTGGCCAACCTTAATGAAGCCGGCTGGCGTCTCGACGCCATTCGTCTGGTGGTGGTCACCCACCAGTAACCGGCGCGACGCGGGGCGGCAACCGCCTCCCCGTTCGGCCCTTTTCGCGGAGCCAAGATGGAACCCTACAATCCCCCGCAGGACCCGCTGCACATCCTGTATCAGGATGAACACATCATGGTGGTCAACAAGCCCAGCGGCTTGCTGTCGGTGCCCGGCCGCGCGCCGGAAAACAAAGACAGCCTGATGACCCGCATTCAGGCCGATCATCCGGCCGCCGAATCGGTGCACCGGCTGGACATGGCCACCAGCGGAGTGATCGTGGTGGCGCTCAACAAGGCCGCCGAGCGCGAGCTGAAGCGTCAGTTCCGCGAACGCGAACCGAAGAAATCCTATATCGCCCGCGTTTGGGGGCATATGGCGCATGACGAAGGGTTGGTGGACTTGCCGCTGATCTGCGACTGGCCGAACCGGCCGCTGCAAAAGGTGTGTTTTGACACCGGCAAAGCGGCGCAAACGGAATATCAGGTGCTGTCACGCGACGCCGACGGCAGCACGCGCGTAAAGCTGACGCCGATCACCGGCCGCTCGCACCAGCTGCGGGTGCACATGCTGGCGCTGGGGCATCCGATCCTCGGCGACGGTTTCTACGCCCCGCCGGAGGCCAAGGCGATGGCGCCGCGGCTGCAGCTGCATGCGCAAGAGCTGCGCATCACCCACCCCGCCTTCCAGACGCCGATGCACTTTCGCGCCGAACCGGATTTCTGAGGCTAATCTCAGGGATACCCTAAATAATTCGAGTTGCAGGAAGGCGGCTACTAGGCGCTGCCCCGGGAGCGTACAAAAAGTACGTAACCGGGGTAAACGCAGGCAGCCAACACACCTGCAGCTCGAAGTATGACGGGTATCGTTATTTGAAGCCTTTCTCGCGTTTGATCAGATCGTACGCCGCCTGAATTTCCTGCGCTTTCTGCTTGGCCATTTCCATCATCTGCGGCGGCAAGCCCTTCGCCACCAGCTTATCCGGATGGTGTTCGCTCATTAATTTGCGGTAGGCGCGTTTGATGGTGGCGGCATCGTCGCTGCTGCGCACGCCGAGCACCTTGCACGCATCGTCGAGCGTCGGGCCGCGCTGAGCCTGCTGATAGCCGCCCTGCGAATACCCGCCCTGCTGACCGCCGCCGAACTGACGCCCGCCCTCCATCATGCTGAGAAACTGATCGAACTGCGCATGCGAAATGCCCAGCTCTTCGGCGATGACATACAGCACCTGGCGTTCATTCGGGTGCAGCGAGCCGTCGGCGAACGCCGCCTGAATCTGAATTTCCAGAAACATCCGAATCAAATCGAAGCGGCCAAAACAAATGCTGCGGAACTGCTGCAGCGTCTCACGCAGCGGGAACTGGCTCTGTTTCCCCTCGCGGAACGCCTGCTGCGCCGCGGTGCGCGCTTCGCCGTGCAGCTGCAGGCGATCCATGAACAGGCTGGCGATCTGGATATCTGCCTCGGTAACGCGTCCTTTGGATTTGGTCAGGTGGCCCATCACCTGAAAAGTGGTGCGGAAAAACAGCGTTTGCCGCGTTTGCTGGTCGGTGAAGAAACCCCGGCTGCGCTTATTGCTGCGCGCCGTATCGATCATATGACCGATAATCAGCCCCAGAACTACACCCCAGAATCCCGCGCCAGACCAAATGGCGACGATGACGCCGAGCAGTTTTCCCCAATACTGCATATACTCCTCAATTATCATGCCGAAAGCCGCCCGCCCCCTTCGCTTCAGGAAAGGGCGCAGGCGATTTTTCCCAGAATTTGGATTATCATACCTGTCATTTATCTTTGCGCCTAACGACGACGCAAGTAAACGGCTGGATTTAGCACTAGCGCAACGCAGATGAGTAATATAGTCTCTGACCGTTTGCCGGACATGACGCCTCTGATGACGGAACACCAAAACCGCGTATGAAAAAAAGTTTCCCAACACTGCTGGCCACGATGATTTGGACGGCACTCTACAGTCAGCACGCGCTGGCTGATCTGGCCGAGCAATGCATGCTTGGCGTTCCCGTTTACGACAAACCTTTGGTCAGCGGCGATCCGAACAGCCTGCCGGTCACCATCAATGCCGATGACTCGCGCGCCGACTATCCGAAAAGCGCCCTGTTCAGCGGCAACGTGCATATCGAGCAGGGCAACAGCACCCTGACCGCCAAAGAAGTCGAGCTGAACCAGACGCAAAACCCTGGCCAGGCGGAGCCGGTGCGTACGGTTACCGCCACCGGCGACGTGCACTACAGCGACAATCAGATCAAACTGAAAGGCCCGAAGGCCTGGTCGAACCTGAACACCAAAGATACCGACGTCTATGAAGGCGACTACCAAATGGTAGGCCGTCAGGGGCGTGGCGACGCCGACAAGATGAAAATGCGCGGCGCCAACCGTTACACCATTCTGGAAAACGGCACCTTTACCTCCTGTCTGCCGGGCGACGACAGCTGGAGCGTGGTCGGCTCCGAAGTGATCCACGATCGCGAAGAGCAGGTGGCGGAAGTGTGGAACGCCCGCTTCCGCATCGGCGGCGTGCCGGTGTTCTACAGCCCGTACCTGCAATTGCCGGTCGGCGACAAGCGCCGTTCCGGCTTCCTGATCCCGAACGCCAAGTACGGCAGCAACAACGGCTTCGAGTTCATGTTGCCGTACTACTGGAACATCGCGCCTAACTACGACGCCACCATCACGCCGCATTATATGTCCAAGCGCGGCCTGCAGTGGCAGACCGAGTTCCGCTATCTGGTGCAGCCGGGCCTCGGCCTGATGGAGTTCGACTGGTTGCCGGACGACAAGGAATACGGCAAAGATCATGACGACAGCAAGCGCTGGCTGTTCTACTGGAACCACAACGGCGTCATGGATCAGGTGTGGCGCTTCAACGTCGACTACACCAAGGTCAGCGATTCCAAATACTTCACCGATCTGGACTCCAAGTACGGTTCCACCACCGACGGCTACGCCACGCAGAAATTCAGCCTCGGCTACGCCAACGAGAACTGGAACGCCACGCTGAGTTCCAAGCAGTTCCAGATTTACGACGATACCGATCGCTCGCAGTCGGAATCGTATAAAGTTCAACCGCAGCTGGATCTGAACTACTACAAAAACGACATCGGCCCGTTCGACTTCCATATTTACGGCCAGGCGGCCAAGTTCACCAGCGTCAACCCGTACAGCCCGGACGCCACCCGTCTGCATATGGAGCCGACGCTCAACCTGCCGCTCACCAACGGCTGGGCCAGCCTGAACACCGAAGCCAAGGTGATGGCGACCCACTACCAGCAGGATATTCCTGACGGTTTCGCCGCCAACTACCAGAGCCGCAAAGGCGCCGTTGCTCCGGAGCTTGATGATTCGGTCAACCGCGTATTGCCGCAGTTCAAGGTCGACGGCAAGCTGGTGTTCGAACGCCCGATGATCTGGGCCGAAGGCGCCACCCAGACGCTGGAGCCACGCGTACAGTACCTGTACGTGCCGTACCGCGACCAGAGTAACATCTACACCTACGACACCACGCTGCTGCAGACCGACTACTCCGGCCTGTTCCGCGACCGCACCTACAGCGGCCTGGATCGCATCGCTTCGCAGAACCGCGTCTCCACCGGTTTGACCACCCGCATTTATGATGACGCGCTGGTTGAACGTTTTAACGCTTCCGTGGGTCAAATCTACTACTTCAGCCGTTCGCGCACCGGCGATCAGGTAACCGGGTACGACAACAACGACGATACCGGCAGCGTGGCCTGGGCCGGCGATACCTATTGGAAAATCGACGATCGTTGGGGCCTGCGCGGCGGCCTGCAGTACGACACCCGCCTGAACAGCGTCTCGCTGGGCAACGGCGTGGTGGAATACCGCCAGGACGCCGAGCGCGTGGTGCAGTTGAACTACCGTTACGCCACGCCGGAATACATCCAGACGGCGTTGAACACCAAAACGGTTCCGGCCTTCCAGGACGGCATCTCGCAGGTGGGCATCACCGGCAGCTGGCCGATCGCCGATCGTTGGGCTGTGGTCGGGGCGTATTACTACGACACCCGTGCCAAGCAATCCGCCGATCAGCTGGTGGGGCTGAAGTACAACACCTGCTGCTGGGCGGTGACCCTGGGCTATGAGCGCAAGATCACCGATTGGAACAACAGCAACAATACCAGCGTTTACGACAACAGAGTTTCGTTCAACGTCGAACTGCGCGGCCTGAGCAGCGATCATAGTCTCGGCTCCGCAGAAATGCTGCGCTCCGGCATTCTGCCGTATCAGCGCGCATTCTGACGCTTTGCAACACTTTGAAAACGAGAACTTTCACCCGCATTTGCGGATTACATAATGGGAAATGTATGAAGAACTGGAGAACGCTTATTCTCGGATTGGTGGTTTGCGCCAATGCCGCGTTCGCAGCACCCCAAGAAGTGGATAAAGTCGCCGCCGTCGTGGATAACGGCGTGGTACTCGAAAGCGACGTCAACGGTCTGTTGCAGTCAGTGAAGCTCAACGCCCAGCAGGCCGGCCAGCAATTGCCGGACGACAAGACGCTGCGCCATCAGATCATCGAACGCCTGATCATGGATAACATCCAGCTGCAGATGGCCAAGAAAATGGGCATCACCGTGTCCGACGCCGATCTGGACAAGGCGATCGCCAACATCGCCGCGCAAAACAAGATGAGCGTCGATCAGCTGCGCAGCCGCCTGTCGTACGAAGGGTTGAACTACAACACCTACCGTTCGCAGATCCGCAAAGAGATGCTGATCTCCGAAGTGCGTAACAACGAAGTGCGCCGTCGCGTCACCATCCTGCCGCAGGAAGTGGACGCGCTGGCCAAGCAGGTGGGCGCGCAGAACGGCAGCGACACCGAAATGAACATCAGCCACATCCTGATCCCGCTGCCGGAGAATCCGTCGCAGCAGCAGGTCGACAAAGCCGAAGAGCTGGCCAAACGCCTGGTGGGTGAGATCAACAGCGGCGCCGACTTCGGCAAGCTGGCGATCACCTACTCCGCCGATTCTCAGGCGCTGAAAGGCGGCAACATGGGCTGGGGCAAGCTGCAAGAGATCCCGACCCTGTTCGCGGAACGTCTGGTGAGCGCCAAGAAAGGCGACGTTGTCGGCCCAATCCGTTCCGGCGTCGGCTTCCACATCCTGAAAGTGAACGACATCCGCGGCGCGAGCCAGTCGGTGTCGGTTACCGAAGTGCACGCCCGTCACATCCTGCTGAAACCTTCGGTGGTGCTGACCGACGATCAGGCGCGCGCCAAGCTGCAATCCGTGGCGGAAGCGATCAAGAGCGGCCGCGCCAAGTTTGCCGACGAAGCCAAACAGCTGTCGCAGGATCCGGGTTCTGCCATGCAGGGCGGCGATCTGGGCTGGGCTTCCCCGGACATCTACGATCCGGCCTTCCGCGATGCGTTGCTGAAGCTGAGCAAGGGTGAAATCAGCGCGCCGGTCCACTCTTCCTTCGGCTGGCACCTGATTCAGCTGCTGGACACTCGTCAGGTGGATAAGACCGACGCCGCGCAGAAAGATCGCGCTTACCGCATGCTGTTCAACCGTAAATTCGCCGAAGAAGCGCAGACCTGGATGCAGGAACAGCGCGCCCAGGCTTACGTGAAGATCCTCGATGGCAGCGATGCACAGCAATAAACGCGTCGTCATTACCCCCGGTGAACCCGCCGGGGTAGGGCCGGATTTGGTAGCAGCGCTGGCGCAACAGGATTGGCCTGTTGAGCTGGTGGTGTGCGCCGATCCGGCCCTGCTGCTTGAACGCGCCAAGCGTTTGGGCCTGCCGCTGACGCTGCGCGACTACCAGCCGCAGCAACCGGCCGAAGCGCAACGCGCAGGCACGCTGACCGTGCTGCCGGTGCCGCTCGCTCACCCGGTCACCGCAGGGGAGCTGAACGTCGGCAACAGTGCCTACGTGGTGGAAACCCTGGCGCGCGCCTGCGACGGCTGCCTGAACGGCGAATTCGCTGCGCTGATCACCGGCCCGGTGAACAAGGGCGTGATCAACGACGCCGGCGTGCCGTTTATCGGCCATACCGAATTCTTTGCCGATCGCAGCCGCTGCGATCGCGTGGTGATGATGCTCGCGACTGAAGAGCTGCGCGTGGCGCTGGCGACCACCCACCTGCCGCTGCTGGCGGTGCCGGGCGCCATCACGCAACAGAGCCTGTTCGAAGTCATCCGCATCCTCGACCACGATCTGAAAACCAAATTTGGCATCGCCCGGCCGCACATTTACGTCTGCGGCCTGAACCCCCACGCCGGGGAAGGCGGCCATATGGGGCACGAAGAGATAGACACCATCATCCCGGCGCTCGACGCGCTGCGCGCTGAGGGCATCCATCTTGTCGGCCCGCTGCCGGCGGACACCCTGTTCCAGCCCAAATATCTGCAAGATGCCGATGCGGTGCTGGCGATGTATCACGATCAGGGGCTGCCGGTGCTAAAATACCAAGGGTTCGGCCGCGCGGTGAATATCACCCTCGGTTTGCCTTTCATACGCACCTCGGTCGACCACGGTACCGCTCTGGAGCTGGCCGGCACCGGCACCGCCGATGTCGGCAGTTTCCAAACGGCCCTGAATCTCGCCATTAAAATGATAATTAATTGTAATGAATAACAGAGTCCACCAAGGGCACTTTGCCCGCAAACGCTTTGGACAAAACTTTTTAACCGATCAGTTTGTCATCGATAGCATTGTCTCCGCCATTCACCCGCAGCCGGGCGAAGCGGTGGTCGAGATCGGCCCCGGCCTCGGCGCCTTGACCGAGCCGGTCGGCGCGCGCATGGACCGCATGACGGTGATCGAACTGGACCGCGATCTGGCCACCCGGCTGGAAAACCACCCGCGGCTGAAGGACAAGCTGACCATCCACCAGCAGGACGCCATGACGGTGAATTTCGCCGAACTGGCCGAGGAAGCTGGCCAACCGCTGCGCGTATTTGGTAACCTGCCGTACAATATTTCGACGCCGCTGATGTTCCACCTTTTCAGCTATACTCAGGCAATCCGCGACATGCATTTTATGTTGCAAAAAGAGGTGGTCAACCGTCTGGTGGCCGGCCCTAACAGCAAGGCCTACGGGCGTTTGACCGTGATGGCGCAGTACTACTGCAACGTCATTCCGGTGCTGGAAGTGCCGCCGACCGCGTTCGCGCCGCCGCCGAAGGTCGATTCCGCCGTGGTGCGTCTGGTGCCGCACAGCGTGCTGCCGAATCCGGTGGGCGACGTGCGCATGCTGAGCCGCATCACCACGCAGGCGTTCAACCAGCGGCGGAAAACCATCCGCAACAGCCTGGGCGACCTGTTCACGCCGGAGCAGCTGACGGAGCTGGGCGTCGATCCTTCGCTCAGAGCAGAAAATATTTCTGTGGCGCAGTACTGCAAGCTGGCGAACTGGCTGTCAGCCAATCCGGCGCCGCAGCAATAAGGAGTTGTTGTCATGATTGATTCGCCCCGCGTGTGTATTCAGGTTCAGAGCATCTATGTGGAATCACAGTCGATCCCTGAAGAAGAGCGTTACGTCTTCGCCTATACCATCACCATCCGCAATCTGGGGCGGACCGACGTGCAACTGCTGGGCCGTTACTGGCTGATCACCAACAGCAACGGCCGCCAAACCGAAGTTCAGGGCGAAGGCGTGATCGGCGAACAGCCCGTCATTCCGCCCGGCGGAGAGTTTCAGTACACCAGCGGCGCCATTCTGGAAACGCCGCTGGGCACCATGGAAGGCCATTACGAAATGGTTGACCACCAGGGTCAGCCGTTCCGCACCGCTATTCCCGTGTTTCGCTTAGCCATTCCAACGCTGATCCATTAATTATGTCGACATACCTTATCGGCGACGTTCACGGCTGTTTCGATGAACTGAAGTCGCTGCTGGCTCAGGTTGCGTTCGATCCCGAGCGCGATCAACTGTGGCTGACCGGCGATCTGGTGGCGCGCGGCCCTGCCTCGCTGGACGTGCTGCGCTTCGTGCGCTCGCTCGGCCCGGCGGTGCGCATGGTGCTGGGCAACCACGATCTGCACCTGCTGGCGGTTTACGCCGGCATCAGCCGCAACAAACCCAAAGATCGCATCACCCCGCTGCTGGAGGCGCCGGACGCCGACGAGCTGATCAACTGGCTGCGCCGCCAACCGGTGCTGCAGGTGGACGATGAGAAAAAGCTGGTGATGGCGCACGCCGGCATCACCCCGCAGTGGGATATCGACACCGCGAAAATGTGCGCGCGCGAAGTGGAAGCGGTATTAAGCAGCGACAGCTACCCGCTGTTCCTCGACGCCATGTACGGCGATATGCCGAACAACTGGACGCCGGAGCTGAGCGGCCTGGCGCGTCTGCGTTTCAGCACCAATGCGCTGACGCGCATGCGTTATTGCTTCCCCAACGGCCAGCTCGACATGATCTGCAAAGATGCGCCGGGCACCGCACCCGCGCCGCTGAAACCGTGGTTCGAGCTGCCGCGCCTGGTGGATCCGGAATACACCATCGTCTTCGGCCACTGGGCCTCGCTGGAAGGCAAGGGCACGCCGGAAGGCGTGATCGGGCTGGACACAGGCTGCTGCTGGGGCGGCGATCTGACGATGCTGCGCTGGGAAGACCGCCGTTACTTCACGCAGCCCGCTAATCGCGGCGAGGCGCCCGACCACGCCGGCAGGCTGGCCGCGTTCTGAAAACATCAAGGCGGCCCCAGGCCGCCTTTGCTCTCTTTAGCGCCTTACGCCCCAATCACCCCGCCATCTTCACGCGTGATCATCAACACCGATGAACGCGGGCGCGGGCTGTTGTTTGGGAAGTGCGAATCGCCCTCTTCTCCCGGATGCTGCACGTTGACGAACATCGTCTTGTAGTCCGGGGTGAAGGTGATGCCAGTCAGTTCGCAGGACTTCGGCCCCACCATGAAACGGCGAATTTCGCCGCTGATCGGATCGCCCACCAGCATCTGGTTGTTGCCCTGCCCGGCGTAATCGCCCTTGTTGCTGTACTTGCCGTCGGTGAGGATCCACAGGCGGCCGGCGCGATCGAAGCCCAGCCCATCCGGGCTGTTGAAGGTATTTTCCGCCGTGATGTTCGGCGTGCCGCGGTTGACGCCTTCCGGGTGGGCGATCGGATTGCCGCACAGCGCATAGATGTCCCAGGCGAAGGTGCCGGCGGTGGCGTCGCCGCCCTCGTCCCAGCGAATGATCTGGCCATAGATATTGTTCGGCCGCGGGTTGGCGGCGTTCAGCGGCATCCCTTCCTCGCCGCGCTTGCTGTTGTTGGTCAACGTGCAGTACGCGCGGCCGTCATGCGGGTTCACCGCGATCCACTCCGGACGATCCATTTTGGTGGCGCCGACCTGCTGCGCCGCCTTGCGGGCGAAGATCAGCACTTCGGCCTCATCGCGGAAGCCGTTCTCCGGCGTCAGGCCGTTCTTGCCGAACTCGAGCGCAATCCAGCGCCCTTTGCCCTTCAGCGGCGTGCCGGCCTCATCGCCGTCGAACTGCGCCACGTACAGCGTCCCTTCGCCCAGCAGCGTGCGGTTGTTGGCCGGATTGGCGGCGTCGACCACGCCTTTGGAAACGTACTTATAGATATGTTCACCGCGCTCGTCGTCCCCCATATACACCACCAAACGGCCATCTTTGGCCACGGTCACCGCCGCGTTCTCGTGCTTGAAGCGGCCCAGCGCGGTGTGCTTGATGGGCGTCGAGGTCGGATTCAGCGGGTCAATCTCGACGATCCAGCCGTGGCGGTTGAATTCATTGGGGTTCTTCGCCACGTCGAAGCGCTCGTCATAGTCCGGCCAGTTGCGCTCCGGTTCGCTGGCCTTCAGCGTGTAGCGCTTCTGTTCCGGCGTGGTTTTGTAATCAGCCTGATGAGTGCCAAAGTAGGTATCGAAGTTTTCTTCGCAGGTCAGGTAGGTGCCCCACGGCGTCTTGCCGTTGGCGCAGTTGCCGAAAGTGCCCACCACCTTGCGCCCGCTCGGATCGGCGGCGGTCTGCAGCAACGGGTGCCCGGCGGCCGGGCCGCTGAACTGCATTTCGGTATTGGCGGTGATGCGGCGGTTATAGCGCGACGGGCGCTCCACCTCCCAGCGCTGGCCGTCGCCGACGCGCTTTACCGCCACGATGGAGACGCCGTGCGCCGCCTGCGATTTGCGCACCTCTTCCAGGCTGGTGGCCTTGGCGCCGCCGTGGGCGAACAGGTACTGCTCGTTAACGTATTCGTTATTGATGGCCATCACGCCATGATTGTCATCGATCGGGAAGAAGCTCATGCCGTCGTTATTGTCGCCGAACTGTTTTTCCTGATCGGCGGCGCTGTTGTTGCCCTGCGGATCGAAGGCCGGCGCGCCGTCCACCAGCGGCTCGCCCCAGGAGATCAGCACCTCGGCGCGGTAGCCCGGCGCGATGGTCACCTCATCGGCGGTAGACGCGGCGATACCCTGAAAGCCCAACAGCTTGTTCGGCGGCAGATCCTCGGCCAACGCCTCACTGGAGACCGACCAGATGCCGCCGCCGAGAAAACCGGCCAGGCCGACGGCGCCGGCGCTGCCGAGCAGCAGTTTGCGGCGAGTGGGATCGATCAGGCGGTCGGCGTCTAATTGCTCAATTTGCTTGGTCATAGCGTGGTTACCTTTTTAGTTATGGCGCCGCGGTCAAGATTCACCAGAGTTGCCGTGGCGCTCGGAGTTGGGCTTCATACTAATCAGGTAATGTGACGGAAAGGTTACAAACGACGGACGCAAAAAGGCCGGGGGCGCAATTGCTTGCGCCCCCGGGGAGAGTTGGCTAACGCGCTTAAATCAGCGGCGCTGCAGGATTTCGAAGCAGTAGCTGTGCGAGTTCAGATCGTCGGCGTCGTGGAATTCGCTGAATGTGGTTTCCCACTCGTCCGGCTCGTAATCCGGGAAGTGGGTATCGCCGCCGACTTCGGCGTCGATGTGCGTCAGGTACAGGCGATCGGCGCGCGGCAGCAGCTGGGTATAGATGCGCCCACCGCCGATCACCATCACTTCTTCCACCTCGCCCGCGGCGGCCAGCGCTTCATCCAGCGAGGTCACCCAGGTCACCCCGGCGGCATTGCCCGGGCGGCTGCTCAAAACGATATTGTGGCGGCCCGGCAGCGGGCGGCCGATGGACTCGAAGGTCTTGCGGCCCATAATAACCGGCTTATTCAACGTGTTGCGTTTAAACCACGCAAGGTCCGCCGGCAGGTGCCACGGCATAGCGTTTTCCATGCCAATAACGCGATCCGCCGCCAAGGCAGCGATCAGGCTGATAATCATTGTTTAACCCTGTGTAGGCAGCAAAATTGGTGACACTATACGTAAAGGCCTGAGTGCCGTCGATAGGCTAATCAAGCAAGATGAATATATAAGATAGCTCTTATCAGTATATCTAATAACCAACGATCTCCCGCCGGGTCATTTCACACGCCGGGGCGCTTGCGGTACAGCCACAGGCCCGGCAACGACAGGCCGATCGACAATGCGCCAACGATAAAACTGGCCTTGAGGAAGTTGGTGATCATGGTCTCCATCAGGGCTTCGCTGTAGCCCAGATGCGAGATCTCTACCACAGTTATCATCGCGGTATAGGCGGAAATGCCGGGGAACATCGGGATCACTGCCGCCACGGTGAACACCTTCGGGTGCGCCAGCAGCCAGCGCGACCAGTAGATGCCGATGATACCGATCAGGATCGCCGCCAGCAGCGAGGCCCACTCAATGTTCATGCCGCCATGCATCATCAGCATGCGCGAGCCGCGCCCGATAGCCCCGAGCAACGCGCAATAGCGCAGCGCGCGCAGCGGCACGTTGAACACCATGGCGAAGCCCAGCGCCGGCACCGCCGCCAACAGCATCTCCTGCAACAAGGCCCACAGCAGACTCATGACCACCCCCGCAGATCCCACAGCGACATCGCCATCACCACCCCGATGCAGGTCGCCAGCGTCAGCAGGCTGGCCATCGCCCAACGCGCCAGCCCGGTATTGACGTGCCCCTTGAACATGTCTGCCACCGCGTTGATCAGCGGGAAGCCCGGCACCAGCAACAGCACGCTGGCGGCCATCGCCACGCTCGAGGTGTCTTTAAACGCCGGCAGGCGCAGCAGTAGCCCGGAGATCGACGTAGCGACAAACGCCGTCAGGCAAAAATTGATCAGCGGATTCATATGGCGGGCGGTGAGGATTTGGCGCACCAGCATCGCCGCGCCGCTGGCGATAAAGGTCACCAGGAAAGCATCGCCGCCGCCGCCGTTGAGCATGCTGAAACACCCGCATGACAACCCCACCATAAGCACCACCAGCCAGCGCGGGTAACGCAGCGGCCGGATCCTGTCAAAGCGGCGCGCCACGTCGTGCGCATCCGCCAGGCGATGCTCGGCGAGGATCACGATATGCTGCACTTCGGTCACCACCTGCATATTGATGCCGCGATCGACGTTCTTGCGGGTGGTGGTCAGACAGGCGCCGTGGCTGAGGGTGGTCAACACCACCGCATTGGCGGAGATCGAGCTTTCCACGCTGTCCATCCCCAGCGCCAGCCCCAGGCGGGTCGACAGCTGTTCCACCACCGTGCTCTCGGCGCCGTGCTGCAACAGCAGCAGCGCGCATTGAATGCACAGGCGGGTAATTTCACGCTGTTGCCGGTGCGGCTCCGGCCGGTCTGTGGCGTTAGTCTGCTGCATGGTGCTCCGTTGCTGGCGGTAGATGAATTATTATCATAGAGCCTAACAATACCTCATTGGGTTGATGCGCATCAGAGGAAGCGGCGTTATTATCGCCAGAACTCTGTCTTTTGCGCGAGACGCTCCCATGCTTGAAACTTCGCTGTTCGTCGCCGGCATTGCCGCCCTCGGCATGCTCTCCCCCGGCCCGGATTTTTTCCTGGTGATCAAAAACGCCGCCCGCTATCCACGGCTGGCCGCCATGATGACCGCCTTCGGCGTGATCTGCGGCGTCGCCACCCACATGTCCTACTGCGTCGCCGGGCTGGCGGTGGTGATCACCACCACGCCGTGGCTGTTTAACCTGCTGAAATACGCCGGGGCGGTCTATCTGGTGTGGATCGGCATCCAGGCGCTGCTGTCGCGCGGCGGCGGCAAGATGAACGTCAGCAATCTGCCGCAGCAGCAGGTCAGCCTGAAGAGCGCCTTTGCGCAAGGCTACCTGTGCAACCTGCTGAACCCGAAGGCCACCCTGTTCTTCCTGGCGGTGTTCACCCAGGTGCTGCAGATCGATTCCGGTCTGGGCGACAAGCTGTGGTACGCGGGGATTATTCTCGGCCTGTCGGTTATCTGGTGGCCGCTGCTGGTGTTCCTGATCCAGAGCGGGCCGGTGCGCCGCGGGTTGGAAAAGACCCAGAAGATCGTCGACAAGCTGCTGGGCGGCATGCTGATCGCCTTGGGCATCAAGGTCGCACTGAGCTAAGCAAAAGAAGGGGCGCCGATCTGGCGCCCCTACTCTTATCCTTTGGCTTCCACCACCTCGTCCTCCGGCGCCTTGCCATCGATACTGCCGCGCCAGCCGGTCTGCTGCACCCGCGCCAGCCGATTCTGATCCTGCTCGATGGCCGCGCTGAGCATCTCCTTGGCCCGCTGCAGGCTGGCGATGCGGAACTCGGTGTCCTGATAATTCTCCAGCGTGTCTTCCAGCATCTTCAGGTTATAGCGGCGGAACGTGTCCGCCTTCTCGCGCGCCTCATAGGCGTCCAGCCCCAGCAGCTCCAGCGTTTCACGGCCGACGCGCAGCGAGCTTTCGAAGGTTTCGCGCTCCGGTGTTTCCACCCCCAGCTGCCGCAGCTGATACCAGTGATCGACGTCGCGCGCCCGTGCCACCACCTTCAGATGCGGGAAGTGCTGCCTGGCCAGTTCGGTTAGCGCCAGGCTGTCTTCCACGTCATCGATGGCGTTGATCAGCACCTTGGCGTGGGCGGCGCCAGCGGCCTCCAGCAGATCGGCGCGCGTGGCGTCGCCGTAGAACACCTTGGTGTCGAATTTGCGCAGCGTTTCGATATGGTCCGGATCGTGATCCAGCACCACGGTGTGTACGCCGTTGGCCAGCAGCAAGCGGCCGGCGATCTGGCCGAAACGGCCGAAGCCGGCGATGATCACGCTGGCATTTTCGTCGTCGATGACGTCCGCCGGGCGCTCCTCTTTCGGCGCATTTTTCTCCAGCTGCGCGGCGATCACCAACAGCAGCGGCGTGGCCGCCATCGACAGCGCCACCGCCAGCGTCAGCGACTTGGCCCATTCGACCGGCAGTACGCCGGCCAGCTGCGCGGCGCTGAAGATCACGAAGGCGAATTCACTGCCCTGCCCCAGCAGAATGGCAAACAGGCCACGCTGGCGCTTCGGCACGCCGAGCAGCGGCCCAATCAGCCACAGCAGCGCCGCCTTGATCAGCATAAAGCCCAGCAACAGAGAGGCGATCAGCAGCGGGTGATGGAACAGCGTGCCGAAGTCGATCGACATGCCGACGCCGATAAAGAACAGCCCCAGCAGCAGCCCTTTGAACGGCTGAATATCGCTCTCCAGCGCGTGGCGGTATTCCGAGCTCGCCAGCAGCACCCCGGCGAGGAACGCCCCCATCGCCATCGACAGCCCGGCCATCTCCAGCAGGATGCCGAAGCCGAACACCAGGAACAGCGCCACGGCGCTGAACACCTCGCGCATGCCCGAACGGGCGACGAAGTGCAGCAGCGGGCGGGTGACGTAGCGGCCGAGCAGCACCACCATCGTCAACGCGCCCACCACCTTGGCCGCCGACAGCACGAAAGCGCCCAGCGTGGTGGTGGCGCCGCTGCTGGCCAGCAGCGGGATCATCGCCACCAGCGGGATCGCCGCGATATCCTGGAACAGCAGCACCGCAAACGCGCTGCGGCCGATCGGCGACGGCGTCAAATTGCGTTCGCTCATCGCCTGCATGGCGATGGCGGTGGATGAGAGGGCCAGCGTCAGGCCGATCAGCAGCGCCACCTTCCAGTTGAGGCCGAGGAAGTAACAGAAGGCGCTCAGCGCCAGGCCGCAGCCCACCATCTGAATGCTGCCGCCGCCGAATACCGAGGCGCGCAGCGTCCACAGCCGCTTGGGATCCAGCTCCAGGCCGATGATAAACAGCATCAGCACCACGCCGATCTCGGCGAAGGTCAGGATCGATTCGGCGTCCGACACCAGCTTCAGCCCCCAGGGGCCAATGATGCAGCCGGCGATCAGGTAGCCGAGCACCGAGCCCAGCCCCAGACGCACCGCGATCGGCACGAACAGCGCGGCGGAGCCGAGGTAGATCAGCCCCTCGATCATCATGTGGTGATTATCCATGGCTGGCCTCCCGAGTTTCCGCTTCGGCATGTTCCATCAGATAGTCGACCAACCGCTGCCGGTAGGCTTCGCCGGCGGCGAGCAGCGCCGGTTCGTTGCAGGTAAAAGTATTATGTACGGCAAAATAGGGTTGCCAGTTCATGCCGCAGTAGATCGCCGTGGCCTGCAGCGGCTGCGCCAGCGCAGCGAAGTTGGGAAAGTCGCCCAGCTCGAAGTGGTGCTCGTCGCCGCCGCTGGTCACCGCCCACAGGCAGTCTTTACCCACCAGCGCGTTGCCGTCGTGGCCGTAGGCCCAGCCGTGCTCCAGCACTTTGTCGATCCACAGCTTCAACAGCGGCGGGAAGCTGTACCACTGCATCGGATGCTGCAGCACCACCAGGTCGGCACGCTCCAGCGCCCGCTGCTCGGCGTTGATATCGATATTGAAATCGGGGTACAGCTCATACAGCGAGCGCACCTCTACCTCGGGGAGATCCCTCACCGCCTGCAGCAGGCGCTGATTGGCATGCGAATGCCGGGGATACGGGTGAGCGTAAATTATCAGAATCATTGTTATCGTCGTTCCTTCGTTCCTTGCCAATACACCAAGCATATACCAATCACACAGGGTGACAGTTTGGCCACTGATTGATAGCGGAAATTTTTAACGCCTGCCGACAAATTCGCTGAATAAAAAAAGGGCGCTGCATTGAACTGCAGCGCCCCTGGCGTAGCGTTATCGCGCGGTTACTTGCCGATGCGCGCGTGCATTTCCTGCACCGACGTCACCTGCTCGGTCGGATCCGCTTTCAGCGCCATCGCGGTGGCGAAGCCGCCGTTCAACGTGGTGTCGTAGTGCACCTTGTACTGCAGGGCGCTGCGGCGAATCAGCTTGGAGTCCTCAATCGCCTGACGGCCGGCCGTGGTGTTGACGATGTAGGTGTACTCGCCGTTTTTGATACGGTCCTGAATGTGCGGACGCCCTTCGTGCACCTTGTTGACCAGGCGCGGGTTGATGCCCGCTTCGCCCAGCACCACCGCGGTGCCGTGGGTGGCGTCCAGCTCGAAGCCTTGCTTCAGCAGGCTGGCGGCCAAATCGACCACGCGAGCCTTGTCGCCTTCACGCACCGACAGCAGCGCGCGGCCCTGTTTCTTCATGCCCGAGTTGCTGCCCAGCATCGCTTTGGAGAAGGCTTCCGCAAAGGTGCGGCCCACGCCCATCACTTCCCCGGTAGAGCGCATTTCCGGCCCCAGAATCGGGTCGACGCCCGGGAATTTGTTGAACGGCAGCACCACTTCTTTCACCGAGTAGTACGGCGGGATAATTTCTTCGGTCACGCCCTGCTCGACCAGCGTTTTGCCCGCCATTACGCGCGCGGCCACTTTGGCCAGCGGCACGCCGGTCGCTTTGGAGACGAACGGCACGGTACGCGCGGCGCGCGGGTTGACTTCAATCAGGTAGACTTCGTTGTCTTTCACCGCGAACTGCACGTTCATCAGGCCGCGCACCTGCAGCTCGAACGCCAGTTTTTCCACCTGGCGACGCATCACGTCCTGAATTTCCTGGCTCAGGGTGTACGCCGGCAGCGAACATGCGGAGTCGCCGGAGTGCACGCCCGCCTGCTCGATGTGCTCCATGATGCCGCCAATCAGCACGCGCTCGCCGTCGCAGATGGCGTCGACGTCCACTTCCACCGCGTCGTCCAGGAAGCGGTCCAGCAGCACCGGCGCATCGTTGGACACGCTGACCGCAGTCTGGAAGTAACGGCGCAGGTCGGTTTCGTCATAGACGATTTCCATCGCCCGGCCGCCCAGCACGTAGGAAGGGCGCACCACCAGCGGATAACCGATGCCCGCCGCCTTCTCCACCGCCTGCTCAATGGCAGTGACGGTGGCGTTGGCCGGCTGCTTCAGGCCCAGGCGGTTGACCGCCTGCTGGAAGCGCTCGCGGTCTTCGGCGCGGTCGATGGCGTCCGGGCTGGTGCCGATGATCGGCACGCCCGCGGCTTCCAGCTCACGCGCCAGCTTCAGCGGGGTCTGGCCGCCGTACTGCACGATCACGCCCTTCGGCTTCTCGATGCGCACGATTTCCAGCACGTCTTCCAGCGTTACCGGCTCGAAATACAGACGGTCGGAGGTGTCGTAGTCGGTGGAGACGGTTTCCGGGTTGCAGTTGACCATGATGGTCTCGTAGCCGTCTTCGCGCAGCGCCAGCGAGGCGTGCACGCAGCAGTAGTCGAACTCGATGCCCTGGCCGATACGGTTCGGCCCGCCGCCCAGCACCATCACTTTCGGCCGGTCGTTGGTCGGGTTGGACTCGCACTCTTCTTCATAGGTGGAGTACATGTAGGCGGTGTCGGTGGCGAATTCCGCCGCGCAGGTATCCACGCGCTTGTACACCGGATGCAGGCCGTGGCTGTGGCGCAGCTTGCGAATTTCGCTCTCGGCGACGCCGGCCAGCTTGGCCAGACGCGCATCGGCGAAGCCCTTGCGCTTCAGGGTGCGCAGGAACGCTTTGTTCAGGCCGTTGATGCCCGCTTCGGCCACCTGCTCTTCCAGGCGCACCAGCTCTTCAATCTGCACCAGGAACCAGCGGTCGACGTTGGTCAGGTTGAAGACGCCGTCAACCGACAGACCGGCGCGGAAGGCGTCGGCGATGTACCAGATGCGGTCAGAGCCGGCGTCTTTCAGCTCGCGGCGGATCTTGGTCAGCGCTTCCGGATCGTCCAGGCTCACTTTCGGGTCGAAGCCGGTGGCGCCCACTTCCAGGCCGCGCAGCGCTTTTTGCAGCGACTCCTGCTGGGTGCGGCCGATGGCCATCACTTCGCCGACCGATTTCATCTGGGTGGTCAGGCGGTCGTTGGCGCCGGCGAACTTCTCGAAGTTGAAGCGCGGGATCTTGGTCACGACGTAGTCGATGGACGGTTCGAACGATGCCGGGGTGCGGCCGCCGGTGATGTCGTTCATCAGCTCATCGAGGGTGTAGCCCACCGCCAGCTTGGCGGCGATCTTGGCGATGGGGAAGCCGGTGGCTTTCGACGCCAGCGCCGAAGAGCGCGACACGCGCGGGTTCATTTCGATAACGATCAGGCGGCCGGTTTTCGGGTTGACCGAGAACTGCACGTTGGAGCCGCCGGTTTCCACGCCGATCTCACGCAGCACCGCCATCGAGGCGTTGCGCATGATTTGGTATTCCTTGTCGGTCAGGGTCTGGGCCGGTGCGACGGTGATCGAGTCGCCGGTGTGGATGCCCATGGCGTCGAAGTTTTCGATGGAACAGACGATGATGCAGTTGTCGTTCTTATCGCGCACCACCTCCATCTCGTACTCTTTCCAACCGATCAGCGATTCATCGATCAGCAGCTCGTTGGTCGGTGACAGATCCAGGCCGCGTTCGCAGATCTCTTCGAACTCTTCGCGGTTGTAGGCGATGCCGCCGCCGGTGCCGCCCATGGTAAAGGAAGGGCGGATGATGCACGGGAAGCCGACGTCAGCGGCGACCGCCAGCGCTTCTTCCATGGTGTGCGCGATGCCGGAACGCGCGGTATCCAGACCGATTTTCTTCATCGCCACGTCGAAACGGCGACGGTCTTCGGCCTTGTCGATCGCATCGGCGGTGGCGCCGATCATGGTCACGCCGAACTCGGCCAGCACGCCCTGACGCTCCAGCTCCAGCGCGCAGTTCAGCGCCGTCTGGCCGCCCATGGTCGGCAGCACCGCATCCGGGCGCTCTTTTTCGATGATCTTGCGCACCACTTCCCAGTGGATCGGCTCGATGTAGGTCGCGTCGGCCATTTCCGGGTCGGTCATGATGGTCGCCGGGTTGGAGTTGACCAGAATGACGCGGTAACCCTCTTCGCGCAGCGCTTTACACGCCTGGGCACCCGAGTAGTCGAACTCACACGCCTGGCCGATAACGATCGGACCAGCGCCGAGGATCAGGATGCTTTTTATGTCTGTACGTTTTGGCATTTTTTTACTGCTCCTGATTATTTGGCGTTAGAACGGTAAGTCTCAATCAGTTCGATAAAGTGATCGAACAGCGGCGCGGCATCGTGCGGGCCTGGGCTGGCTTCCGGGTGCCCCTGGAAGCTGAATGCCGCCTTGTCGGTGCGGTGAATGCCCTGCACCGTGTGGTCGAACAGCGATTTGTGCGTGACGCGCAGGTTCGCCGGCAGGTTGTTTTCATCGACGGCGAAGCCGTGGTTCTGCGCGGTGATCATCACGGTGTTGTTGTCCAGATCCTTCACCGGGTGGTTGCCGCCGTGGTGACCGAGCTTCATTTTCATGGTTTTCGCCCCGCTGGCCAACGCCAGCAGCTGGTGGCCCAGGCAGATGCCGAACACCGGGATGTCGGTTTCCAGGAACTGTTTGATGGCGGCGATGGCGTAGTCGCACGGCTCCGGGTCGCCCGGGCCGTTGGACAGGAAGATGCCGTCCGGATTCATTTTCAGCACCTCCTCGGCCGGGGTCTGCGCCGGCACCACGGTCAGGCGGCAGCCGCGATCCACCAGCATACGCAGGATGTTGCGCTTGGCGCCGTAGTCGTAAGCCACCACGTGGAACGGCAGCTCCGCGGCGGTTTTGGCTTCGGGCAGGTCGCCTTCAAGCGTCCAGCTGCCTTGCTGCCAGCTGTAAGCCTCTTGGGTGGTGACCTCTTTCGCCAGATCCATGCCCTTCAACCCCGGGAAACCTTGCGCCTTGGCCAGGGCCAGCGCGGCGTCCGGCGAGTCGGCGGCGATGATGCAGCCGTTCTGGGCGCCCTTCTCGCGCAGCAGGCGGGTTAATTTACGGGTATCGATATCGGCGATCGCCACGATGTTGTGACGCTTGAGGTAGTCGGACAGGCTTTCTTCGTTGCGGTAGTTGCTGGCGATCAGCGGGAGGTCACGAATGACGAGGCCTTGGGCGTGTACTGCGGAGGATTCTTCGTCGGAAGCATTGGTGCCGACATTGCCGATATGAGGATAAGTAAGAGTAACGATCTGGCGGGAATAGGAAGGATCAGTGAGGATTTCTTGATAACCGGTCATCGACGTATTGAAGACCACTTCCCCCACTGCCGTTCCCTCTGCCCCGATGGCCCGACCGTGGAATTGGGTTCCGTCTTCCAGAACCAATAGCGCTGACTTTATCAAAACATCCTCCGAGGAATAATCAATCACAATATTTGCATATTAATTCAGATATCGCGATCTAAATCAATGCAAAAACCGTCCGCGAGGCCAATTTTTGGCAAATTGGGCGCATTTTAATGATGAGTGCCCGGCTTGTCTACCCAAACTGCCGTTTTTTGTTTTATTTTTGCAGTTCTCGGCGCTCATGCGGCTTGAGCGTCGATAAAAACACAGAAAACCGAGGCTAGAAAACGGTTGCGAAGCTGAATGACGGAAAATGGCGCCAGAATGGGCTTAAAAAGACGCTGAAGTGGGATCTGGTGGATGAAAACGGAGTGATTAGCGAGATAATCATCGATAAATAACAATCAAGACAACAAAAACACACCAACACTTCATTTTTCATGTTAAAAAAAAGGACAATAAATTTATTGTCCGATTATCATAGCATTATGATCAATACAACCACATCACGATGGTATGCAAATCAATTATAATTGGTCCAAATTCAACACGTCGCGCATATCAAACAGACCTTTATCACGGTTATGTAACCAGGAAGCCGCGCGCACCGCGCCGCTGGCAAAAGTCATACGGCTAGAGGCTTTATGGGTGATTTCCACCCGTTCACCGATGTCAGCGAACATCGCGGTGTGCTCGCCAACGATGTCGCCGGCGCGAATGGTGGCAAAGCCGATGCTTTTCGGATCGCGCTCGCCGGTATGGCCTTCGCGCGCATAGACCGCGCAGCTTTTCAGATCGCGCCCCAGCGCGCCGGCGATCGCTTCGCCCATGGCCAACGCCGTGCCCGACGGCGCATCCACTTTGTGGCGGTGGTGCGCCTCAACGATTTCGATATCGGTATAGTCGCCCATCACCTGCGCGGCCTTCTCCAGCAGTTTCAGCACCAGGTTGACGCCGACGCTGAAGTTGGCGGCGAACACGATGCCGATATGCTGCGCCGCATCGCGGATCGCCTGCTTGCCGGTGTCATCGAAGCCGGTAGTGCCAATCACCATCGCCTTGTGGTGCGCCACGCAAAAATCCAGGTAGCCCCGGGTGCTTTCCGGGCGGGTGAAGTCGATCAAAATATCGAACTCGTTCGCCACCTTCTCCAGACTGTCGCTCACCTTGACGCCCAGCGCGCCAATGCCCGCCAGCTCACCGGCGTCGACGCCGATCAGGCTGGAACCCGGGCGCGACAGCGCCGCCCCCAATACCACGCCTTCCGCCTGCTGCACCGCCTGGATCAACTGACGGCCCATCCGGCCGCCGGCGCCCGCAATCGCAATGCGGATTTGTGTATCACTCATGCTTGCTCTCTTCTTGATTTGACGCCTATCCCATTAGGCTATCGATTCAGGGTAACCGCCCCGCTTCAGCGTCGCCAGAGGATTCATTTCATAATTAGAAAATTATGATATTCCCCCGCTTTCATCAGCGGCGCTGTCGTGAGATTAACATTCAACCGATTTGGCGACCTGCGACGATTGTACATAATCATGCAGTTTCCATCGCAAAAAAATGCGGAAAAAAGGCGCCGAAAACGGCGCCTGCGGAAGGGAGAACGGCGAGGTCAGGCGGTAATGGCGGCCACTTCGTTGGCGATCGCCGTCAGCGCGTCGTGGCGGGCATAGTCCTCACGCACCAGCGCCGCACGTTGCCGATAGATCGGCTGCTGCAGAATGCGCGTCGCCGCCGCCAGGATCTGTTCGGCGCTCGGCGTGCTGGTGTGCAGGCTGATGCCGCAGCCGGCGGCCACCACACGCGCGGCCGCCTCCAGCTTGTCCTCGCCGGTGCCGGCGACGATCAGCGGCACGCCGCTGTCCAGCGCATAGTTGATCGAGCCGTAACCGCCGTTGGTGATCAGCAGCGCCGTCTCCGGCAGCCAGCGTTCGAAGGAGATAAACTCCCGCACTCTGGCATTGCCCGGCAGCGCGTCCATCAGCCCCTCCGTCGCCCGTCCGCCGGTGGTGGCCAGCACCCGCACCGGCAGATGCGCCAGCGCTTGCAGCGTCGGCACGATCAGCTGATGCAGATCGACATTGGCCAGCGTGCCCTGAGACACGATCACCAGCGGCCGACGATCGTCCGCCTCCCACAGCGTCTCTTCCGCCGCCGGCTGGCCGCCGCTGCGCAGCGGGCCGACGAATCGCACGCCGCTCGGCAGATCGTCACGCTCATATTCCAGCGCCGTGGTAGCCAGCTGCAGGAAACGCTCGCAGCCGCCGATCAGCGCGTCGGTGAACGGGCGATCCAGCGCCCGCCCGCCCGCCTGCAGCAGCGCCGCATCGAAGCTCTGCTGCACGTCATCGATCAGCACGCGCGTTTCCTCATCCACCAGCTGCTCACGGGTCAACGCCTGCGGCAGCAGCGCCGGCGGGATACGCGGGCCATAAAAAATAGCATCGCGCGAAGAATACGACAGCGGCGTAACGCCGATACCGAAGACCGGCGGCCGCGCGGCGGACTGCAGCAGCGGCAGCACGCCGTAGAAGCAGTTCTCCACCATCAGCAGATCGGTCTTTTCGGCGGCGATGGCCGCACGCAGCTGCCGATCCAGCAACGGGATCGGCGCGGCGAAGAAATCCTTCAGCGCCAGCGCCATCTGCGCATTGCCCGGCGGCAGCGCGGCGCGCTCGGGGAAGTGCTCTTCCAGGTGGCGGTAATCGAAATCCACCTGCGCGTCGACCGGCACGAAGCTCGCGCCCGCCGCCTCGGCGCGTTCGCGAAACAGCGCGCCGGTCATCACCCGCACCTGATGCCCTTGGGCAATCAGGTGGCGAGCGATGGCTAACATCGGGTAGACGTGCCCCGGAGTGGCGACCGCCGCCATCAGTATCCTTGCCATAATGCTCCTTTACGCTTCTGCGTTGGCCGGCTTCAGCGCCAGATTGGCGCACACCGGGTTGCTCTGAATATGCACGCGCTGCAAATGACGCGCGGAACGGGCGGTAAAGCCCTCACGGCCGTGCAGCAGCGAGAAGTTGTCCGCCACCACCACGTCGCCCTGCTGCCACTGATGGGCATAATAGTGACGCGGATCGTACAGGTGCTGCTGCAGAGTGTGGTGGAACTGTTCCTGCTGGTGTTCCGGCACGCCGTGGTATTCCAGCGCATGTTGATTGAGGAATTTTTTTCCTTCCGTCGGCGGTTCATTGTAGCGCATGATTAAGCCCCTGCCGTTCGGGTGCTGCACCACCAGCGGCGAACAGACTTCGCCGCCGTAATGCACCACCTGCTTGATGCGGTAGGTGATCGAGACCGACAGCCACTGATCCAGCAGCGCTTCTTCCGCATTGGCCAACAGCCGCGTGGTGTCGACGAAGGTGGTGCATCCGCCTTCGTCCGGCGACGGCGCCGCCACGCAGTGGAACAGCTGGAACTCGGGGATGGTCGGCTTATACATGCCATCCCAATGCAGCGGGACGTAGCTGCTGTCGAAAATATGATCCTTGGCGTCCGGATGCTCCTTCACGTCCAGCACCGCGCCGAACGGCCACATCATGATCTCGCCCCACTGCTCGGCGTAGCGAGTCAGAACTTCCGCCTCGCTGAAACCCGAGTCGAATCCGCGCAGCACCAGCAAGTGGTGTTCCTGCGCCAGCGCCCGCAGCGCCGCCACCGGCAGCTCGCCGATCTTTTGCCCCGGATGCTGCGGCGTCAGGATCGCGCCAAACGGGGTATTCGGTTGAATATGGCAATTAAGCGGTTGGTTGTTCATCGGTGATTCTCCTTGCATCGAATGTGCTGCTCACACGGCAACGTGCCGTCAAAAACGCGCCCGCCAGGATTTCGGGCGCAAAAGCCCGCCACGGCCTCAGGCCATCTGCGGTTGTTCGATCAGGTAATGGCTCGGCGTGCCGCGGATCTCCACCAGTTCGCCGTCCAGGCTCTGCGCGTCTTTACGCTTCATCAGCACGAACTGGCCGTTCACGTTGGCCGCCACGCCGTGCCACGGCGTCAGCCAGTCGTCTTTGGTCGGCATCATGTGGATGCCCATTTTCAGGCTGTCGGCCGGTTGCGGGTGAATCGACAGGCGGATCGCCGCCGGGAAATGCTGCGCCAGCAGGTTGCCCCAGGCCCAGCTGCGCTGGATCACGCCGCAGGCACGTTGTTTGGCGTCTTTCTGCAGCGCGGCGTTGGAACCGCTGTAGCCCGGCAGCTGGCTGTCTTCATACAGGAAGCGCGTGATGGCGCGGTACAGCAAGAGGCCCTGTTCGTCCTGCATCAGCTGTTGCTTGATCGCCTCTTCCGATTCGGCATAGCCCTCCACCAACAGCCGGCGCAGCAGATCGTAATCATCGGTATGTTCCGCCAGGCCTTTGACGTCGCCGAGGTTGAACACGCTCAGGTGCGTCGCGCCCACTTCATGCAGCAGGCTTTCAATCTCACGCTGATAGTGGTTGATCGCTTCATCGCTGACGCGGATCAGATCGCCGAACACGTGGCCGTCGGAGCAGATAACGATATGCGCCCCCGGCGGGTAATAGAGTTGAATGCGCTGGCACAGCGAGTTGAGGAAGATCAGCGACAGCCGCTCCGCCATGTCCGGCACCGCGCCGATCACCTTGTTGGTGTTGGGCGACTTGGTGGGAAAGGCCGGCAGCACGAATTCGATACGTTGCTCGTTTTCAATGAATGCCCGAATGCGCGGCAATTGCACCTGAGTGACCCGCCGTTCTTCTTCAGCAATCGAGGTATCGTCGCCGGGGAAGCGGCGGCGGTATTGCAATAATTCACGTAGGATTTTTAACGATATTTCTTCTTTCTGAGCGCTGTCCACAATGAGCTCCTGTTGCGATGTGGCGCGGGTGAATTATTGATAAGCGCAATAAGATTTATCAAAAAGAGAAAAAACCCTGCGAAATAATAATCAGCCCGGCGTTTATATGCTTCAGGCAATATAGAAGAGATAGTGCTATATTATTAGCCCGTATAATTCACAATCTTGGTTAAGTTGTGCTTAACAAACTATGAGCAATATTTTAAAACGCATGGCCATTTTCTCAAAAGTGGTCGATTGCGGCGCATTCAGCATGGCGGCAAAAGAATTGGGCATGACGACTTCCGCCGTCAGCCAGCATATTCGCCAGTTGGAGGAACATCTGGGCATTCAATTACTGCTGCGATCGACGCGTTCATTGAGTCTGACCGAAGCCGGATTGTGCTTTTATGAAGATTGCCTGCTGATGATCCACGCCGCCGAACGTGGCCAACAACGGATCGCCGCGCTGCGCGGCGAACTGGTCGGTGAGCTGCGCGTCGCCACCTCCACCGAATTCGCCACTCACTATCTGGTGCCGGCGCTGCAAAGTTTTCTCGACGAACATCCCCGTCTCACGCTGCGGCTGGAAATTCACGATGAGAAGATAGATCTCATCACGCAGCGCATCGATCTGGCGATACGCGGCGGCGTGCTGGCCGACTCCAGCTACGTTTCCACGCGGCTGGCGCGCTGCCGCGAAGTGCTGTGCGCCTCGCCGGCTTACCTGGCGCATCACGGCGTGCCGGATTCGCCACAGGCGCTGACGCACCACCAATGGGTCACCTTTACGCCGCTCGGCAACCCGCAGTTTGTCCGTCTGATCCATCGCAACGGCGGTGAACACCGCATGCGTATGACCGGGCGCTTGTTCACCAACAGCGGTATGGCGATGAAGGAGTTGGCGCTGACCGGCAAGGGTATCATTCGCAATTTCTTCGCCAACGTTGAACGTGAATTGCGCAGCGGCGAGCTGATTGAAATATTGCCCGATTGGCGGTTACCGGAAATTAATTGCTATGCCATTATGCCGCGCAGGGAGATCCAGCCATTAAAAGTCAGACGATTGCTTGAACATATGAAACTCTATTTGCAGGAGAAGGGATTAAGCGCCGTAGAACATATTCGGCAGGAATAAAATAAGAAACATCTGCAACATCTATTATTGTAATTATTGTAATCACCTTGCCAACACCGGGCTCCTTTTAGATTGCAGCCTAATGATATTTTTATTAATGACTTTTCGCCAGCCTATATAATTAATCACATCGACGTTATTTCAAATACTCAGAATAAATTTGACTTTAGTTAGCAGAAAATTTGAATATGCATGGAATATTATTTTTTTACGCGGCGCGCTTTCCAAAAAAAACGGGAAGCCTAAGCTCCCCGTTGTCATCCGCCGGCGCATGTCAGTCGATCTGACGAACGTCCACGCGCAGCTCTTTAGGCACTTCAAACACGATGTTCTCTTCACGCCCGCTGATTTCATGCACGTCCAGGCCACCCAGCGCTTTCAGGCGAGAGATCACCTCCTGCACCAGCACGTCCGGTGCCGAGGCGCCGGCGGTAACGCCGATATTGCGCGCTTCGCTCAGCCAGCTTTCCTGAATATCCGCCGCCGAGTCGATCAGATAAGCCGGTTTGCCGACGCGCTGCGCCAGTTCCGCCAGACGGTTGGAGTTGGAGGAGTTCTTCGACCCCACCACCAGCACCACGTCCGCATCGCCGGCCAGGTTGCGCACCGCTTCCTGACGGTTGGTAGTGGCGTAGCAGATATCATCCTTACGTGGCCCGATAATTTTCGGGAAACGCTGACGCAAGGCGTCGATCACGTCCGAGGTATCATCCACCGACAGCGTGGTCTGCGTCATGAAGCACAGGTTGTTTTCGTCTTTCACCTGCAGCTTCCACACGTCTTCCGGCGATTCGACCAGGTACATGCCACCCTGCGGGTTGCTGTACTGGCCCATGGTGCCTTCCACCTCCGGGTGCCCGGCGTGGCCGATCAGGATCGCTTCGGTGCCGCGGCGGCTGGCGCGCGCTACTTCCATATGCACCTTGGTCACCAGCGGGCAAGTGGCGTCGAACAGCATGGTCAGATCGCGCGCCTTGGCTTCGGCACGCACCGCCTGAGAAACGCCGTGCGCCGAGAAGATCAGGATAGAACCGTCCGGCACTTCGGCGATCTCTTCGATAAACACCGCGCCGCGCTCACGCAGGCTGTCGACCACGTAGCGGTTGTGCACCACTTCATGCCGCACGTAGATCGGCGCGCCATACAGCTCCAGCGCACGTTCCACGATGCTGATCGCACGATCAACCCCGGCGCAGAAGCCGCGCGGGTTAGCCAGCAATATTTGCATGCATCTCCTCCTGCTGCGGATCGATCTCCAGCACTTCGATATCGAAGGTCACCGGATGGCCCGCCAGCGGATGGTTGAAATCGACGGTGATCGAATCTTCCGCCACCGCGCGCACCACGCCCGGCATTTCACTGCCGTCGATGGCGGTAAACAGCATGATGGTGCCCACGTCCGGCACGCCGGTTTCCGCGAAGTCGCGGCGCGAGAAGAACTGAACCAGATCCGGGTTCTCCGCGCCGAACGCCGCTTCCGGCTGCAGGGTAAAGGCGCATTTGTCGCCCGCGCGCAGGCCAAGCAGCTGCGCTTCCAGCGGCGCCGACAGGCTGCCGTCCCCCAGGCGGAACAGCGCCGGTTTACCGCTGCTGCGGGTGGATTCGGCGGTCGAACCGTCTTCCAGTTTCAGCGTAAAGTGAACCAGTACCGCGCTGTCACTGATAACCTGAGCCGTCATATTACTCACCTTTACTCTTTGCGCTTTTGTTCGCCGGCGACAGGAAACCTTCCAGCACGATCATCGCCGCGCCCACGCAGATAAAGCTGTCCGCCAGGTTGAAGGTCGGGTAGTGCCAGTCGCCGACGTAGAAGTCGATGAAATCGACCACAAAACCGTGCCACAGGCGGTCGAACAGATTGCCCAGCGCCCCGCCGATGATAAAGGCGTAGGCGATGTTGTTCAGCTTCTGCTGCGCCGCACTGCGGTACATCATCACCAGCAGCACCGCAACGATGGCGATGGCGATGCCGGCGAAGAACCAGCGCTGCCAGCCGCCGTGATCGGCGAGGAAGCTGAACGCGGCGCCGTAGTTGCGCGCGTAAAACAGGTTGAACGACGGGATCAACGGCTGGGACTGCCCCAGCGTAAAGTTAGCGAGGATCCACTGCTTGCTGCCGAAATCCAGCGCCAGCACCGCCACCACAACCCACAGCCAACGCAGGCCGGTCGAACAAATTGATTTACTCATCAGGCGCGAGTTCTCAGGCAAAGTTACGCTTCTCGCCGTCACCGGCGACGTTGCTTACACAGCGGCCGCAGATGTCTGCGTGCTCCGCCACCAGGCCGATATCGGTGGTGTAATGCCAGCAGCGCGGGCACTTCTCACCCGGCGCCGTGCTGAAGGCGATCTTCAGCCCTTTCAGCAGCTCGGAAGCCTGCGCGTCGGCCGGCGCCTCCGCCAATGGCGCCACGCTGGCCGCAGAGGTCAGCAGCACGAAGCGCAGCTCATCCTGCAGGCTGTTCAGGCGCACCGACAGCTCGCTGTCGGCATACAGCGTCACCGCCGCTTCCAGCGAACCGCCGAGGCGTTTGTCGGCGCGCGCCTGCTCCAGCACCTTGTTCACTTCGCCGCGCACTTTCAGCAGCTCGGCCCAGAAAGCGTCGTTCATCGGCTCGCCTTCCGCCAGCCCGAACAGGCCGTCGTACCACTCTTCGGTGAACACGTACTGCGCGCGCTTGCCCGGCATGAAGCCCCAGATCTCGTCCGCAGTGAACGACATGATCGGCGCCATCCAGCGCACCAGCGCTTCCACGATGTGATACAGCGCGGTCTGGCAGCTGCGGCGGGCGACGCTGTCGCTCTTCGCGGTGTACTGACGATCCTTGATGATATCCAGGTAGAAGGAGCCCATCTCGACCGAGCAGAACTGCATCAGACGCTGCACCACTTCGTGGAAATCGTAGTTGGCGTAAGCCTGCTCGATATCCTGCTGCGCCGCCAGCGCACGGCCGACCGCCCAGCGATCCAGCACCACCATGTCTTCCGGCGCCACGCAATCGGTGCTCGGCTCGAACCCGTTCAGGTTGGCCAGCAGGAAGCGCGCGGTGTTGCGGATGCGGCGATAAGAGTCGGCGGAACGCTTGAGGATCTCGTCGGACACCGCAATCTCGCCGGTGTAATCGGTCGACGCCACCCACAGACGCAGAATGTCGCCGCCCAGCTTGTTCATCACGTCCTGCGGGCTGACGGTGTTGCCGATCGACTTGGACATCTTGCGGCCCTGGCCGTCAACGGTGAAGCCATGGGTCAGCACTTCTTTATAAGGCGCCTTGCCTTTCATCGCGGTGGAGATCATCAGCGATGACATGAACCAGCCGCGGTGTTGGTCGGAGCCTTCCAGATACATGTCGGCGCTGTGGCCGTGGAACTCAGGACGCACGTCGACCACCGAAGCGTGGGTGGAGCCGGAGTCGAACCACACGTCCAGCGTATCCGGCACTTTCACGTAGTCGGCGGCGTCCGCGCCGAGGATGTCGGCCGCGTCCAGATCCCACCAGGCCTGAATGCCGTCTTGCTCGACGCGCTTGGCCACTTCTTCCATCAGCTCAACGCTGCGCGGGTGCAGCTGCTCGGTTTCTTTATGCACGAACAGCGACATCGGCACGCCCCAGGTGCGCTGACGCGAGATGCACCAGTCCGGGCGGTTGGCCACCATCATTTCGATACGCGCCTGGCCCCAATCCGGGATCCACTGCACGCCTTTGATCTCTTCCAGCGACTGCTGACGCAGGCCTTTCTGATCCATGCTGATGAACCATTGCGGCGTGGCGCGGAAGATGATCGGCGTCTTGTGGCGCCAGCAGCACGGGTAGCTGTGCAGGAACTTCTCGACGTGCAGCAGCGCGCCTTTCTCACGCAGCAGGTCGACGATCAGATCGTTGGCCTTGAAGACGAACTTGCCGTCCAGCAGCGGATGAGTACCGGTCAGGTAGCAGCCGTTCGGCCCTACCGGGTTGGCGATCTCCAGACCGTATTTTTGGCTGATGACGAAGTCATCCGGACCGTGGCCACCTGCGGTATGCACCGCACCGGTACCGGCGTCCAGCGTCACGTGCTCGCCCATAATGGCCGGCACGTCGAAGCCCATAAACGGGTGTTTGAAGCGCAGCAGCTCCAGATCGGCGCCTTTGCAGCTGCCCAGCACCGTCCATTCGGTGATGCCGGCGCGTTTCATCACGCTTTCCACCAGTTCGGCCGCCAGGATCAGACACTGGCCGTCAACCTGCACCAGCTGATAGGTGAAGTCCGGGTGCAGCGAGATCGCGCGGTTGGCCGGCAGGGTCCACGGGGTGGTGGTCCAGATAACCAGGGAGATGGCGCCGCTGAAGTTGCTCACGCCGAACTTGGCCGCCACGGCAGCCGCGTCGGCCGCATGGAAAGTCACGTCGATCGACGGCGAAGTCTTGTCGTAATACTCCACTTCCGCTTCCGCCAGCGACGATCCGCAGTCGGTGCACCAGTGAACCGGCTTGGCGCCTTTCAGCAGGTGGCCGTTGCTGATGATCTTGCCCAGCGCGCGGATAATGTTGGCTTCAGTTTTGAAGTCCATGGTCAGGTACGGACGATCCCAGTCGCCCAGTACGCCCAGGCGGATGAAGTCCTTTTTCTGGCCTTCAACCTGCTCGGCCGCGTACTCGCGGCACTTCTGGCGAAACTCGGCCGCCGTCAGCTTCTCGCCCGGCTTGCCGTACAGCTGTTCAACCTTCAATTCGATCGGCAGACCGTGGCAGTCCCAACCCGGCACATAAGGCGAGTCGAAGCCGGCCATCCCTTTCGACTTGATGATAATGTCTTTGAGAATCTTGTTAACCGAGTGACCAATGTGAATGCTGCCGTTCGCATACGGAGGGCCGTCATGCAAAATGAAGGTTTTTTTGCCCTTTTTGGCAGTACGAATAATCCCGTACAGATCCTGTTCATACCAACGTTGCAGCATGCCAGGTTCGCGCTTGGCGAGATCGCCGCGCATCGGGAACCCTGTTTCCGGCAAGTTCAGGGTATTCTTGTAGTCACTCATTAGATTCTCGGTTCCGTTTTCGGCTATAGAGATTAAACCGGTGTCTGTAGCCCGAAGAACTTCCGGGCCGTCACCACATCATTGGCGATTTGCTGCTTCAGGGCATCGAGCGAAGCAAACCGCTGTTCATTGCGCAATTTTGCGCGGAGCACCACCTCAATATGGCGCCCGTAAAGATCCATTGTGACATCCAGCAGATGCACTTCCAGCTGCTGGCGCACGCCGGCGACGGTCGGGCGCGTACCGATATTGGCCACGCCCGGCAGCGGCTGCAGCCCCAGGCCGTACACTTCCACCGCATACACCCCTTTCACCGGCGCCACCAGGCGCTTGAGCGGCAGGTTGGCGGTCGGGAAGCCGATGGTGCGGCCCAGCTCGTCGCCATGCACCACGCGCCCGGAGATGCTGTACGGGTGGCCCAGCAGGGTCTCCGCCAGCGGCAGATCGTCCTCACTCAGCGCGGTGCGGATCGCGGTGCTGCTGATGCGCCGATCGCCTTCGCGGAAGGTCGGGGTGCTGACCACCTCGAAGCCGTACTCTTTTCCGGCCTGCTGCAATAGCGGAAAATCGCCCTGGCGCCCGGCGCCAAAGCGAAAATCATCCCCCACCATCAGGAATTTGACGCCCAGCTTTTCCACCAGCAGCTCGGCGACGAACGCCTGCGCGGTGTTGGCGGCAAAACGCGGATCGAACTTGACGCAGAGCAGGTAATCGACGCCCGCCTGCGCCAGGTAGTTGGCCTTGTCGCGCAGGCGCGTCAAGCGGGCCGGCGCCTTGTCTGCGGCGAACATCTCCAGCGGCTGCGGCTCAAAGATCATGACCATCACCGGCAGCCCGAGGCGTTGCCCTTGTTGCTTCAACTGCTCCAGCAACGCCTGATGACCGCGATGCACGCCGTCAAAGTTGCCGATGGTGAGCACGCAACCATGGTGGCGCGCCCGGATATTGTGAATGCCGCGAATTAGCTCCATAGCTGGCTCAAAACAGTGGAAATCGGCGGATTATACCTTGTACAGCCGGTAAGGTTAACCCGCGATTGGTGCCTTTATGTAATAGACACACCATACCGGAGATAATCTGCGCGTGAAACGGCTTCGCCGCAGTTTATCCGGCGCCGCCGGGCCGATTCTCGACCGCAGCCAACGGCTTGCGCCCGCCGCGGCAAAACATTGGCGAATTTTCTCGCGAAACACTGTATTCCCAAGAGCGAAGCTGGTAAAATCCTGCGCCATCACAACGTAGCGAGTGCCGCCTGTACAAACGGCGCTTATTTGCACAAATCCATTGACAAACGAAGGCTAAAAGGGCATATTCCTCGGCCTTTGAATTGTCCTCAATAGAATATATTTGGGAGTTGGACCTTGGCTAATATCAAATCAGCTAAGAAACGCGCCGTACAGTCTGAGAAACGCCGCAAGCATAACGCAAGCCGTCGCTCAATGGTGCGTACCTTCATCAAGAAGGTAGACGCAGCTATCGCAGCTGGCGACAAAGAAGCAGCACAAAATGCATTCCTGGTAATGCAGCCCCTGGTGGACCGTCAGGCAGCTAAAGGCCTGATCCACAAAAACAAAGCAGCGCGTCATAAGTCAAACCTGACTGCACGCATCAACGCAATGCAATAAGCATTTCGTTATCTGCTTGATAAAAAAACCGGCTCAGGCCGGTTTTTTTACGTCCTGCGTTCAGTGAACCGCTAGCAGGAAAACAGCGCGGAAAAATCTTTGTTGCACACGCGCTGCACCGCCGGATGCTGGATCATGCGCTCGGCGAAGATGATGTAATACTCCTCCTGCACGCTGTCGATGCGCCCAATCTCCACCACGTTGTCATCGTTGTAGGTATCCTGCGCATACAACGTCGGCGCCACGAAAATCGCATTGTGATACATGCCGAAGGCCTTCATCAGCGCCGCATCGTCGAACTCGCCCAGGATCTCCACCTGAATGCCCTGCGTATTGAACCAGTTGAGCAGCTTGCGCCCCAGCATCGAGCGGCGGCCGGGGATCAGCAGTTTGCGCTGCTCCAGACAAGCCGGGAACGGCAGCTCCGGCGCCGGCTGGCGGCAGAAGAAGCTGATGCCGCACTCGCCCAGCTTCAGCGAGAACAGCCCTTCCTGCTGGCTGGAGTCCACCGGACAATCCGACAGGATCATATCCAGCTTGTGCTGGCTGAGCTGCTCCAGCAGCATCTCGTGCGTCGATTCAAAGCAACGCAGGTGGATCTGTTCGTTGTCCACCACCACCGCCGTTTCCAATACCTGGCTGACCAGGCGCTTCGACAGCGCATCGGCCACGCCGACGTCGAACAGCAGATTCGACTCTTTGCGGTAGTTGACGATATCCAGCATTTCCTGGCTGAGCATAAACATCTTGTCGGCATAACGAAACACCAGTTGCCCCAGCTCCGAAGGCACCAACCCGCGCCCCTGGCGTTTGAACAGCTTGCCGTCCAACCGCTCTTCCAGCGCCTTGATCTGGCCGGTGATGGTCTGCGGCGTCAGAAACAACGCTTCGGCGGCACCGACCACGGAACCGGCCTTGCAGACCTGCCAGAAATAGTAAAGGTGATTAAAGTTGATATGCGACATCCTCACGAGCGGCTCTCCTTAACAACGTTTCGCAGCGGCAAACGGTGTGCCGTGACGAGCGACAAACTTCCTTTCCCTGCTTCAGACAACGTATAGCCCCATTAGTCCCAACGAACAACGGCCGAAGCTGCACATATTTTATACCGTGCAGCTCCGACCAGCCATTTTATTATGTGCCCTTACCGGGCACATTCAGGATTAACGTACGCGCGGCAACGCCAGACGCAGCAATCCATACCCTACCACCGCCGCAGCGGTGGAGCCCAACAAGATCCCCAGGCGGGAATAGATGCTGAGCGCCGCATCCGCATCGCCGAACGCCAGCGAGGCGATAAAAATCGACATGGTGAAACCAATGCCGCAGAGCACCGAAACGGCAAACACCTGTTTGAAGCCGATGCCTTCAGGCAAACGGGCGATGCCCATTTTCACCGCCAGCAGGCTGAAGAGGAAAATCCCCAGCGGCTTACCGATAAACAGGCCGGCCGCAATCCCAACCGGCAGCAGCGACGTCAATCCTTCCAGCGATACGCCCTGCAAAGAAACCCCGGCGTTGGCGAAAGCGAACAGCGGCAGGATCATAAACGCAACCCAGGGGTGCAGCTCATGTTCCAGCGTTTCCGACGGCGACGGCCCCTTCTTCACGTTCAGCGGGATCATAAAGCCGACGATTACCCCGGCCAGCGTCGCATGCACCCCGGACTTGAGGATCGCTACCCACAACACCAGGCCGACCATCATATACAGCGAGGTTTTACCCACGCCACGCCAGTTCATTACCGCCAATAGCACCGTCGCCGCCGCCGCCACGCCCAGCGCCATCATCGACACTTCGTGGGTGTAGAACAGCGCGATGATGATAATCACGCCCAGGTCATCGATGATCGCCAACGCCAGCAGGAACACTTTCAGGCTGGTCGGCACCCGGTTGCCCAGCAGCGCCATTACGCCCAGCGCGAAGGCGATATCAGTCGCGGCCGGGATCGCCCAGCCCTGGCGGGTGACTTCATCCGCGCCGTTGAACAACAGGTAAATCAGCGCCGGCGCCAGCATGCCCCCCAGCGCGGCGATCGCCGGAAACACCGCCTTGTCGCGCCCGGACAGCGAGCCTTGCATCAACTCGCGCTTGACCTCCAGCCCCACCACCAGGAAGAAGATGGCCATCAGGCCATCGTTGATCCACAGCAGCAGCGGCTTGGCGATCTCCAGCGAAGCAATCTTCACCATCACCGGCAGGTTAAGGAATGCCTGATAGATCCCCTGCGCCGGGGTGTTGGCCATGATCAGGGCGACGATTGCCGCCGCGATCAGAATGATGCCGCCCGCAGCTTCCTGACGTAAAAATTGACGAATGATATTGGTCACAGTACGTCTCTCCAAATCTGTGCAGGGCGCAGCGCCCTGCAAACCACAGTCATGAAGTGAGTATAGAGGGCGTTTTAGTTCGAAAAAATAAGTTTATAAATGCTAAATAGCTCGATAAAACCGATAAAAAGCGCGAATAAGTCACATTATTTATAGGGGATTAGGGGTATGGCGTGCAAATAAAAACCCCGGGACAAACGCCCGGGGTTAGAACATAAACCAACAGAAACAGCAGGTTAGCGAGTCAGATCGTCAAAGAACTTTTTCACCCCGTCGAAGAAGCTCTTCGAACGCGGGCTGTTCTTGTCGCCGGACGGGCCACCCAGGCTCTCTTCCAGCTCACGCAGCAGCTGCTTCTGCTTGTCGTTCAGATTGACCGGGGTTTCCACCACCACGCGGCACAGCAGGTCGCCCTGGCTGCCGCCACGCACCGATTTCACACCCTTGCCGCGCATGCGGAACAGCTTGCCGGTTTGGGTCTCCGAAGGCACCTTCAGTTTCACCCGGCCGTCCAGCGTCGGCACTTCAATCTCGCCGCCCAGCGCCGCCATGGCGAAGTTGATCGGCACTTCACAGTACAGGTTATTGCCTTCACGCTCGAAGATCGGGTGCGCCTTCACCTGCACCTGAACGTACAGATCGCCCGCCGGTGCGCCGTGCTCGCCGGCTTCGCCTTCACCCGCCAGGCGGATGCGGTCGCCGGTATCGACGCCGGCCGGAATTTTCACCGACAGCGTTTTGGATTTCTCTACCCGGCCGTGGCCGTGGCACTTGTTGCACGGATCTTTGATGATCTGACCGCGGCCATGGCAGTGCGGACACGCCTGCTGCACGGTGAAGAAGCCCTGGCGCATCTGCACCTGGCCCTGGCCGTGACAGGTTGGGCAGGTCACCGGCGAGCTGCCCGGCTTGGCGCCGCTGCCGTGGCAGACGTCGCACTCTTCCAGCGTCGGGATGCGGATCTCTTTGGTGACGCCACGTACCGCTTCCTCGAGGGTCAGCTCCATGTTATAGCGCAGATCGGAACCGCGGCTGGCGCGCTGACGGCGGCCTCCGCCGAAGATGTCACCAAACACGTCGCCAAAGATATCGCTGAAGTCGGCACCGCCGCCAAAGCCGCCGCCGCCCATGCCGCCCTGTTCAAAGGCCGCGTGCCCATACTGGTCGTAGGCCGCGCGTTTCTGGTCGTCGGTCAGGACTTCGTAAGCTTCTTTAACTTCTTTAAACTTGATTTCGGCGTCTTGTTCCTGGTTGCGGTCAGGATGGTATTTCATCGCCAGGCGTTTGTACGCCTTTTTGATCTCACGTTCATCCGCCGTCTTGCTGACGCCGAGAATCTCGTAATAGTCTTTCTTCGCCATTCTTTTGCTTACCCTTAACATGCGTGCACGGGCGCAGAGTTGCCTCGACGCCCGTGCTGGTTTCCGGGAACGGCACCTCGGCCGCCCCGTGCCCGCTTAAGGGCGATTATTTTTTGTCTTTAACTTCTTCGAACTCAGCGTCAACCACGTCGTCGTCTTTCTGCGCCGCGTTGTCCGCGCCGGCGTCAGCACCCTGCTGAGCCTGCTGCGCCTGAGCCATTTCCAGCAGTTTGCCGGAAACCTGCACCAGAGCCTGAGTCTTCGCTTCGATCTCGGCTTTGTCTTCGCCTTTCACCGCCGCTTCCAGATCTTTCAGCGCCGCTTCGATCGCCGTTTTGTCTTCCGCCGGCAGTTTGTCGCCCGCTTCTTCCAGCTGCTTGCGCGTGCCGTGGATCAGGTGATCCGCCTGGTTACGCGTCTGCACCAGCTCTTCGAACTTGCGGTCAGCTTCAGCGTTCAGCTCGGCGTCGCGCACCATTTTCTGGATTTCGTCTTCGTTCAGGCCAGAAGATGCCTTGATGGTGATCTTCTGCTCACGGCCGGTGTTCTTGTCTTTGGCGGACACGTGCAGGATGCCGTCGGCATCGATATCGAAGGTCACTTCGATCTGCGCCATGCCGCGCGGTGCCGCCTGGATGCCGTCCAGGTTGAACTGGCCCAGAGATTTGTTATCGCTGGCGCGCTTACGCTCACCCTGCAGCACGTGGATGGTTACCGCAGACTGGTTGTCTTCAGCGGTAGAGAACACCTGGCTGTGCTTGGTCGGGATCGTGGTGTTTTTGGTGATCAGCGGCGTCATCACGCTGCCCATGGTTTCGATACCCAGCGACAGCGGGGTCACGTCCAGCAGCAGAACGTCCTTCACATCACCGGCCAACACGCCGCCCTGTACCGCCGCGCCCACGGCAACCGCTTCGTCCGGGTTCACGTCTTTACGCGGTTCTTTGCCGAAGAAGTCTGCGACTTTCTTCTGCACCATTGGCATACGGGTCTGGCCGCCCACCAGGATCACGTCCTGAATGTCGGAAACCGACAGGCCTGCGTCTTTCAGCGCCACTTTCAGCGGCTCGATAGAGCGCGCAACCAGATCTTCAACCAGCGACTCGAGTTTGGCGCGAGTCACTTTGATGTTCATGTGTTTTGGACCGGTCGCGTCTGCAGTGATGTACGGCAGGTTAACGTCGGTCTGCTGAGCGGAAGACAGTTCGATCTTCGCTTTCTCAGCGGCTTCTTTCAGGCGCTGCATCGCCAGCGGATCGTTGCGCAGATCGATACCCTGATCTTTCTTGAACTCTTCCACCAGGTAGTTGATCAGACGGCTGTCGAAGTCTTCGCCACCCAGGTGGGTGTCACCGTTGGTCGCCAGCACTTCGAAGGTTTTTTCGCCGTCAACGTCGTCGATTTCGATGATGGAGATATCGAAAGTACCGCCGCCCAGGTCATAAACCGCGATTGTGCGGTTGCCGACTTCTTTGTCCAGGCCGTAGGCCAGGGCCGCAGCGGTCGGTTCGTTGATGATGCGTTTTACTTCCAGACCCGCGATGCGGCCGGCGTCTTTGGTCGCCTGACGCTGGGCGTCGTTGAAGTAAGCCGGTACGGTGATAACCGCTTCAGTTACCGGTTCGCCCAAGTAATCTTCCGCCGTTTTCTTCATTTTTTTCAGCACTTCCGCAGAGATCTGCGGCGGAGCCATTTTCTGGCCTTTCACTTCCAGCCAGGCGTCGCCGTTGTCGGCTTCGACGATTTTGTACGGCATGATCGCTTTGTCGCGCTGCGCTTCTTCATCCTGGAAGCGGCGACCGATCAGGCGCTTGATGGCGAACAGGGTGTTTTCAGGGTTGGTCACTGCCTGACGCTTAGCCGGCTGGCCAACCAGAGTTTCACCGTCCTGGGTATATGCGATAATAGAAGGAGTGGTGCGGTCGCCCTCGGCGTTTTCCAGCACGCGTGCCTTGGCACCATCCATAATTGCTACGCAAGAGTTGGTAGTACCCAGGTCGATACCAATAATTTTGCCCATCTAAACGTCTCCACTAAAAAATTCATAATCAGTCAGGTTGCTAACCTATATGCGGGCGATTTTTTGCTTTTCAACTGCCCGATATCTCAGTGCGACCCGCGGTTAGCAGCTGCGGTTGCAAATAAGATGGGGCCATCCAATCCGGCATCAAGGGGCAAGGCGAAAAAAATTTCTTTTTTTATCGTCATTCAGATCATTGTTTCCGGCTGCGGGGATCATTATGATGCGCGCGCTCTGGTGGAAAACTTCGATTTTTTGGCCATTCAGACCATTTATTATTTTACTTCGCTGTTTCCGTTAATTTTCTGTTATCGCAGAGGACTTATGCACACCAACAAGTTGGCGAATCCCGGCCCTCTCGGCCTGATGGGCTTCGGGATGACCACCGTCTTGCTGAACCTGCACAACGCGGGCTTTTTCCCACTGAACTCCGCCATCATCAGCATGGGGATTTTCTTCGGTGGCCTGGCCCAGATCCTGGCCGGTCTGCTGGAATACAAGAAGGGCAACACCTTCGGCATGACCGCCTTCACCGCCTACGGCAGCTTCTGGCTGAGCCTGGTCGGCCTGCTGCTGCTGCCGCGTCTGGGCCTGGCTGAGGCCACCGAGGCGCACGTGCTGGGCATCTACCTGGCGCTGTGGGGCGTCTTCACCCTGTTCATGTTCTTCGGCACCCTGGGCGCCAACCGCGTACTGCAGTTCGTGTTCGCCAGCCTGACGCTGCTGTTCGCCCTGCTGGCCGTCGGCAACATCACCGGCAACCACGCGCTGCTGACCTTCGCCGGTTATGAAGGCATCATCTGCGGCGCCAGCGCCATTTACCTGGCGATGGCCGAAGTGCTCAACGAGCAATACGGCCGCACCGTGCTGCCGATTGGCGAACCGGCCCCGGCCCGCGTCGCGACCTCACCGGTCACCGCATAATCGCCCTTCCCTGACGAAAAAGCCCTGCATTGCAGGGCTTTTTTTTAGCTGTAGGAATCGGCTTGCCGCTCCCCGGCTTCGCTGTTCAGGTCGCGATGCAGGTAGACGCCGAGCAGCAGCCCGATGAGCGACAGCGCCAACACGTAGTAAGCGGGTGCTAACGGGGTTAATTTCATGATCAGCGTCACAAAAATAGGGGTTAGACCGCCAAAAATAGCGTACGAGACGTTATATGAGAACGAGATACCGGTAAACCGCACTTCCGCCGGGAAAGCCCGCACCATCACGTACGGCACGGCCCCCACCACGCCTACGCTGAACCCCACCAGGGCATAGCAGGCGAACAGCATTTCCGGGCGCACGCCCACCGTTTGATAGAACAGCCAACTGCAGCCGGCCAGCAGCACGCTGCCGACCACCAGCGTTTTGCTGGCGCCGAAGCGATCGGCCGACAAACCGGCGACGATGCAGCCGGCGATCAGCATGATGGTAGCGATGCTGTTGGCCTGCAGCGTCAAGGCCGGCGCGATGCCGAACTGCTTTTGCAGATAGGTCGGGGTCATCAGGATCACCACCACGATGCCGGCGGAGAGCAGCCAGGTCAGCAGCATCGATACCGCCACCTCCCGTTTGTGGTTGAGCACCACCGACTTCAGCGGCAGCTCTTCGGCCAGCGCTTTACGCGCCTGCATCTCGATGAAGATCGGCGTTTCCTGCAGCCAGCGGCGCAGGTACATCGCCACCAGGCCGAACATGCCGCCCAACAGGAAAGGAATGCGCCAGCCGCCGCCGGCAATGCTCTGCGGGCTGAGCGTGGTGTTGATCACCGTCGCCACCACCGAGCCCAGCAGGATGCCCACCGTCAGCCCGGCGGTCAGCGTGCCGCAGGCGAAGCCGATGCGCCGGCGCGGCACGTGTTCGGCGACGAAGACCCAGGCGCCCGGCACCTCACCGCCGATCGCCGCCCCCTGCAGCACGCGCATCAACAGCAGCAGCAGCGGCGCAGCGATGCCGATGCTGGCGTAGGTCGGCAGCAGGCCCATCGCCAGCGTCGGCAACGCCATCAGCAGAATGCTCAGGGTAAACATCTTTTTGCGGCCGACCAGATCGCCAAAGTGCGCCATCACGATGCCGCCCAGCGGACGGGCCAGATAGCCGGCGGCGAAGATGCCGAAGGTTTGCACCAACCGCAGCCATTCCGGCATGTCCGCCGGGAAGAACAGATCGCCGACCACGGCGGCGAAGAACACGAAGATGATGAAGTCGTAAAACTCCAGCGCGCCGCCCAACGCGGCCAACGTCAGCGTTTTGTAGTCTTGCCGGTTCAGCCGGCGATTATTGTCGTGAGGCATAGGGCACCGTCGGTAAAGGCTGTAAAAATAAAAGCCGCAGGCTTTCTGTAAAAGAATCCTTACTATAGCGGCAAATTATTTTCACACCAGACGGGCTGAAGCCGATCTCGCAGAACGCTGAAATTTAGAGGTTTATCTCGCGACGCGCGCTCTTTGGCCGAAATGCTGCTACCACCGCGGCGTGCGTTTCGACGTAAGGCCCGTCGAGCAGTTGAATGCAATAAGGCACGCTGGCGAAGATGCCGTGCACCACCGCATTGCCCTGCTCATCTTTTACCCCTTCCAGCGTTTCCTTGATCGACTTCGGCTGGCCGGGCAGGTTGATGATCAGCGCCTGCTTGCGGATCGCCCCCACCTGGCGAGAAAGAATTGCCGTTGGCACATAGTGTAGGCTGATCTGACGCATTTGCTCGCCGAAGCCAGGCATCACGCGATCGGCGATCGCCAGCGTGGCGTCGGGGGTGACGTCGCGTCGCGCCGGCCCGGTGCCGCCGGTGGTCAGCACCAGATGGCAACCCATTTCGTCCACCAGCTCGCACAGCGTCTGTTCAATTTGCGTCTGCTCATCGGGGATCAGCCGGGTTTCCAGCTTGAACGGCGTCGCCAGCGCACCGCTCAGCCATTCCTCCAGCGCCGGAATGCCTTTATCCTGATAAACGCCGCCGGAAGCGCGGTCGGAAACGGAAACCAAACCAATACGTAAAATATCCATGCGTAACCTCTACAGCCTGATGGGGTCCGAACGGGTTCGTCCCCGTTCTGTTGTCATTGCCGAGAGTATAAGGGCTTCCCCCGCCGGCGGGAGCGTCGGGCATAAAAAAAGGTGGCCTGAGCCACCTTTTTACTGCGCGATCTGCCGGAATTACAGCAGGTCGGCGATCATTTTTTCCAGTTTGCCCTGATCTACGGCGAACTTGCGGATGCCGTCGGTCAGTTTCTCAACCGCCATCGGATCCTGGTTGTGCTGCCAGTAGAACTCAGGTTCGGTCAGTGCGGCAGGACGCGCCTTCACTTCACCGGTGTAAGACAGTTTGCGCTCCAGCGCGCCTTCGCTCTCCGCCAGCTCTTTCAGCAGCGCAGGGGCGATGGTCAGACGGTCGCAGCCGGCCAGTTCGATGATTTCGCCGACGTTACGGAAGCTGGCGCCCATCACCACGGTGTTGTAACCGTGCTGTTTGTAGTACTGGTAAATCTCGGTCACGGAGATCACGCCCGGATCTTCATGCGGGGCGAACTCTTTCTTGTCGCCGTTGGCTTTGTACCAGTCGAGGATACGGCCGACGAACGGCGAGATCAGGTAAACGCCGGCTTCGGCACAGGCGCGAGCCTGAGCGAAGGAGAACAGCAGCGTCAGGTTACAGTTGATGCCTTCTTTCTCCAACTGCTCCGCCGCGCGGATGCCCTGCCAGGTCGAGGCCAGTTTGATCAGAATGCGATCGTTGCTGATGCCGGCTTCGTTGTACAGCTTGATCAGGCGCTTGGCCTTGGCCACGCTGGCATCGGTGTCGTAAGACAGGCGTGCATCCACTTCGGTGGAGATGCGGCCCGGAACCAGTTTGAGGATTTCCAGACCGATGTTGACCGCCAGCTTGTCGGCGGCGTCGGCGATTTGCTGCTCGCGATCGCTGCTCTGGCCGCGCGCCCAGGCGATGGCTTCGTCAATCAGTTTACGGTATTCAGGAATTTGGGCTGCATTGAGGATCAGCGAAGGGTTGGTTGTGGCGTCCTGCGGTTGATACAGCTTCATTGCCGCGATATCACCCGTATCTGCAACCACCGTGGTCAGTTGGCGCAGGGAAGTTAATTTGTCGGTCATGTTGGCATTATCTCATCGTTTGTGCATGAACTTTTGGCATTGTTCAACCATGCCCTGCCCTGATAATAACATGCGCCAAGCCCGGTGCAAGGCTGGAAAACCGCGGCGCGCAGGCATCTGTTTTATCCTTGGGCGAGCAACCGTTTACGCCGATATCTTTCGCCATTACCGAGCGGATGGAAAGGCAATAACGTGCTATTGTCCGAATAAATTATGTTAAATTCGAAAAAATTGATGCAATTCGTCCGCTAATCTGCGAAAAATCTTAATCGACTGACGCCGGACAGATTCCAGCTAAGCTCTTGTAAAAAATAGGCCAATGTTTTTCACCTGCGGTGGATGCTGCAAGGTGCGCATTAAATTTCGATAAAAGGAGGGATCCCTTGACGGACCTGATGAATTTTATAAACAACATTTTGTGGGGGTCGGTGCTGATTTATCTGCTGCTCGGCACCGGCATCTACTTCACGTTGCGCACCCGCTTTATCCAGCTCCGCCACTTCAGCCACATGTTCTCGGTGTTGAAAAACAGCAATAAGAGCGACAGCGCCGGCATCTCCTCTTTCCAGGCGCTGTGCACCACGCTGGCGGCGCGCGTCGGCACCGGCAACCTGACCGGCGTCGCCATCGCCCTGACCGCCGGCGGCCCCGGCGCCATCTTCTGGATGTGGGTGGTGGCGTTTATCGGCATGGCCACCTCCTTTGTGGAAAGCTCGCTGGCGCAGCTCTACAAAACCAAAGACGATAACGGCAACTACCGCGGCGGCCCGGCCTACTACATGGAAAAGGGTCTCGGCATGCGCTGGATGGGCGTGCTGTTCTCGATCTTCCTGATCATCGCGTTCGGCCTGGTGTTCAACGCCGTGCAGGCCAACTCCATCGCGCAGGCCTCCGCCGTCGCCTTCCATTTGCAGCCGCTGCACGTCGGCATCGGCCTGGTGCTGCTGAGCGGCGTGGTGATCTTCGGCGGCATCCGCTCCATCGCCAAAGTGGCCGAGCTGGTGGTGCCGCTGATGGCCGGCGCCTACCTGTTGCTGGCCCTCTGGGTGATTGGCCATAACATCGAACACATGCCGGCGATCCTGACGCTGATCTTCAAAAGCGCCTTCGGCCTGCAGGAAGCCGCGGCCGGCGCCGTCGGTTACGGCATCTCCCAGGCGATGACCCAGGGCGTGCAGCGCGGCCTGTTCTCCAACGAAGCCGGCATGGGCTCGGCGCCCAACGCGGCGGCGTCCGCTTCGCCTTATCCGCCGCATCCGGCCTCACAGGGCTATGTGCAAATGCTCGGGGTGTTTATCGATACCATCGTCATCTGCAGCGCCACCGCGGCGATCATCCTCTCCTCCGGCATTCTCGATCAGCCGACCGACAGCATCAGCGGCATCGATCTGACCCAGCGCGCGCTGTCGACCGCCGTCGGCAGCTGGGGGGCGCCGTTCGTCGCCATCGCCATTTTCTTCTTCGCCTTCACCTCGATCATCGCCAACTACGCCTATGCCGAGAGCAACCTGGTGTTCCTCGAGCACAACCATCCGGGCGGCCTGCTGATTTTCCGCTGCGTGGCGTTGGGCATGGTGATGTTCGGTGCGCTGGCGGAGCTGCCGCTGGTGTGGAAAATGGCGGATACCTCCATGGCGCTGATGGCCATCACCAACCTGACGGCCATCCTGTTGCTGTCGCGGGTGGCGCTGAAGCTGGCCGACGACTACCATCGCCAACGCCGTCTGGGCAAGCTGCCGACCTTCGACGCCAACCGTTATCCGGAGCTGAAGTCGCAGCTGGAGCCGGGCGTGTGGGACGACCAAAAGCCGCCGCGCTGAGTTTTCCGGGGCGCGTGCGGTGCGCGCCCCTGCCTATTGGACCGATTGCCCCTTTTTCCCGCGCTTTTTGCTACAGTATCCGCACTTGGATAAACAGGATCTGGCCATGCTCGTTATTATTTCCCCTGCAAAAACTCTCGATTACGACAGCCCGCTGGCAACAGAACGCTTCACGCAGCCCGAAATGCTGGACAAGTCGAAACAGCTGATCAAAATTTGCCGCGAGCTGACACCGGCGCAAATCGCCAGCCTGATGAGCATCAGCGACAAGCTGGCCGGGCTGAACGCCGCGCGCTTTAGCGAGTGGCAGCCGAAATTTACCCCAGACAATGCCCGTCAGGCGCTGCTGGCGTTCAAGGGCGACGTTTACACCGGCCTGCAGGCGCAGGATTTCAGCGAAGCCGATTTCGACTTCGCCCAGCAGCATCTGCGCATGCTGTCCGGCCTGTATGGCGTGCTGCGCCCGCTCGATCTGATGATGCCGTACCGGCTGGAGATGGGCATCAGGCTTGAAAACCCGAAAGGCAAAGACCTGTACAGCTTCTGGGGCGATAAAATCACCCAAAAACTCAACGAAGCGCTGGAGCAGCAGGGCGACGACGTGGTGGTCAACCTGGCGTCCGACGAGTATTTCAAGGCGGTGAAGCCGGCCAAACTGCACGGCGCGCTGATCAAACCGGTGTTCCTCGACGAGAAGAACGGCAAGTACAAGGTCATCAGCTTCTACGCCAAGAAAGCGCGCGGGCTGATGAGCCGCTTTATCATCAAAAATCGCCTGACGCGCAGCGAGCAGCTGGTGGACTTCAACCTGGAAGGCTACGCCTTCGACGAAGCCGCCTCGCAGGGCAATGAACTGGTATTTAAACGCCCGGAGCAGGCATAAAAAAAGCCGTCGCAAGACGGCTTTTCAGATTCTAGCCTGCCGAACTTCAGGCCGGCAGCGCCATCAGGAACTTGCGCAGCTCGGCAAAGCCGGCCGGCAGCGTGTGCGACAGCAGCGGCAGATCGGCCCGCAGCGCCAGCGCTTTCGGCAACGGCAGCTCCTGGCCGAGGATCACTTCTACGCTCTCTTTAAACTTGGCCGGATGCGCGGTGCCGAGGAACAGACCGAACTCCCCTTCCTGCAGCCGATCGCGCAGCGCGCGATAGGCAATGGCCGCGTGCGGTTCGGAGATATAACCCAGCTCGGCCAGTTCACGCATCGTTTCCTTGGTGGTCTCATCGCTAACCGCCGCGTGGCCCAGCTCTTTCAGCTGCCAGACCTTACGACGGAACAGCTCTTCCACGCGCGGCCAGTTGTTTGGCTGGCTGACGTCCATGGCGTTGGACAGCGTCGCGACCGTGGCGTGCGGCTGCCACTGGCCGCTGGTCAGGAAGCGCGGCACGGTGTCGTTGGCGTTGGTGGCGGCAATAAAGCGCTTCACCGGCAGGCCCAGCGACTTGGCCAGCAGCCCGGCGGTCAGATCGCCGAAGTTGCCGCTCGGCACCGAAATCACCAGCTGATTGCGCGCTTCCTGCGGCAGCTGCGCCACCGCTTCGAAGTAGTAGCAGATCTGCGCCAGCAAGCGGCTGATGTTGATCGAGTTGGCCGAGTTCAGGTGCAGCGCGTCCTTCAATTCCCGATCGTCGAACGCCTGCTTCACCAGCGCCTGGCAAGCATCGAAGTCGCCGTCGATCGCTACGGTGTGAATGTTGCCGCCCAGAGTACAGAACAGCTTCTCCTGCAGCGGACTGATTTTGCCCTGCGGATAGAGGATCACCACCCGGACGTTTTTCAGGCCGTAGAAGGCGTGCGCCACGGCGGCGCCGGTGTCGCCGGAGGTGGCGGTCAAAATGGTCACCGGCTGATCGCCGGCCACTTCCGCCAGCATCTGCGCCATAAAGCGGCCGCCGAAGTCTTTGAACGCCAGCGTCGGGCCGTGGAACAGCTCCAGGCAGGAGACGTCTTCGGTCACTTTCGCCACCGGCGCCGGGAACTCAAAAGCGGCCTGCACGCGTTTCTTCAGCGCCGCTTCCGGTACCTCTTCGCCGATAAAGGCCGACAGAATACGGCTGCTGCGGGTGACAAAGTCCTGCTCCAGCAGTTGGTCGATCTCGGTCAGTTCGAACTCCGGCAGCTCCAGCGGGAAGAACAGCCCCTGCTGCTTGCCCAGGCCTTGTTTGATCGCCTGCGCGAAGCTGACCTGCTCGTTGTGATCCTTAAGGTTGTACAGTTTCATGCGTTATCCCAGTAGTCGAGCGCCTGCGGTATCCAGACGGCAAATATGAACAAAACCTTCGTCGTTTTGCAGATAGTGTTGTTGCAGCCAGGCGGCCATGCGCTGCGCGGTGGCGCCGTCGTTGCAGACGGCGAACAGCGTCGGGCCGGAGCCGGAGATGCCGCAGGCCAGCGCGCCGATGTCCTGCGCCGCCTTGCGCGCTTCGGCGAAGCCCGGCAGCAGCCGGGTGCGGTACGGTTCGGCGATCACGTCCTGCATCAATTTGGCGGCCAGCTGCGGCTGACGGGTGTGGCAGGCATGGATAAAGCCGGCCAGATAGCGACCGTGGCTGATGCAATCCTGGCGACGGTATTGCGCGGGTAAAATGGCGCGCGCTTCGGCGGTGGAGACCTTGATGCCCGGATAGGCCATGACCCACAGCCAATCGTCGAAGCACGGCACCTCCTGGCTGATGATGCCTTCTTCTTCCAGCATCAGCTGCAGGCCGCCCAGGTAGCATGGCGCCACGTTATCGTAATGCACGCTGCCGGAAATGCGGCCTTCCAGCTCGCCCATCAGGCCGAGCAGCGTCGTCTCATCCAGCGGCCGATCGCAGAATTCGTTCATCGCCATCAGCCCGGCCACCACCGAACAGGCGCTGGAGCCCAGCCCCGATCCGATCGGCATGTTCTTTTCCAACCGCATCGCCACCGGCACTTCGCGGCCGATCTCCTGGCAGAAGCGCTCCCAGCATTGATAAACGATGTTCTCTTTCGGCTCGGCCGGCAGCTTGCTGACGAAGCGCCCGGCATTCTGCAAACTGAACGTCTCGGCGGCTTCTACGCTGACGCAGTCGCCCAGCAGCGTGCCGTCGATCGGCGAAACCGCCGCGCCCAGCACATCGAAACCGACGCTGACGTTACCGATCGAGGCCGGTGCATACACCTTAACCATATTAAACTCCCAACTTCCATGACAGTGTGCGCAGCAGATCGGCGAACACGCCCGCTGCGGTCACATCGTTACCGGCGCCGTAGCCGCGCAGCACCAGCGGCAGCGGCTGATAGTAGCGGCTGTAGAAGGCCAGCGCGTTCTCGCCGTTCTTCACTTTATACAACGGATCGTTGCCGTCCACCGCCTCGATGCGCACCTTGCAGCGGCCTTCGTCGATCAGGCCGACATAGCGCAGCACCTTGCCTTGCTCGGCGGCGTTGGCCACGTTGCGCGCGAACTCTTTATCCAGCTCCGGCAGGCGCGCCAGGAAATGCTCCACGTCGCCCGACGCGTCGAAGGACGGCGGCAGCACCGACTCGACCTCGATATCGCTCAGCTCCAGCTTGTAACCGGCCTCGCGCGCCAGGATCAGCAGCTTGCGCGCCACGTCCATACCGGACAGATCGTCGCGCGGATCCGGCTCGGTATAGCCGTTGGCCCTGGCCTGCAAGGTCGCCGCCGACAGCGACAGCCCTTCATCCAGCTTGCCGAAGATAAAGGACAGCGAGCCGGACAGGATGCCGGAGAAACGCACCAGCTCATCGCCGGCGTTCAGCAGGTTTTGCAGGTTCTCAATCACCGGCAAACCGGCGCCGACGTTGGTGTCGTAGAGGAACTTGCGGTGCGAACCGGCGGCCGCCGCGCGCAGTTGCTGATAATAGTTCATCGACGAGGTGTTGGCCTTTTTGTTCGGCGTCACCACGTGGAAACCGTCCGCCAGGAAGTCCACATACTGATCGGCCACCGCCTGGCTGGAAGTGCAGTCGACGATCACCGGGTTCAGCAGGTGATACTCCTTCACCAGCCGGATCAGGCGGCCGAGATTGAACGGCTCCTGCGCGCCGGCCAGCTCGTCGCGCCAGCTGTCCAGCGCGATGCCGTGTACGTTGGTCAGCATCACGCGCGAGTTGGCGATGCCGCACACCCGCAGGTCGATATGCTTTTGCTTCAGCCACGGCTGCTGGCGATAAATCTGCTCGATCAGCGCTCCGCCGACGCCGCCGACGCCGATGACGAACACTTCGATCACCTGATCGGTGTTGAACAGCATCTGGTGACTGACGCGCACGCCGGTGGTGGCGGATTCATTGCTGACCACCACCGAGATTGAACGCTCGGAAGAGCCCTGGGCGATGGCGACGATATTGATGTTGGCGCGCGCCAGCGCGGAGAAGAAGCGCGCGGAGATGCCGCGCAGGGTGCGCATGCCGTCGCCGACTACCGAGATGATCGCCAGGCGTTCCATCACGTCCAGCGGATCCAGCACGCCGTCTTTCAACTCCAGATAGAACTCCTCCTCCAGCGCGCGGCGCGCGCGCAGCAGTTCGCCCTGCGGCACGCAGAAGCTGATGCTGTATTCGGAAGAGGATTGGGTGATCAGCACCACCGAAATGCCGGCGCGCGACATCACGGCGAACACCCGCGCGGCCATGCCGACCATGCCTTTCATGCCCGGGCCGGAGACGTTGATCATCGCCATGTTGTTCAGGTTGGTGATGCCTTTCACCGGCATCGCGTCATCGGTGCTGTCTTTACCGATCAGCGTGCCGGGAGCCTGCGGGTTGGAGGTGTTTTTAATCAGGCAAGGGATTTGGAACTGGGCAATCGGCGTGATGGTACGAGGGTGCAGCACTTTGGCACCGAAATAGGAGAGTTCCATCGCCTCCTGATACGACATCGACTTCAGCAGCCTGGCGTCCGGTACGGTGCGCGGATCGCAGGTATACACGCCGTCGACGTCGGTCCAGATTTCGCAACAGTCGGCGCGCAGGCAGGCGGCCAGCACCGCGGCGGAATAGTCGGAGCCGTTGCGGCCCAGCACCACCAGTTCACCCTTGTCGTTACCGGCGGTGAAACCGGCCATCAGCACGATGTGGTCGGCCGGGATCGCCGCCGCGGCGATGCGCAGCGTAGACTCGGCGATGTCCACGGTGGACTCCAGGTAGTGGCCTTGCGCCAGCAGTTTCTCCACCGGGTTGATCACCGTGACCGGGTAGCCCTTGGCGCGGAACACCCCTTCCATGATGGCGATGGAGAGCTTTTCGCCGCGGCAGATGATCGCCGCGTTTACGCTGTCCGGGCACTGCCCCAGCAGCGAAACGCCGTGCAGCACCTGTTTGAGCTGCGCGAACTCCTGATCGACCACGCCTTTCAAGCGATCGTATTCAAAGCCCGGCAGCGCCTGCGCCAGGCCGCTCAGCAGATCGGCAAAGATCCGCTCGGCGTCGCTGATATTCGGCAGAATGTCCTGGCCCGCCACCGTTTTGTCGATCATCGCCACCAGATGGTTGGTGATCTTTGCAGGGGCGGACAAGACCGTGGCTACCTGTCCCTGACGCGCATTACTCTCCATGATGTCGGCAACGCGCAGAAAACGTTCTGCATTCGCCACCGAGGTTCCGCCAAATTTCAGCACTCGCATGTGTGATCTCTCCGAATTTAAGCCGAAAAAAAAGCCCGCACTGATTAGGTGCGGGCTTTTTTCTGTGTTTCCTGTGCGCGTCAGCCCGCCCCGTTACCTGTGGTATCGGTGGTGGTAATAATTGTGGTTTTCAGGCTGATGTTGCGCATGTTGTCTGTCTGTCTCATGAAATACTCTGTCCCCTCTATTGGTTAAAGCAATCGCTATCCCAAGTCAAACGATTTCTTTTTTTTGCTTATTTTCCGTTCAGTGGCGGTAATGCGCGATGCAACAGGTGAAAAGCAAAACGACAGAACAAAAAAACAACTTAAAGCCGATTTACCAGTGGATCACGCTGGGTAACCGTCTGATGGAGCCGCTATCACTTGGCGAGTTTTTTTTCGATGTCGTGCAGCAGCGTATGCAACATCGCCGTATCGCGCTGTTGCAGCGCGCCGAGCCGCTGGTGCAGCCAGTCGCGCAATTTTTGGTCATCGCCGACATCCAATGCGTTCAACAAGGCATCGGCGCGGCGGCGCAGCGCCTTGAGCTGCCCTTCCGAGGCCGCCGTTTCCTGCGGCGTGCTGACGCCCATCAGGCTCGCCAGCTGGTAGCAGTACACCATCACCGCCTGGCCCAGGTTAAGCGACGGATAGTCAGCCTGCATCGGCACGCCGGTCAGCAAATCCGCCAGCGCCAGCTCTTCGTTGGTCAGGCCGGAATCTTCGCGGCCGAACACCAGCGCGGCCTGGCCGACCCACTGCTTGCGCTCGCTCAGCTGTTCCAGCAGCTCGGGCGGCGTGCAGTAATAGTGAAAACGCGCGCGGCTGCGGGCGGTGGTGGCGACGGTGAAATCCACGTCCGCCAGCGCCAGTTCCAGCGTGGCGAACGTTTGCACGCCGTCGAGGATCTCGCCGGCTCCGTGCGCCACCCAGCGCGCCGCCGGCTGCAGGTGCGCCTCGCTGTCGACGATGCGCAACGACGTGAAGCCCATGGTTTTCATCGCGCGCGCCGCCGCGCCGACATTTTCCGGCCGCGCCGGAGCCACTAAAACAATATGAAGCTGCATCACTCTTCCACCGAAGGCAGGCCTGCGCTTTTGACGGTGGCGCAGCGCCCGCTTATATTTACAATTGCGTAACAATAAACGCGTTAATAGCAACAAACAAGATTAAACGGCTCGTTGAGCTAATAAACCCGTCGTAATAGTCATTATTCGTGCTTATGTTTTACTGCATCTATTTATCAATGAGTTAAAACAAGGCGATGATCAATAAGCGAATAATTGTATCCTATCGGGCAGGATAATGCTGAATCGTTCACAGAATTTGAGGTTCTGTGACTTAAACTGGCATTTCTGTAAGTGTTTTTCACAAATCTGTTAACGTGCTACAATTGAATTTGATATATGTCAACAAAGCGTAGTTTTGTTGGGTGATGAATTCGGCACGCGCTGTTATATTGCTGTTAATGGGGTTAGGATATGCGCCAATTTGGCACCCCAGGGGTTGTAGGGAACAGCATCCCCACCAGGCTAGCGATCTTGTTGACATGAGATGGAAAGTGCATCAAGAACGAGTTTACGTACTTTAGTCATTTGCTGAGAGGGAACGTGGCGCTATCTCTGCCCTCCTCTAAGAAAACAAAGACTTCTGTACTTCCTATTTTCTATTTTGTTGGCAATTTTAGGTAGCAAATATGCAGACCCCGCACATTCTGATTGTCGAAGACGAGTTAGTCACTCGTAACACCCTGAAGAGCATTTTCGAGGCGGAAGGCTACATTGTTCATGAAGCCAATGATGGTGCAGAGATGCACAATATCCTGTCTGAAAATGATATCAATCTGGTCATCATGGACATCAACCTGCCAGGCAAAAACGGCCTGCTGTTGGCGCGCGAACTGCGTGAACAGGCCAGCGTCGCCTTGATGTTCCTGACCGGTCGCGATAACGAAGTGGACAAAATCCTCGGCCTGGAAATCGGCGCCGACGATTACATCACCAAGCCGTTCAACCCGCGTGAGTTGACCATCCGCGCGCGCAACCTGCTGTCGCGCACCATGAACCTGGGCAGCCTGGGCGAAGAGCGCCGCCTGGTCGAGAGCTACAAGTTCAACGGTTGGGAGCTGGACATCAACAGCCGCTCGCTGATCAGCCCGGCCGGCGAACAGTACAAGCTGCCGCGCAGCGAATTCCGCGCCATGCTGCACTTCTGCGAAAACCCGGGCAAGATCCAGTCCCGCGGCGAACTGCTGAAGAAAATGACCGGCCGCGAGCTGAAGCCGCATGACCGCACCGTGGACGTCACCATCCGTCGCATTCGCAAACACTTCGAATCGACGCCGGACACGCCGGAAATCATCGCCACCATTCACGGCGAAGGCTACCGCTTCTGCGGCGATCTGGAAGAGTAATTCCGGCCTGCCGTCATGAAAACGGGGTTCAGCATGCTGAACCCCGTTTTTTATTTCGTCTCAGCCCACGGCATGATCGGCACCGCGCTCAGCGCGTTCTTCGGCGAACCGTCGATCACCTTGTCGGAGTAGCTCAGGTAAATCAGCGAATTGCGCTTGGCGTCGTAGAAGCGCACCACCTGCAGCTTCTTGAACACCAGCGAGGTGCGTTTCTGGAACACCACCTCGCCTTCCGCCTTGCCGTTTTTGATCTTGTCGCTCAGCTCGATAGGCCCCACCTGCTGGCAGGAAATGGCCGCGTCGGCGGTGTCTTCCGCCAGCCCCAGGCCGCCTTTGATGCCGCCGGTTTTGGCGCGGCTGATATAACAAGTTACATTTTTAACATCCGGATCGTCGAACGCTTCCACCACGATTTTGTGGTCCGGCCCCAACAATTTAAACACGGTATCAACGGAGCCCACCTGCTCCGCCTGCGCGCTGCCAACGGTTGCGCAAACCAAACCGAATAAAAATATCCAGCCTTTTTTCATTTACTTAACTCCGATATAACCTTGCCGCAAAAATAGGTTCGGCGATCGCCATTATTTATGTCTAAGCTCACGGAATCGGTTTTTTACGGGTCCGCACCGTCCGTTTTAGCACAGAGCGTGACAAAAATCTTTGAGAGTCGCGGAGTAAAAAAATTGCTATGATGCGGCGTCGTTATTTCTTTGCGCCCACTACGGTGTACCCCAATCCAACTCTGGCGCGGCAAGCGCAGCAGAGGCAAAGAGTGCAACGCATAATGGCTCATGGATCGGTCTGATAGCGCAGCACCAGCGTGACGAATCAACAGTTCGGGTTCCTACCCCCAAGCTTTACGAGGAAGATCTATGGATCAAGCCGGTATCATTCGTGATCTGCTTAGCTGGCTGGAAAGCCATTTGGACCAACCCTTGTCGCTGGATAACGTGGCGGCCAAGGCCGGCTATTCCAAATGGCACCTGCAACGGATGTTCAAAGATATTACCGGTAACGCCATCGGTGCTTACATCCGGGCAAGGAGGCTGTCCAAAGCCGCCGTCGCGCTGCGTTTGACCAGCCGGCCGATTTTGGATATCGCCCTGCAGTATCGCTTCGACTCGCAGCAGACCTTCACCCGCGCCTTCAAAAAACAGTTTGCGCAAACGCCGGCGCTGTACCGCCGCGCCGAAGACTGGAACGCATTCGGCATCTGCCCGCCGATCCGTCTGGGGGCTTTTACCCTGCCGCAGCCGGAATTCGTCTCGCTGCCGGACAAGCGCCTGGTCGGCCTGACCCAAAGCTACTCCTGTACGCTGGAACAGATCACCACCGTGCGCACCGAGCTGCGCTCGCAATTCTGGCGCCAGTTCCTCGGTGACGTCGAAACCCTGCCGCCGGTACTGTACGGGCTGCACCACTCGCGGCCGAGCCAGGAGAAGGACGACGAACAGGAAGTGCTGTACACCACGGCGCTGGAGCCGGATCAGGTGCCTGACAAGGCACAGGAAGGCCAGCCGCTGGTGTTGCCGGGCGGTGAGTTTGCGATGTTCAGCTACGAAGGGCCCACTGAGGGCCTGCAAGACTTTATTCTGACGGTCTACGGCACCTGCCTGCCGGCGCTTCAACTGACGCGCCGCAAAGGGCACGACATCGAACGCTTCTACCCGAAAGGCGAGCGCCGTCCGCATCAGGCACCTATCGAGATCAAGTGCGATTACCTGATCCCGATTCGGCGTTAACGCTGCAGTTCGTCCAACGCGGGCATGTCCAGATGCGTGACATCGCCCGCCGTCTCCACGATCCAGCCGGAAGCCAGCCACGGGCTCTGCTGGTGATCGACGCGCGACAGTGAGCAGTTGCGCAAGCGCAGGCGGCGTTCCGCATAGGCCGGCAGCCCCAGCACCGTACTGATCAAACACCCCAACGCGATGCCATGGCTGACGAGCAGCGGTTTGCTGCCTTCCGGCAGCATCAGGCAGCTCTCCAGCGCGGCGCGCATGCGCTCGCCCAGCTCCTCCATGGATTCGCCTTGAGGGATACGGCCGTCAGGAGTACCATCGACCATCTGTTTGCGCCACTGCTCTTCCTGCGGCGTCAAACTGTCGATCAGGCGTTCTTCCAGAACCCCCATGTGCAGCTCACGCAAACGCGGATCGCCTATCACTTCGCAGCCACAGGCTTCGGCGATGATCTGCGCGGTGCGGCGCGTGCGCCCCAGATCGCTGGTAATGATGTGCGTAATGCCTTCCTTACTGACGCGCCTGGCGACCAGACGGGCCTGGTGTTCACCCATGGCGGTTAACGGGCTGTCGGACTGACCCTGGATGCGGCGAGCCGCGTTCCATTCCGTTTCGCCATGGCGAACGAGGTATACCTGTAACATTTTTGTTTTCCGTTATACTGCGTGAAATTTGCGTTTATCCCCGGCCCGGCGGCGCTTTTGCCGCTGCCCGGCGTATCGGCCAGAAGGATATCAAACCCGTTATGTACCATGTTGTCGCTGCAACTACCAACCCGGCAAAGATCAAGGCTATTCAACTGGCCTTCGATGACGTCTTTGGCGCGAACCAATACCGCATTGAATCCGTTGACGTCGCCAGCGGCGTCTCGCTGCAGCCGATAGGCAACCACGAAACCCGCACCGGCTCGCGTCAACGCGTCATGGAAGCGCGCCAGGTCAGGCCCGAGGCCGATTTTTGGGTCGGCGTGGAAGCCGGGATTGAAGAGAATATGACCTTCGCCTGGATGACCATCGAGAACCCGCACATTCGCGGCGAATCCCGCTCGGCGAGCCTGATGCTGCCGGAAGTCATCTTACAAGGAATTCGCGCCGGTCGCGAATTGGGCAGCGAAATGGCGGCGATCACCGGCAATGCCGAGGTTAAGCGCCAGGGCGGCGCCATCGGCGTCTTCACCGACGGCCGGCTGAGCCGCACCAGTGTTTACCACCAGGCGCTGCTGCTGGCGCTGGTGCCGTTTCACAACGCCATCTATCAGCAATAGCACCGATCCCGCTAGGGCGCGTCGTGCAACAGCTGCTGCTCAAGCCACTGTTTCAGCTCGGGTGAAGCCGCTTTCAGGCTGTTCGAGCCGCGGGTGATGGTGGCGATCCCCGCGCCCAGTTCATTTTTCAGCTCGCGCTGGCTCATCTCGCCGCGCATCAGCTCCTGAATGATCCGCACCCGGGTGCCCAGCGCGGTGCGCTCGTCCGGCGTCAGCATCAGCTGCAGCAGCGGTTGATGCAGCTCTTGCGCAAACGAATTCTGCAGCAGCGCGACGAAGCGCAGCCAATCCTCATTGCCTTGTTCTGAAAGAGCGGGGTCGTTTAACGATAATTGCGTCATGGCAGCCACCATACTATTTAACTAGTACAGCAGCATACCATAGGGCCGTCAAAATCAATAACGTCTCTGCCACTCGGCGTCGGTCAGCACCTTGGCCGGCCGGTGCGTCAGATAGCGGTAAAACGCGTCGTAGGCCAGCACATTCTTGACGTAGCCGCGGGTTTCCGAGAACGGAATGCTTTCGATGAACGCCACCGGATCGATACGCCCCGCGCTGTTGCCCAGCCAGGTGTTCACCCGTGACGGGCCGGCGTTATAGGCGGCGCTCGACAGAATCCGGTTGCGGCCGAACTGCTGATAGACCGACTCCAGATAGCTGGTGCCGATGGTGATGTTGGTCTGCGGATCGAACAGCTGGCTCGGGCCGACGTAGCCGGGAATATTGAACATCTGCACCGTATGCTGCGCGGTGCGCGGCATCACCTGCATCAGGCCGGAAGCGCCAACCGGCGACTGCGCCTTCGGATTCCAGGCGCTCTCCTGGCGCGCTATCGCCATCGCGTAGCTGGTGGTGATCCCCTTGTCATCGGTGGCGCGGCGGAACTCCTGCGGCCAGGCGACCGGGAAGCGCTCCTCAAGATGATCCCACAGCTTGCCGACGATGGTCGCCTGCACGCTCAGATCGACCCATTTTTGCTCAAAGGCGTAGCGCGCCAGCGCCTCTTGTTCCGGCCGGCTGCGGCTGGCGACGTAGGAGCCCCACTCGCTGCGAGCCAGGTTGTCCATGTTCCAGTACATCAGCTCGCGCACCCGGGCGACCTCCGGCCCGTCGACCAGCGACGCGCGCGGCTTGGCCGCCACCGCCACCATCACCGGATAAGTGGCGTTCAGCTTCTGCGCCGCCGCCATCGGATAGAAGCCGCGTTCGGTCATCAGGTTACGCAATATCTCCTCGCCTTCGGCGCGTTTGCCTTCGTCCATCAACTGACTGGCGCGCCAGTAGCGCCACTCATCCTTGTTGCGCGACTCTTCCGGCAGGCGGGCCAGCCAGGTCGCCACGCCCTGCCGATCGCCGTTGCCCAACGCCATGCGCACCCGGCGCTCCAGCAGCGAAGGCGAACGGCTGCGCAGAATCACCCGATCGCGCCACTGCGCCTGTTCATAGGTGGCATCGCTGCCCATCAGGCGCCAGGCCACCGCCTCTTCCAGTCCCAGCCGCTCGTCGTCGCTCATTTTCTGCAGCCGCGCGAGCGTCGGGATCATCGCCCGCGCGTTTTCCACATCCTGCCGCGCCAGGCGCTCAAAGGCGATGCCGGTGGCGGCGCGGGTAAAGTCGGTCGGCCCCACGCTGCGGGCGAAGGCTTCCACGGTGGTCGGATCGTTTTGCAAGCGCACCAGGGCGTTGCCCATGGTCTGGTAGTCGGCCGGCAGCTGGCTGTAGAGGTTGCTGACCAGCGAACTGTTGCCCTCCTTCAACGCCAGCTTCATGCGCGCCAGAATATCCAGCGGCGTCTGCTTGCCTGCGCCGCGCCAGACGCTGAACAGCCGATCGCAGGCGCCCGGCAGCGTTTTGCCGTTCAGCCACAGTTCGTCGGCGCCGCTCCAGGCCGCCTGCTGATCGCCGGTGGCCCACTTGGCGTAGTAATAATTGCAGCGCGCCGCCACCGGTTTGGGCGGCTGCGGGCTGAAGGCCAACAGGGTGCGCCAGTCTTCGCGCCGCGCCAGCTCATTGACGAAGCGCGGGGCCAGTGATTTCGCCGGCGGCAGCGTCGGGTTGCGTTTGATAAAGTCGTTCACCTCGGAGAACCCCGCCTGGCTCAGATCCTGTGTCAGCTCGCGGTATTCCAGGTAAGGATAAAGCGGATAATCGCGCAGCGTCGGCATCAGCTGCGCCACCACGCCCATCTGATTGCCGTCCCATGCCTGTTTGATCTGCTGGTAGCGCTGACGTTGCGCATCCAGAGAATCCGCCAGCGCCGCGCCTGAAAACGCCGTCAGGCACAGGCCCATTGCCAACAGCCGTCGCTTGTCCACCTTGACCATCCTCGCTCTTTCCTCACTGGTTGGACCGCAGGAGCCGCCCAGCTCCCCGGTGACCGCCGCGCCACGGCACAGCGGGACAAAATAAAGCCGGGCGCACGGCCCGGACGCAGATATCTACCATAGACAGCGCAATCGCTCATCCATTCAATACTGTAGAAGAAGAAGTGTATCGCCATGACGGGAGCCAGGTAAAAAACGTTTACTTTGGCTGACAAATCAGGCCGACGGGATATTTCCAGCCACCGGATTTTTATTAGCCACCGCGGCATTTATAAGAGAAGTAAAATAATTTTTAATTATTAGCTATGACATTATTGCATTTGTGAGATGACACCGCCGTTGCGCAAATCGCCTGACAGCTGGCCAAACGCGCCAACTTTGCAGAAAAGCGGTGGCAAACCCGGGTAGGCATTTTTATACTATCAAAAATAAGTAGGATAATTCCGAGAAAACAGCACATAAAGCGCCCAACGAAGACATCTTATAATACAATCCGCGCCAATTATGGGTGAGATAGTGTTCATTAGGCAGTGCGACTGACAGCTTTCAGCAAAACGATTGTCCCTTCAAGCGGGCCGAACTTTTCCTTGTCAGGCCACGGCCTGCGGGCGGTGGATCAGGCCGGAATGGCGGGTGAAGATGGCGAATAAGACCGCGATAGCGATGCGTTGCGCAAAAAGCCCCGTGCCGGGCTTCCTTGGCGCACGTCTGAATATCGGTCGCCTGCTGCTGATCGTGTTGTTGGTGCTGCTGACGTTGTCCGGGCCTGCGCGCGCCGCCGATGATCCCTATCAAAAACGCACGCACGCCGTGACGACCGTGGTGGTAGGCATCATCAGCTACGCCCGCTGGTCGCGTGAACCCAATCCGATCCGCTTGTGCGTGACCGCACCCACCCAGTATGCCGAAGGGCTGTTCGATCCGATCCTGCTGAGCGCCCCGCGTCCGATTAAAGCCGAGCGTGTGCCGTTCGACAGCCCAACGCTGAGTACCGGCTGCGATGTCATCTACTTAGGGAACATCACCGCCGCGCAGAGACAAAATTTCATGCAGCGCATTTCCGGCAACTCCATTCTCAGCATCAGCGAGAACGATAGCGAATGCTCCGCCGGCAGCGCATTTTGCCTGCAGATCGATGGGGACCAGGCCAGTTTCAAGGTCAACCTGGACGCTCTGGCGCGCAGCGGCGTGCGCGTTCACCCCAACGTGCTGCAGCTGGCACGCAAACAGGCGCCGCCGCTATGAGGCTGTTGCACAGAAACCGCGCCGGCAATGCGCGCCCGACGCTGGGCCGAGTGCTGCAGCGGGTGCATCTTGGGCTGGCGCTGATCGCCGTCGGCACCGCCGGCATCTTTTTGACGCTGGTGGCGCTGTTTGCGCTGCGCGCCTATGCCGACCACAACCTGCACCTGATCGCGCGCTCCATCAGCTATACCGTCGAGGCCGCCGTGGTGTTTGAAGACGGCGCCGCCGCGCGTGAGGCGCTGATGTTGATCGCCTCCAACGAAGAGATCCTGGAGGCGCGCATTCTGGATAATAAAGGCAAGATGCTGGCCAGCTGGCGCCATCCCTCCGACAGCCCGCTGCACGGTCTGGAGCAGATGGTTGCGCACTGGGCGCTGCCCGAGCCGGTCATCCTGCCTATTTCTCACGGGGGCAAACAGGTCGGCCAGGTCTGGTTGAGCGGCAACGGCGGCAGCCTGTTGCGTTTCCTGTTGCGCGGCCTGGTCGGCATGATCGCCTGCATGGTGCTCAGCACCCTGTGCGCCCTGGTGTTGTCACGGCGTATGCTGGTCGGCATCGTCAGTTCGCTGGACGACATCGCCAACGTGGCGCACGCGGTGCGCCGCGATCGCACCTTCGGCCTGCGGGTGCCGTCGGCGCCGATCGCCGAGCTGCATGAGCTCAGCAACGATTTCAACGGCTTGCTCGACGAGCTGGAGGCCTGGCAGGCCCATCTGAAGCAGGAGAACGACTCGCTGGCTCACCGGGCGACGCACGACAGCCTGACCGGCTTGCCGAACCGCGCCTTCTTCGAAGGGCGGCTGAGCCGGGCGCTGGGCGATATCGAACCGCCGGCGAAATTGGCAGTGCTGTTTATCGACGGCGATCGCTTCAAGGAGGTGAACGACAGTTACGGCCACGCCGCAGGCGATGCGGTGCTGACCACCATTGCCGGGCGCATTCGCGCGCAGCTGCGCGAGACCGATCTGGTCGCGCGTCTGGGCGGGGATGAATTCGCCGTGCTGCTGGCGCCGGTACACGGCACGGAAGATGTCCTGCAGATCGCTGACAACATCATCGACTGCATGACGCAACCGGTCATTTTGCCGAACGACGAGGCGGTCATTACCTCTCTGAGTATCGGTATTGCGCTGTACCCTGATCACGCGTCGACGCCTCAGGGTCTTTTGCACGAAGCTGACGATGCGATGTATCAGGCAAAGCATCGTTATAACGGAGGCTGGCGGCTGGCTATACATAAATAAGAGCCCCGGCTATAACACTTGAACTAGGGATTTTGACTATGATACAGCAACTGTTTAAAGGTCGTTTTTCACTGCTGACGATGGTGTTCGTCGCCCTGCTGGCGCTCGCCGGCTGCCAGAGCAAACCGCAGGGCCTGACGCCCGAGCAGATCGCGCTGCTGCAATCGCAGGGCTTCAAGCTGACCGATAACGGCTGGGAGTTCGGCCTGTCGGATAAAGTGCTGTTCGGCAATAACATCGGCAAGCTGAACCCGGAAAGCACCGAGACGGTGCAGAAGATGGGCCGTGCGCTGCTGAGCGTCGGCATCACCAAGTTCCGCCTGGACGGCCATACCGACAACTACGGTGAAGACAGCTATAACGACCAGCTCTCTCTGCGCCGCGCCGATGCGGTGGCCGATCTGCTGGCCAGCGTCGGCATTCCGCGCGCCAATATCGAAACCCGCGGCATGGGCAAACGCGATCCCGTTGCCGACAACCGCACCTCCAGCGGCCGCGCGGAAAACCGCCGCGTCGCGATCGTCGTCACGCCATAAGCCACCAATATGCGCCTTTATCGGCGCATAAACGGTTATACTTAGCGATCGCTGAGCGATGTCTGGGATCCGAGATCGAAACGGGCTACACTCATGCCGCCAGACATCCTATAAATACTGATATAGAGAGGCTTAGAGCAACGTGGCTCAATACGTCTATACCATGCACCGCGTCGGCAAGGTGGTACCGCCGAAGCGTCATATTTTGAAAAACATCTCCCTGAGCTTCTTCCCCGGGGCCAAAATCGGCGTACTGGGCCTGAACGGCGCCGGTAAGTCCACCCTGCTGCGCATCATGGCCGGCATCGATACCGATATCGAAGGGGAAGCGCGCCCGCAGCCGGGCATCAAGATCGGTTACCTGCCGCAGGAGCCGCAGCTTAACCTCGAACACACCGTGCGTGAGTCGGTGGAAGAAGCGCTGGCGGAAGTGGTCGGCGCGCTGAAACGCCTGGACGAAGTGTACGCGTTGTACGCCGAAGAAGGCGCAGACTTCGACAAGCTGGCCGCCGAACAGGGCCGCCTGGAAGAGATCATTCAGGCGCACGACGGTCACAACCTCAACGCCCAGCTGGAACGCGCCGCCGACGCGCTGCGCCTGCCGGACTGGGACGCCAAAATCGCCCACCTGTCCGGGGGTGAACGCCGCCGCGTCGCGCTGTGCCGCCTGCTGCTGGAAAAACCGGACATGCTGCTGCTGGACGAACCGACCAACCACCTGGACGCCGAGTCCGTGGCCTGGCTGGAACGCTTCCTGCACGACTTCGAAGGCACCGTGGTGGCGATCACCCACGACCGTTACTTCCTGGATAACGTGGCCGGCTGGATCCTCGAACTGGACCGCGGCGAGGGCATTCCATGGGAAGGCAACTACTCTTCCTGGCTGGAGCAGAAAGACGCGCGTCTGGCGCAGGAAGCGTCCGCCGAAGCCGCTCGCCGCAAGTCGATCGAGAAAGAGCTGGAGTGGGTGCGTCAGGGCGCCAAAGGCCGTCAGTCCAAAGGCAAGGCCCGTTTGGCCCGTTTCGAAGAGCTGAACAACACCGAATACCAGAAACGTAACGAAACCAACGAACTGTTCATTCCACCTGGCGCACGCCTGGGCGACAAAGTGGTCGAAGTCAGCAACCTGCGCAAGTCCTACGGCGACCGCCTGCTGATCGACGACCTGTCGTTCTCGGTGCCGAAAGGGGCAATCGTCGGCATCATCGGCCCGAACGGCGCGGGTAAATCCACGCTGTTCCGCATGATGTCCGGCCAGGAACAGCCGGATTCCGGCAGCATCGTGCTGGGCGACACCGTCAAGCTGGCGTCCGTCGATCAGTTCCGCGACAGCATGGACGGTTCGAAAACCGTGTGGGAAGAAGTCTCCGGCGGGCAGGACATCATGCGCATCGGCAACACCGAGATGCCGAGCCGCGCCTATGTCGGCCGCTTCAACTTCAAGGGCGTCGATCAGGGCAAACGCGTGGGCGAGCTGTCCGGCGGTGAGCGTGGCCGTCTGCACCTGGCCAAGCTGCTGCAGGTTGGCGGCAACGTGCTGCTGCTCGATGAACCGACCAACGACCTGGATATCGAAACCCTGCGCGCGCTGGAAAACGCCCTGCTGGAATTCCCTGGCTGCGCCATGGTGATCTCGCACGACCGTTGGTTCCTCGACCGTATCGCCACCCACATCCTGGACTACCAGGACGAGGGCAAGGTGGAATTCTTCGAAGGCAACTTCACCGAGTACGAAGAGTACAAGAAGCGTACGCTGGGCGCCGACGCGCTCGAGCCGCACCGCATCAAGTACAAGAAGATCGCCAAGTAATGCCCGAGGCGCCGCATGCGGCGCCTTTTTTACGCCTGCGCCCGGCGATAGTCACGCGGTGAGCACGCCATCACGCGTTTGAACGCGTGGCTGAAAGCGCTGTCGGAATCGTACCCCAAACGCTGCGCGATAGCGGAGACCGGTTCGCCGCCGGTACGCAGCGCCCGCGCCGCCAGCAGCATGCGCCAGCGCGACACGTACTCGAGCGGCGCCATGCCGGCTTTCTGCTTGAAGCGCAGCGCCAACGTCGAACGGGAAACGCTCGCCGCGTCGGCCAACGCCGCCACCGTCCAGCGCCGGGCCGGATCGGCATGTACCGCCTGCATCGCGGCGCCGATGCGCGGATCGAACAAAGCGGGTAGCCAGCCGGACGCCGCACTCTCCTCCCCCATCAGGTAAATCCGCAGCGCCTGGGTCAACATGATTTGCCCAAGATGATGCGCCATCAACGTACTGCCCGGCGAAGGCCTCACCAGCTCATCCGCCAGCCGCTGCAGCGCCCATTGCAGCACGGCTGCCTCTTCCGTGCCCCCGCGGATCACCATCAACGCGGGCAGGCTGCCGAACAGCCGCTCCACCTCCTCGCCAAAGCTAAAACGGCCGCCGATAAACAGGCACGTGTCCCCCTCGCCGCAGCGCGCCACGCCGTTTTGCGCCTGCAGATAAAGCGCGTCGGCGTCGAGCGCCGGAAGAGACAAGTCGCTGCCGACGGTCAACGGCAGGCTGCGAGTCAGCAGTAAACAGTCGCCGGCTGCCAGCCACAGCGGTTCTGCCAGCCCTTCCGCCGCCAACCAACAGCCGCCGCGCACCACCGCGTTGAACTTCCCGCCTTGCGGAGCGGGAAAATGAACGGCCCAGTCGCCGCCGGCCTTCAGGCCGCCGAAAAACGCATTCTGGCTGTTCAGTGGCGCCAGCACTTCCGATAAAGGATCCATATCCTCTCCCCATAAAGATCTTGCAAGAGCATAACCCGCGCGATGCGCTGGTCGAAGACTTTAGGACGATGGCGACAGAAATTAGGTTTTTGTTGCATTCATCCGCCGGATAGCGCCGATTTACACTCCCTGTGTCACAGCCAACCACAGCGAGGAATCCCCAATGAACAAACAAACGCCCATCGGCTCTGGCTTCAACGCCACCGCCACCGCCGCCGACGTGCTCAAAGATCGTCGACTGGCCGGCATGACGGCGCTGGTCACCGGCGGCCATTCCGGCCTGGGGTTGGAAACGACTCGCGCATTGACGCAGGCGGGAGCACAGGTGATTGTCGCCGCCCGCGCTCCCGTAATCGCCCGCACTCGTCTGGCCCTCGCCGGTATCAGCAACGTCGACATTTATGAGCTTGATTTGGCCGATCTGAACAACATCAGAGAGTTCACGCAACATCTTCTGGCGACCGGCGTCCACCTCGATATGGTGATCTGCGGCGCCGGCATCATGGCCTGTCCTGAAACCCGCATCGGCCCAGGCTGGGAGGCACAATTCGCGATCAACCACCTGGGGCATTACGCGCTGGTGAACCACCTCTGGCCGGCTTTGGCGGGCGGCGCCCGCGTTGTCGTCATCTCCTCTTCCGGCCACCATGCCAGCGCCATACGCTGGAATGACGTGCAGTTTCACAGCGGCTATGACAAGTGGCGGGCCTACGGCCAGTCGAAAACCGCTAATGCGTTATTCGCCGTGCACCTCGACAAACGAGGACGAGCCGCCGGTGTACGCGCCTTCACGCTGCATCCCGGCATGATCCCCACGCCACTGCAGCGTTACCTCTCGCAGGAAGAGATGCTCGCATTGGACTGGATCGACGCCGACGGCAAACCCGCCCACCCGGAAATGCTGAAAACGCCGCAACAGGGTGCGGCAACCCAGGTGTGGGCGGCGACATCGCCTCAACTCAATGGCCTTGGCGGATTGTATTGCGAAGACTGCGATATCGCCCGGCGCAACGATGACGAGGGCCTTTCCTTCAGCGGCGTAAAAAGCTACGCCGTCGATCCTGAACAGGCCCAACGCCTGTGGGAATTGTCGGCGCAACTCACCGGCATCGACATCTTCGGCAAGATTTAAACAGGAGCCCCCTATGCAGAATCGCCAAATCATCCTCGGCAAACTCCCACAGGGAAAGCTGACCGTCGATTGTTTTCAGACTCGCGAGACCCCGATGCCGATCCCCGGCCCCGGAGAGGTTCTGTTGCGCACGCTTTACGTGCCTTTGGATGCGGCCAGCAGAGCCTGGATGCAGGGCGTCACCTACCGTTCCGGATTGCAGCCAGGAGACATCATGGCCGCGAAGACGCTGGCCGAAGTCGTCACGTCGCGCTCTCCCCTGCTGGCCGCCGGCGATATCGTGTTGGCGGAAACCGGCTGGCAAACCTTCACGGCCCTGCCGGCGGCTGAGGCGCTCAAACAGCCGGACATCGTTCCGCATACGCACTTGCTCAGCGTTTACGGCGTGCCCGGACTCACCGCTTACTTCGGCCTGCTGGAATGCGGACGCCCCAAGGCCGGTGAAACCGTCGTCATTTCCGCCGCCGCGGGGGCGGTAGGCATGTTCGCCGGACAAATCGCCCGGCTCCACGGCTGCCGCACGGTGGGCATTGCCGGCGGCGCCGCCAAAACGGCTCTGCTGACGGACAGGCTGGGTTTCGATGCGGCGATAGATTATAAGGCGGGGAATCTGCATGACGGCCTGCGCCGCTCGTGCCCCAACGGCATTGACGTGCTGTTCGACAACGTCGGCGGCGATATTTTGGCGGCCTGCCTGCCGCACATGGCGAAACAGGGGCGCATTGTTTGCTGCGGCGCGGTGTCGCAGTACGATACGGCCTCCCCACCGGCCGCGCCGGCCGGGATCCCCGGTTTGCTGATCGTCAACAGCTTGACGATGCGGGGGTTCCTGTTGGCCGACTTCCTTCACCGACAAGAACAGGCGCTGACGGCACTCACGGCCTGGGTCGCGGAGGAGAAATTAGCGGTCATCGAAGATCTGATCGCCGGTTTTGAGCTGCTGCCCGCGGCCCTGGTTGGCCTGCTGGCGGGGGAGAACACAGGAAAGCGCATCGTGCAAGTGACGTAATATCTTGTTTAACCCAGGAGCGGCCTGGGCTTCCTTGGTTCCTATTCCCGCGGCAGCTCGCGGGCGTAGTCGTCGAACGCCGGATGCTGCAGCACCACATCGATGAAGCAGGCCAGAGCCGGGGAATTCAGTTTGCGGCTCGGGTAAACCAGATACAGCTCGTTGCCCTCCGCGCGCCACGCCGGCAAGACTTCCACCAACAGCTTCTGCGCCACCACCTCGCGGCTGAGAAACGCCGGCAACAGCGTGATCCCCGCGCCGGCGATAGCGCATTCACGCGCATACAGCAGGTTGTCGGTGGTGTGCGCCAGCGGCAGCTGCCAACGGTAGTAGTCGTCGCCGCAGCGCAGGTTCCAGGCCGTCCAGGCGCGGTGGGCAATGCAGCGATGCTGTTGCAGTTGCTGCGGGTGTTCGATCGGCGGATGCTGCGCCAGATAAGACGGCGCGGCCAACAGATAGCGCGGCGCATACCCGAGACGGCGACCGATCAGCGAAGAATCCTGCGGCTTGCCGGTGCGCAGCGCGGCGTCGAAGCCTTCCTGCACCAGATCCACCATGGCGTCGGACACCGACACCTCCAGCGTAACGTCCGGGTATTGGCGCTGAAAATCCGCCGCCAGCCGCGCCACCAGGGTCGCCCCCAGCCCGGCGGGCGTTGAAATGCGCAGGCGGCCGCTCGGGTTATCGCGCAGCCGCTGCAACGCCAGATCGGCGCGTTCCGCGGCGGACATCATCGCCTGACAATGTTCCAGATAGCGCTCACCGGCGAAGGTCAGGTTCAGCTGGCGCGTGGTGCGATTGAGCAAGCGCAGCCCCAGCGTCTGTTCGAGCTGGCTGATGCGCTGGCTGACGCTGGACTTCGGCAACCCGACGCGCTGCGCGGCGGCGGTGAAGCTGCCGCACTCCGCCACCAGCGCGAACAGCGCCATGTCCTGCAGCTGTTTGAATTCCATTGTTTACCTTAAACGAACACTCCGTTAGATATTGTCCATCTTATCACCCCACTGCCGCGGGTCTACACTGGGGACATCATTTAAAAGGAGCACAATCATGTCGATAAAAGCCATTGCCGTAGACCCGCAGAACCCCGCCGGTTTCATCGAAATATCACCGGAGATGCCGGTTCCCGGCCAGTACGATCTGCTGGTGGCAGTGAAAGCGGCGTCGGTCAACCCGGTGGACACCAAAGTGCACGCCGGTCTGCAAAAGAGCGGCCTGCAGCAGCCGCGCATCCTCGGCTGGGACGCCAGCGGCGTGGTGGTAGACGTGGGCAGCGGCGTCAGCGGCTTCAAGCCCGGCGATGAAGTGTGGTACGCCGGCGACATCACCCGCCCCGGCAGCAACAGCAGCCACCAGTTGATCGACTCACGCATCGCCGCGCACAAGCCGCGCAGCCTGAACTGGGCCGAGTCCGCCGCCCTGCCGCTCACCGCCCTCACCGCCTGGGAAGCGCTGTTCGAACACCTGAACATTCAGGACGCGCCGGAGAACAAGACGCTGCTGATCATCGGCGGCGCCGGCGGCGTCGGCTCGCTGGCCATTCCGCTGGCCGCGCTGCGCAGCAAGGTGAAAGTGATCGCCACCGCCTCAAGGCCGGAATCCGCCGCCTGGTGCCGTGAGCGCGGCGCCGATCTGGTGGTGGACTACCGCGATCTGAAGGGCGAGCTGGCGCAGCACGGCATCGAGCAGGTGGATTACATCCTGTGCCTGAACGATACCGACGGCCACTGGCCGGCGATGGCCGAGCTGGTCGCGCCGCTGGGCCATATCTGCACCATCGTCGAGAACGCGCAGCCGTTGGATCAAAACGCGCTGAAGCTGAAGAGCGCCGCGCTGCACTGGGAATTCATGTTCACCCGCAGCATGTTCACCACCCCAGACATCGCGCAGCAGGGCCAGATCCTCCAACAGGTGGCGCAGCTGCTGGACGAGGGCAAGCTGAGCACCACGCTGAGCGAAACTCTGCACGGGCTGTCGGTAGAAACGCTGACCGCCGCGCATCGACAGCTGCTCGGCGGCCATATGCAAGGCAAGCTGGTTATCGCTTACTAAGCCTGAATCGCGGCGGCGTTTTGCGCCGCCGTTACTGCGGACGAACGAAGCCGACGCACAGCGCTTGCTCGTCGGCATGCGGATCGGCGCGGAACGTCAGCGTCTGCTGCCAATCGAGGCGCATCTTCGGCCAGTGGGCCAGCTCGCCGCCGAAGTCGCTGTGCGCGCAGTCTTCACCCAACCGCCCGAACAGAGCGACGCCGTGCTGCGCAATCTGCGGATAGCTGATGTTGACGTTGTAGATATTCGGCCGCGTATGATTGGACCAGCGCGTAATGGTCTGCGGCCGGGAGCCGGCGTACACCGTCATCCACTGCGACAGGTATTCGCCGCCGACGTAGCGCAGGCTGACGCCATACCGCTCCTGCCACAGCCGCTCCACTCCGACGCTGAACGCCTTGATACCCACCATTTTCTGGCCAGCGTTGCGCACGTTGCCCAGCATCACCGCGGCATACCCCAGATAGACCGCCAGCGCCGCGCACATCAGCCCGATGGTCGCCGCGCGCAGCGAACGCACCGGCGGCTGGCGCACGCAGCCGACCAGCAGCGCGGGCGCCAGCATGAAGAACGGCTGCAGCCACTCGGTCAGCCGGCCGCCGACGTTGAAAGAGAACCAGAAGGTAATGATGCCGAGCGGCAACAGGTAGACCCACAGCAACACCCGCATCGGCAACGCCGCTGGCCAGGCCAGCAGCGCCCCGCTGCGCCGCAGGATCACCCACAGCGCCAGCGACGGATAGAACACCAACAGCAGCGACTGCAGCATATCGAGGTTGAGCTGCATCTTGATCTGCGAATCCACCCACTTGAAGGCGGCGAAGTCATGGTTCCACAGCCAGAACAGGTTCGGCAGCACCAGCGCCAACCAGATCGCCACCGCCAGATAGAACTGCGGCTGGCGATAGCAACGGCGGATCTGCGGTACGAACAGCGTCGACAGCGCCGCGAAATAGACGAAGGCGAAGGTCGAGTATTTCGCCATCATCGCCAGACCGGCCACCAATGCGAAAGCCGGCCACCAGTTGGCCGAACGCGAGATCGCCAGGTGGAAGAACAGCGCCATCCACGGCCACAGCATCACCAACAGGTAATTGTCGTTGTAGGGAATGATGTCGAAATTGATGATGCCGGACAGATTGAGCGTCAGCAGCGCCATCCAGGCCAGCGAGGTGCTGCCGCTCAGGCGGCGCGCCAATAGCCAGACGCCCAACATGCCGATGGCGATGGCGATAAAGTGCCCGCCATACCAGTACAGGTTCAGCGGCAGCCACGGGAGCCAGATCGCCGGCTGCATCGCCGCACCGACCAGCCAAGGATTTTTCGGTGAGCCCCACTCGGCGTTGAGGCCCCAGTTGAGCGCCTCGACGGCGTCGTAAGGCAGGGTGGGATCGAGATGAACGGTCAGCAGCGTCCAGGCTGCGGCATAGCAGATCAACCAGAGAGCGAGTAAGCGATAAGACATGTCTTCTTCTGAGCGTTATTGTAAAGAAAATCTTAACCTAGTCGCTACCGAATGAACCATGTTTAAACAAGCCGTTAAATGTGCGCCACAGAGGCGTTTCTGCCGCCGCGACCGCACATTCCGCTAATTTTCTCAGCCTGCGGCGTGGCGATGGGCGGGCGCATTCGCCAACCGGCCGGCGTCCGCCGCCAGCAGCTGCTGCACCAGCTCGACGCAGCGCAGGAAACGCTCTTCGTAATCGCTGGATTCAACGTGCACATACTCGATGTTGTTGGCGCGCAACATCTCCTCCAACAGGCGCTGGAACGCCAGGCGATCGGCGGTGCTGCCGAGGCTGCGCAGGCCGTCCGCCACCCACGGCGTGTTGTTTTCCAGCAGGATCACCAGATCGAAACGGTATTCGTCGATCAGCGCCTGCACGAAGGGGTGTTCACGCCCCTCATACTTTTTGCAAAACGCCTGGGTGGTAACGAAATCGGTATCGATAAACGCCACCTTGTTGGCGTACTTGACCGCGAAATCCACGTATTGCGCCTGCCCGAGAGCGATTTTGTCGTAGTCGGAGTACTGCAGCGCCATCTCGTCGCCGCCCAGGTGCGAAAACACGTAATCGCGGCCATATTCCCAGGCGCTGGTGGTGTTGAAGATGTTGGCCAGCTTGTTGACCAGCGTCGACTTGCCGCTCGACTCGCCGCCGAGGATCGCCACGGTGCGTACGAAAAACGGCTTCACCTCGGTCGGGATATAGTCCCAATAGCGGAACGGATCCTGGCGGATCTGATTGCCGCTGATGTTCATGAACGAACGCTCGGGATCGACCAAGATGGTTTCGATGCCCAGATGCTCGCGGTAGCGCGGCGCATCCTGCGCTTCGCTGGAATAGATGAAGCTCGGCACGATGCCCTTCTGTTCCATAAAGGCCTTCATGCCGTCGCTCCACACGTTCCAGCCGTGCGGATAGGGTTCGATGCCCTGCTCGTCGAACGAGTGGATATGGATGTTTTTCTGGTACTTGAAGGTCTGCAGCAGCCAGCGCAGGCGATCGCTGACCGTTGGCTGTTGCGACATCGAACTGTTCTCGAACAGCTCGCGGTCGCGCGGTTCGTCGTGGCACAAGATAACGTGAAGTTCGTCCACCTGGCTGCAGGCGCGCTGGATCAGATAGATGTGGCCGGTGTGCAGCGGGTAAAATTTACCAAACACCACGCCGACTTTGACCTCTTTACGCGGGAACTCCAGCCCGAGAAAACGGTGCAGCGCCTCGAGCTTTTGCGCGCTCGGGCTTTTGATTTTGTCGTTCAACAGCTGGCTCAGATAGCCCTTGGTCATGCCGCTGGCATCCGCCACCTGCTGCAAAGTACAGCCCTTTTGCTTAATGGACGTCTTCAGGTAATCAAATTGCGGCATGGCCACCTCCGTTTAGTATGCTAAACAAAATAGCATATCTTACTCGCCGTCGGCGACATTAATAAAACTCTTCCAGCACGTCGAGCGCGTCCGCCAGCTTCTTGACTCCAAACACCTGCATGTTGGCCGGCGGCTTCTTCGGCATGTTGCCGTGCGGCACGATGGCGCGCTTGAAACCGTGCTTGGCCGCTTCGGAGATGCGCTCCTGGCCGCTCGGCACCGGACGGATTTCTCCCGCCAGCCCCACTTCGCCGAACACCACCAGATCGTTCGGCAGCGGCCGATCGCGCAGGCTCGAGACCAACGACATCAGCAGCGCCAGATCGGCGCTGGTCTCGCTGACCTTCACCCCGCCGACCACGTTGACGAACACGTCCTGATCCGACATCTGCAGCCCGCCGTGCCGGTGCAGCACCGCCAGCAGGATCGCCAACCGGTTCTGCTCCAGGCCCACCGCCACGCGGCGCGGGTTGGACATCATCGAGTGATCCACCAGCGCCTGGATCTCCACCAGCAGCGGCCGGGTGCCTTCCCACACCACCATCACCGAACTGCCGGAAGTGACTTCATCGCCGCGGCTGAGGAAGATCGCCGAAGGGTTGCTGACTTCGCGCAGCCCCTGTTCGGTCATGGCGAACACCCCCAGCTCGTTGACCGCGCCGAAGCGGTTCTTGTGGCTGCGCAGGGTGCGGAAGCGGGAATCGGCGTCGCCGTCCAGCAGCACCGAACAGTCGATGCAGTGTTCCAGCACTTTCGGCCCGGCCAGCGAGCCGTCTTTGGTGACGTGGCCGACCATGACGATCGCCACGCCGCGCGTCTTGGCGAAGCGCGTCAGGTAGGCGGCGGTTTCGCGCACCTGGGCCACGCTGCCCGGCGAAGACTGAATGTCCGCCATGTGCATCACCTGGATCGAGTCGATCACCATCAGCTTCGGCTGTTCCTGCTCGGCGATCAGGCAGATCTGCTCGATGCTGGTTTCCGACAGCATGTTCAGGCCGCCGGTCGGCAGCCCCAGCCGATGAGCGCGCATCGCCACCTGCTGCAGCGACTCCTCGCCGGTGACGTACAGGGTTTTCATCTGCTCGGACAGTTTGCACAGCACCTGCAGCAACAGGGTGCTCTTGCCGGCGCCGGGGTTGCCGCCGATCAGAATGGCGCTGCCGGGCACCACGCCGCCGCCCAGCACGCGATCGAACTCGAGAAAGCCGGTGGTGAAGCGCGGCAGCGCCTCAAGGCTGATTTCCGACAGCTTCTGCACCTTGCTGACGCCGGCGTCGCCGGCATAGCCGCTGAGGCGATCGTTGCGCGCCGCTGCGGGCGACGCGGCCAAACGCACTTCCGTGATGGTGTTCCAGGCATGACAGGCGCTGCACTGCCCCTGCCAACGCGGATAGTCCGCCCCGCACTCATTGCACACAAATGCCCGTTTTGCCGCTTTTGCCACGTCTTACCTCAATCTTTCGTTATCGCACTTCGTGTTTCAGGCTGCCGGTGAGAATGCACAGCACGCCCATCAGATCCGCATGCCGGATCGCCACCTGCGCTTTTTCATACACTTTCGGCTTGGCGTGGTAGGCGATGCCCAACCCCGCCGCCTGCATCATTTTCAAATCGTTGGCGCCGTCGCCGATGGCCACGGTCTGCGCCAGCGGGATCTCCAGCTTCTCCGCCAGCCGCAGCAGCGTATCGGCTTTGAACTGCGCGTCCACCACCGGCCCCAGCACTTGGCCGGTCAGCTTGCCGTCGCGGATCTCCAGCTCATTGGCCGCCGCTGCCACCAGCCGCAGCCGGTTGCGCAGGTATTCGGCGTAGTAGGTGAAGCCGCCGGAAGCGATCGCCACATGCCAGCCCATCGCCTGCAGCTTGCCCACCAGGCTGGTCAGCCCCGGCATCAGCGGCAGCTCGTCGCGCACCTGCTTGAGGATGTTGGCGTCGGCTCCTTTCAGCGTGCCGACGCGCTGGCGCAGGCTGGCGGTAAAGTCCAGCTCGCCGCGCATCGCGCGTTCGGTGACTTCCGCCACCTGTTCGCCGACGCCCGCCAGTTTGGCGATCTCGTCGATGCACTCGATCTCGATCGCCGTCGAATCCATGTCCATCACCAGCAGCCCCGGCGTGCGCAGGTGCGGGATCTTGCCGAGCGGCGCCACGTCCAGCCCGCTTTCCGCCGCCAGCAGCTTGGCGCGCGGCGTCAAGGTGCCCGCCAGGCGCACCACCTGATAGTCGTCCACGCCCCAGGCGGTGACGATCACCATCGCCGCGCCCAGCTTGCGTTGGAATTGTGTAATGCGCGCCTTGTCCAGCTTTCTGCCGTATAACAGCCACCCGGTATTGCCCGCCCGGTAGTCCAGCGGCATCACTTCGTCGCCGCTGAGCGAAAGGGGAAGACCCGGCCATTGAGAGATCTCCGCCGGAAGATCGCAATAGGTCAGACTGTTTGACATCATTGACTCCTGAATGGACAAAAACGCTGCATGATAAAACGACGCATCAAGCTATCCTATCGCCAGCGGTTCTGGCAACATAAAGTGTCCCCGATGCCCAAGGAACCTGCATGGCTCGCGCTAAACTGAAATTTCGCCTGCACCGTACCGCTATTATCCTGATTTGCCTGGCTTTGCTGGTGCTTCTGATGCAGGGTGCCTCTTATTTTAGCTTGAGTCACCAAATGGCGCGATCCGAACAGGTCGAAGAGCTGGCGCAGACGCTGACCAAACAGGTCGCCTACAGCCTGGCGCCGCTGCTGGACGACGACGGCAACAACCCGCGCATCGACGCCATCCTCAAGCAGCTCACCGATCACAGCCGCATTCTCGACGTCAGCGTGTATCAGCTGGACGGCACGCTGGTCTCCCACGCCGGGGAGCAGATAAGTATACGCGATCGGCTGTCGCTCGACGGCAAGCGCGCCGGCAGCTACTTCAACCACCAGTTGGTCGAATCCATTCAGGGCAAAGACGGCCCGATCGGCTTTATCCGCATCACCCTCGACACCCACGTGCTGGCGACCGAATCCAAGCAGGTGGACAACACCACCAACCTGCTGCGCCTGATGATCCTGCTGGCGCTGGCGATCGGCATCATTCTGGCGCGCACCCTATTGCAACACCGCCGCAGCCGCTGGCAGCAGTCACCGTACCTGTTGACCGCCAACACGCCGTTGGCAGAAGGCAATACGGTGGAAGACGACGAAGAGGATGCGCCTGAGGCAAAACAGGAAGCGCCGAAGAAGGGGTAACTCAGGCCAGGCGCTGAATGCGCTCGTGCAGCTTCTGCAGTTGCACCAACATTTGCTCGGCAATCGCCCGAAACGCCTCGCTGATGTCGTCATGTTGCGCCGTTCGCCGCCAGAACTCGAGAGCCAATAGCTCCGCTTGCCGCCAGACGGCGCCGCTCACCTCGTTGCTCAAGCGGATCTCCAGCGCGTCGTGGCGCAGATTACCGCTGCTTGCCGGGGCAAAAGCCATCGGCAACATATCATACAAAGGCGCCAACATGACCGGCCGCTGGGTTATCCGCAAGAACGACAGGTTGCCTTGGTGCATATCGCTGTTGGCGATCAACCGGCCAAAGGCCCAATACAGGGCAACCCGTTGGTAGACTGAGTGATCGATCACCCCTTGCTGCAATAACCGCTCGGCGGCCACGACCCAGTTGGCGTGGCCGCTGCCGCTGAACTCGGCATCCAGCGCCTCCAGCGACACCATCGCTACCCTCCCTTCTTCACCGATGCGATCAAAGCGCTCGATCTCTAAAAAGCATTGTCGGTCAGCACCGAACAGGATTTGCGCCGATGCGGCAGGCAATCCCGCAGCGGCGACCGTCTGCAACGCCAGCGACTCGGCGATCAGCAAATCGCTCCAGCGCTGTGCAATGACATGCGTCGGCGCCAGGCTGAACTTCACCAAAACATGCGCACGGCGCCCTGGCGCCAGCTCAGCATAGGCGGCAAACTTGGGTTGCTCGCCACCGGCGGAAGAGCCTACCAGCTCCCCGGCCAGCGCCTGGACAGACAATGCGGCGTAACGCTCGATTTTATCTTCCACCGTGATGGCGACGGCTGTATCCCGCATTAACCAACGCTGATAGCTGTCGGCACCAGGCAACAGATCGCCGGTCATGTCTTCGCCATAACGGCAGAGCGCCAACAAGCGTTGACCTTCATCCCATCGCCGCACATCCTCCGGCAAATTCAACTCGCGCGCCGCTGCTTTTCCCCAGGCTCGCCCGAGAAAGCCAATCGGCCGTAGGTCGTTCAAATACCATGGCATGCCGTCATAGAGCTGCCACTCTCCGCTGCGCTCATCGCACACCGCACAGTTATCGGCAGGATACAGCGGGCAAAGCGTGGCAAACAGGTGCGCCTTACCCCGTTCATCAACCCGATATAGCGGAAACTGCCTCTCACCGCCGATCCCGCGCCGCAACGCATAGCGCGTCGCCTTACCTTTACCGAGGATCAATACGGCGCCCGCCAGTTCACGGAGACGGCGCGATAGCGTCGGCTGGCTGATGCCTAACGCTTCTGTCAGTTGACGAGCCGTAGCCGGCCCATGACGCAAAACTTGTTCAACGGTGAGCATCGGATGAATAGATTGGTGAATAGATTGATAAAGGAAGTAATAGCGTTAAATGGCAGAAAGGTAAAGCGTTAGCCAAAACTGGCCAAGCGGAATGAATAGATTGACAGGCGGGCGCCATGATGACGCCCGCCGGGGTATTATGCTTTGTCGCCCAGCAGCACGGATTCCAGCGCGATAACGATCATTTCGTTAAAGGTGGTCTGGCGTTCCGCCGCCGTGGTCGCTTCGTGACGCAGGATGTGGTCGGACACGGTGCAGATGGTCAGCGCCTTGCAGCCGAACTCTTCGTACAGCTCTGCCGCCACGCCGTAGATGCCGGCCGCTTCCATTTCCACGCCCAGGATGCCGTACTTCTTCATCACCTGGAACATGTCCGGATCCGGGGTGTAGAACAGATCGGCGGAGAAGATGTTGCCCACGCGCGCCGGGATGCCCTGCGCCGCCGCTGCGTCAACCGCGTTGCGCACCATGTCGAAGTCGGCGATCGCCGCGTAGTCGTTGTCCTTGAAGCGCAGACGGTTCACCTTGGAGTCGGTGCACGCGCCCATGCCGATCACCACGTCACGCAGTTTGATATCGTCACGCACCGCGCCGCAGGAGCCCACGCGAATGATCTTCTTCACGCCGAATTCTGCGATCAGCTCGCGCGCATAGATGGAGCAGGATGGGATACCCATGCCGTGGCCCATTACGGAGATGCGGCGGCCTTTATAGGTGCCGGTGAAGCCCAACATGCCGCGCACGTTGTTCACTTCCACCGCGCCTTCCAGGAAGGTTTCGGCGATGTATTTTGCACGCAGCGGATCGCCCGGCATCAGTACTACGTCAGCGAAATCACCCATCTCAGCATTAATGTGCGGCGTAGCCATAATTCTCTTCCTTTAAATCGTATTAAATAGCGTTAAACGTATAAGCCGTGGCATGTCAGACGGCGGCCAACTGCGCCGCCGCCTTAAACTCACGGATTAAAACATGCTCTTACCGTAATCCATCGGCGACAGGCCAAAATAATTGGCAACGGTCTGGCCGATGTCGGCGAAGGTCTCGCGGTGGCCCAGCGAGCCCGGTTTCACTTTCGGGCCGTAAACCAGCACCGGGATGTGCTCGCGGGTGTGGTCGGTGCCCGGCCAGGTCGGGTCGCAGCCGTGGTCGGCGGTGAAGATGATGATGTCTTCGTCTTTCACCAGCTTCAGCAGCTCCGGCAGGCGGCGGTCGAACAGCTCCAGCGCGGCGGCGTAGCCCGCCACGTCGCGGCGGTGGCCATAGGAGGAGTCGAAGTCCACGAAGTTGGTGAACACGATGGTGTTGTCGCCGGCCTTTTCCATTTCGATCAGGGTCGCGTCGAACAGCGCGTCGATGCCGGTCGCCTTCACCTTCTTGGTGATGCCGACGTTGGCGTAGATGTCGGCGATTTTACCGATCGACACCACTTCGCCGCCCTTCTCGTCCACCAGCTTTTTCAGCACGGTCGGCGCCGGCGGCTCTACCGCCAGATCGTGACGGTTGCCGGTACGCTGGAAGTTGCCCGGCTTGTCGCCGACGAACGGACGCGCGATCACGCGGCCGATGTTATACCCGCCTTCGGTCAGCTCTTCACGCGCGATTTCGCACAGCTCGTACAGGCGATCCAGGCCAAAGGTTTCTTCATGGCAGGCGATCTGGAATACCGAGTCGGCGGAGGTGTAGAAAATCGGCTTGCCGGTTTTCATGTGCTCTTCACCCAGCTGATCGAGGATCACGGTGCCGGATGAGTGGCAGTTGCCCAGGTAGCCCGGCAGCTTGGCGCGTTCGACCAGTTTGTCCAGCAGTGCCTGCGGGAAGCTGTTGTGCTCATCCTTGAAATACCCCCAGTCGAACAGCACCGGCACGCCGGCGATTTCCCAGTGGCCCGACGGCGTGTCTTTACCGGAAGAGAGTTCGCTGGCGTAAGCGTAAGCGCCGATGATGTCGGCGTTGCGATCCAACCCCTGCGGGAAGTTGCCGGTGGACTCTTCCGCCGCTTTGCCGAGGCCCAGACGGCTCAGGTTAGGCAGCGTCAGCGGGCCCTGGCGGCCCACGTTGGCCTCACCGCGCGCGCAAACCTCGGCGATGTGGCCCAGGGTGTCGGAACCCTGATCGCCAAAACGTTCGGCGTCTTCGCTGGCGCCGATGCCGAAGGAGTCCAATACCATAATAAATGTGCGTTTCATCTGTGCTCTCCTGCGTGTTCTCACGCTTTGGACGGCCGCGAAAAAGCCGCGACCGTTCCTGATTCTTGGGTTATTCCGTGATGCGCTTATACACCACCGGCGTCGCTTCCGGCGCCTTGTCGCTCAGCATCATCGCGCTGCGCACCGCATCGGCCGCCTGCTGCCAGCTCTCTTCATCGTTGGCGTGGATCATCGCCAGCGGCTGCTGGGCATCCACTTTCTCGCCCAGGCGCGCCACCTCGGTCAGGCCAACGCTGTAATCGATGGCGTCGCTCGCCCGGCGACGGCCGCCGCCCAGCGCAACCACCGCCATGCCCAGCGCGCGGGTATCCATGGCGCTGACGATGCCCAGCTTTTCAGCATACACCGGCTTGCTCAGCGTTGCCGCCGGCAGATAGCTATCGTAGCGTTCGACGAAGTCTATCGGCCCCTGCTGCGCCGCCACCATGCGGCCAAACACCTCCGCCGCCTTGCCGTTGTCCAACACCGCCTGCAGTTTGGCGCGCGCGTCGGCCTCGTCTTGCGCCAGGCCGCCGGACAGCAGCATTTCCACGCACAGCGCCAGCGTCACTTCCAGCAGGCGCGGGTTGCGGTATTCGCCGGTCAGGAAGCGCACCGCTTCACGCACTTCCACCGCGTTGCCGGCGCTGGAGGCCAACACCTGGTTCATGTCGGTCAGCAGCGCGGTGGTCTTGCAGCCCGCGCCGTTGGCCACGCCGACGATCGCCTGCGCCAAATCTTGTGACAGCGCATAGGTCGGCATAAAGGCGCCGGAGCCGACCTTCACGTCCATCACCAGCGCATCCAGCCCTTCCGCCAGCTTCTTGGCCAGAATGGAGGCGGTGATCAGCGGGATCGAATCCACGGTGGCGGTGATGTCGCGGGTGGCGTAAAAACGTTTGTCCGCCGGCGCCAGCGAGCTGGTCTGGCCGATGATCGCCACGCCGACGTCCTGAATGATTTTGCGGAAGGCGTTATCGTCCGGGAAAATATTGAAGCCCGGAATGGCTTCCAGCTTGTCCAGCGTGCCGCCGGTATGCCCCAGGCCGCGGCCGGAGATCATCGGCACATAGCCGCCGCAGGCCGCCACCATCGGGCCGAGCATCAGCGAGGTCACGTCGCCCACGCCGCCGGTCGAATGCTTGTCGACGATCGGGCCGTTCAGCGCCAGGCTTTTCCAGTCCAGCACGGTGCCGGAATCGCGCATCGCCATGGTGAGCGCCACGCGCTCCGGCATGCTCATGTCATGGAAATAAATGGTCATCGCCAGCGCGGCGATCTGCCCTTCCGACACCACGTTGTCGCGAATGCCGTTGATGAAAAAGCGGATTTCCGCTTCGCTTAACGGCTGGCCGTCGCGTTTCTTACGAATAATTTCTTGAGCCAGGAACAAGACATCCCCCTGTGTCGCCGAGAGTCAGTGCAGACGGGCGCGCCTGGCGCCCGCCAACGAAATCGATCAGTAGCCGCCGCCGGCGGTCTGGGTCTGGTGGCCCAGCGCGGCCAGCAAGCTGGCCAGCAGGCTGGAAGCGCCAAAGCGGAAATGCCGCGCATCGGCCCAGCCTTCGCCCAGAATACGATCGGCAAGCTGCAGATAATGCAGCGCGTCTTCCGCGGTGCGCACGCCGCCGGCCGGCTTGAAGCCCACCGTCTTCGCCACGCCCATATCGCGGATCACCGACATCATCAGCTCGGCGCTTTCCAGCGTGGCGTTGACCGGCACCTTGCCGGTGGAGGTCTTGATAAAGTCCGCCCCGGCCTTGATGGCGATCTCGGACGCCTTGCGGATCAGATCGGCCTGCTTCAGCTCACCGGTTTCGATGATCACTTTCAGCAGCACGTTGGCCGCCTGGCAAGCCTGCTTGCACTGTTTCACCAGCTCGAAGCCGACCTGTTCGTTGCCGGCGATCAGCGCGCGGTAAGGGAACACCACGTCCACTTCATCCGCGCCATAGGCGATGGCCGCGCGGGTTTCCGCCAGCGCGATGTCGATATCGTCGTTGCCATGCGGGAAGTTGGTCACGGTGGCGATGCGGATGTCCGGCGTGCCTTGCTCGCGCAGCGCCTTACGCGCCACCGGGATAAAACGCGGGTAGATGCAGATGGCCGCCGTGTGGCCAGCCGGGCTGTTGGCCTGACGACAGAGCGCGATCACTTTCTCGTCGGTGTCATCATCATTCAGCGTGGTTAAATCCATCAAATTCAGCGCACGTTGCGCTGCTGCGGTTAATTCGGTCATAAAACTCTCCAACTGAGTATCTGGGTGTTGGCGAGCGGACTTGGTTCCATGAAGATAGCGCTGGGGAACGGCGTTCCCGCGGCGGCAACTGAGATCCTTCTCACCGCACATGGCCACCCGCCTTGCGGCCGGCCAGTAATAGCTATTTGAACACGAATGCCGGAGGCGATTCGCGTTCATCGTCACACTATATGAAATAGCACTGTAACAGACCGGAATTATATGTGAAGAACATCACAAAATAACGCGATATCGTTCACAAATTCGCTAAAGAAGCGGCTGAAGATCGCGGGTGCGGCACGCACCCGCGTTGCTTAGAGTATAGGCTGAGTCCCGCGATCGGTCGCGCCGTCGCGGGACTCGGGATGGCTTACAGCGCCAGGAAGAAGCCGGCGATGGTGGCGCTCATCAGGTTGGACAGCGTGCCCGCCGCCACGGCCTTCAGACCGAAGCGCGCGATGTCGTGGCGACGATTGGGCGCCATGCTGCCCAGACCGCCCAGCAGGATCGCCACCGAGGAAAGGTTGGCGAAGCCGCACAGCGCGAAGGAGATGATCGCCTTGGTATGGGCCGACAGCACCTGCAGGCCTTCCGCCGCCACTACGTCGTCCGGACGCAGATAGGCGCCGAAGTTCATGTAGGCGACGAACTCGTTGACGATGATCTTCTGGCCGATGAACGAACCGGCGGTCATCGCCTCGCTCCACGGCACGCCGATCAGGAAGGCGATCGGCGAGAACACCCAGCCGAGGATCAGTTCAAGCGACAGCTGCGGATAATCGAACCAGCCGCCGATGCCGCCGAGAATACCATTAAGCAAGGCGATCAACGCGATAAACGCCAGCAGCATCGCACCGACGTTCAGCGCCAGCTGCATGCCGGAGGCCGCGCCGGAAGCCGCCGCGTCGATCACGTTGGCCGGACGATCCTCTTCGGCGATCAGCTTCATCGCATCGTCTTTATCGTGGGTCTGCTCGGTTTCCGGCACCATCAGCTTGGCGAACAGCAGCCCGCCCGGCGCGGCCATGAAGGACGCGGCGATCAGGTATTCCAGCGGCACGCCCATCTGCGCATATCCCGCCAGCACCGAACCGGCCACCGAGGCCAGGCCGCCGCACATCACCGCGAACAGTTCTGATTGGCTCATGGTGGCGATATACGGACGCACCACCAGCGGCGCTTCGGTCTGACCAACGAAAATGTTGGCGGTCGCCGACAGCGATTCGGTGCGCGAGGTGCCCAACAGCTTTTGCAGCCCGCCGCCCAGCACGCGGATCACCAACTGCATGATGCCGAGGTAGTACAGCACCGCAATCAGCGAGGAGAAGAACACGATCACCGGCAGGACGCGCAGCGCGAACACGAAGCCGCCGCCGCCGAACACCTCGAACATCTTGTCGGACACCAGCCCGCCGAAAATGAACGAAATGCCCTGATTGCCGTAGGCGATAACGTTTGCCACGCCGTTCGACATACTGCCGAGGATGCTGCGGCCCAGCGGCACATACAGCACCAGCGCGCCGATGCCGACCTGAATGATGAACGCCCACGCGACGGTGCGCAGTTTGATGGCCCGGCGGTTGCTGGAGAGCAGCACCGCAATGGCGATCAGCACCGCCATGCCGACTAGGCTCATGATGAGTTGCATGCAAAGTTTCCCTGTTGCAAAAAATAAAATACATCCCTGCTCATAAAGAGAGGTCTGCTATTGGAGAGTTTCGGGGGGATTATACTGAGCGAGGTCACTCTCGCACCGATTTATGTCACAAATGCATACAACGAGACGCAAATGAAAATCTTATAACGTGACACAGGTCACGTTATCACCTCATCAATCCGGCATGGCAAACAGCGCCTGAGCATTGCGCTGCAGATGGGCGGCGATCTCGTCGGCCGGTTCCGGCCGCAGCTCGCACAGCGTTTGAAACACCTCGGCGGCGCGTTCGGGGCGATTCGGCTGCCCCTGATAGCCCGCCAGCGGCATGTCCGGCGCATCGGTCTCCAGCAACAGCGCCTCGAGCGGGAGCTGCGCCATCACGCCGCGCGTTTTCTGCGCCCGCTCATAGGTGATGGTGCCGCCCACGCCGATGTAATAGCCGAGGCGGATAAACGCCTGCGCCTGCGACAGGCTGCCGGCGAAGCCATGCACCACGCCGCGGCGCGGCAGCTGCACGCGCCGCAGCGCCGCAGCCAGCTGATCGTGGGTGCGGCGCGAATGGAGGATCACCGGCAGGTCATGCTGTTTCGCCAGCCGCAGCTGGGCCAGCAGCACGCTTTGCTGGCGCTCGAACTGCGGGTTGTCCATATACAGATCGAGCCCGACCTCCCCCACCGCCACCAGCTTGCGCGGCCGTTCAGCCAGCAGCGCCGCCAGTTGCTCCAACTGCGGCTCATGATGCTGCGCGATATACAGCGGATGCAGCCCCAGCGCGGCGAACAGCGGCGCATGATCCTGCGCCAGCCGCAGCACCCGCGCGAAGCGATCGGCGGTGACCGTCGGGACGATGATGCGCGTGACGCCGGCGCTTGCCGCTCGCACCAGGCTCTCGCCCTCATGCCCGGTAAAGGGCGGGAAATCGAAATGGCAGTGGGTGTCGGTAAAGGCATAGCTCACAGCGCGCCCCCTTCACCCGGCGGCAGATCGCCCGGCAGAATGATCTTCGGCGCCACCACCGCGGCCTCCGGCTGCGCGCCAAGATCGGACGGCATGACGAGATCGGTCACGATCGGCGAAGGCATTCTGACGTTCTCCGGCTGGATCAGGCGGCGCGACAGCGCTTTTTTCACCTTCATGCCGTCCGGCTCCGGCTGCGCCATCCACTGGCCGACGGTGGCCAGGAAATAGCGGCCGCAGCGGCGCCCCAGGTGATAATCCTGATTGAGCGACCCCAGTCGGCTGCCCAGCGCATTGCTGGCCAGCGGCTTCGGCGGGAAGATCTCGAAGATGCGCAGCTTGCCCGGCGGCTTCTCGATAAAGCGCTGGATGCGGTGATAGCTTTCCTCGTGATGCTGCAGGATGCGCACCATCTGCTGCAGGCTGCTGTCGCTCAGCCAGTGCTCCATGCGCTTCATCCACTGCGGGGTGTAGTACATCTGCGAAGGCACGGTGCGGATCACCACGATGGTGTCGGCGCCGCGGCGATAGGCCTCTTCCACCGGGATCGCATCGCTGATGCCGCCGTCCTGATAGCTGATGCCGTCCAGCTCCACGCCCTGGCGATAGAAGCCGGGAATGGCGCTGGACGCTTTGATGGCCGGCAGCCAGCGCTCGCGCTGCGCCGGCAGATAGGTCGGTTCGAAATCGTCGCTGCGGCAGGCGCACAGCAGAAACTCGCGCCCGTCGGTAAAGTGCCGTTCCGCCACGTCCATCGCCAGCGGCATCTGCGCCGCCGCCGTATCAACCAGCCAATCGAGATCGATCAGATGCCCGCCGCGCACGAAGCGCAGCGGATTGAAGAATTGAGCCGAGGTGGTGTAACGGGTGATCACCCGGCGCGCGTAGCCCACCTGCCCGCAAATGTAGGCGGACAAATTCTGGGCGCCGGCCGACGTGCCGATCAGCAGGTCGAAAGGGTTAAAGCCCGCGCGCTGAAACTCGTCCAGCACGCCGGCGGTGAAAATGCCGCGCTGGCCGCCGCCTTCGCAGACCAGCGCCATCTTGCCTGGCCGAAAGGGCTTAGACGCCAGCGGTTCTATATTGCCGAGCGTGATGGGTATTCTGTATCCCAACTTGGCATCCTCAGTGAGACGTTTTCTCCGAGGATACCGCGTCTCGCTCTCTTCCGTAATCCTCTTGCAGCACGCCGGCGAGGAAATCATTGCTGCCGGCCAGCCAGACGCAATCGCTGCCGGACCATTCGGCCAATGCCTGCCATACCTGGCCTTTCAGCTGTTTCCAGCGCCCGACGATGATGTCGCTGTTCATGGCCGGCCCTCCCCGACGTGAGAAAAGGAATTAAGCTTTGTTACAGTTTGCAGGAAAATACCGGCCGGCTAAGGGCGCCGGCGGCCGGTGAACAGGCTGACCAGGAACAGGATAATGCCGACGACAAACACGATTTTAGCCGCCCAGGCGGCGGTGCCCGCCAGCGAACCGAACCCCAGTGCCGCAGCGATAAGCGCGATGACTAAAAAGATAATGCCCCAACGAAACATAAGCTTCTCCTTACCATTGTGAAAAAATTCGCTGCTGTCTACCGCCCCGACAACGGGGCGTCGACGGCAAATCAGTTTCTTTTTTTGGTGGTACATGTCGGGCCGCCTTCACGGCCCGACCGATGCGGCTTGTTGTTACTTGTTACGGGCGCCTGGCGGGATTACGGCTTGACCACCAGGTCGTTTTTCACGCTTTTCACGCCGTCGATGGCCTTGGCGATGCTTTCCGCACGCTCAGACTGCGCCTGCGTTTTCACCTCACCGGAAAGCTGCACCACGCCATCGGTGGTTTCCACTTTCACATTGCGCGACGGCACGATGTCATCGGCCAGCAGCTTGGCTTTCAGCTCGCTGGTGGTGGCGGTGTCGCCGGCATACGATTTGATCGACTGGTTGGCTTCATCTTTCACGTGCAGCTTGTCGCTGACGGTCTTGACGCCTTCCACCTTGCCGGCGACAGCGACCGCATGCTCCGCCTGCGCCTGGCTGCCGACGAACCCGCTCAGGGTCACGGCGCCTTTTTCGGTTTTCACCGAAATGTCGGAACTTTTGATGGTTTTATCTTCCACCAACGCACTTTTAACTTTAGCCGTTATCGCGCTGTCATCCATGTAACCGTCAACTTTTTTCATGGAGCTATCGATTTTGGCACCGGCACTGTCCGCGGCGTTAGACGCCTTGTTGAGCAGACTCTCTTCGGCCAGCGCACTGCCGCTGACCAACACAGAACCCAATACAACAGCCATCAGCGAGTGTGCAAATTTGGTCTTTTTCATCGATCTCTTCCTTTTGTTGGGGGCTCACAACGCCAGAGCGCCGGAACCCTGCGGCCACCTTCACGCGGCCTTCTCGGTAAATACTTCATCATCGCTATACGATTAAGCGTTCACGACAGGAATATTGCAACGGCCGTGCCAACTCAAAAAAACCCTTAAAAATCAAATAAAATAAATCAGACGTTGGATTTTTAGCCAAAAAACTGTCGCCTATTGACGACAGGCTAAGTCACACAAAACTGAAATATAGCTATCTCATTGATATTTAAAGACACTGACTGTCTCCTATCGGCAACACATCAGAATAACTCACCAAACAAACAACATATTACAGTGATTTACTCTCAAGCAATGTGCGGACGTCCCGTTAAAGATAGACCATTAGACGGAAAATGCAGGCCGAACGAACATCGCCTGGTGTCCTAGGTTCGCAAGAAAAATATGAGGGAGGTTTATTAATTAGCACAGTGGGAATAGGAGAGGCGTGCAGGGCGCACTGGGCGCCCTGCCGATTGATCAGTGTTCGCGCGTCTTGCGGAAGGTCACATCAGGATAACGTTCCTGCGTCAGGTTGAGGTTCACCATGGTCGGCGCGATATAGGACAGGTTGTCCCCGCCGTCCAGCGCCAGGTTGATCTCGTTCTTGCGCTTGAACTCTTCGAACTTCTTCACGTCGTCGCACTCGACCCAGCGCGCGGTCGACACGTTGACCGACTCGTACAGCGCTTCCACGTTGTACTCGCTCTTCAAGCGCGCTACCACCACGTCGAACTGCAGCACACCGACCGCACCGACGATCAGATCGTTGTTGGCGATCGGACGGAACACCTGCACCGCGCCCTCTTCGGACAGCTGCACCAGCCCCTTCAGCAGCTGTTTCTGCTTCAGCGGATCGCGCAGGCGAATGCGGCGGAACAGTTCCGGCGCGAAGTTCGGGATGCCGGTGAACTTCATGTCTTCACCCTGGGTGAAGGTATCGCCGATCTGAATGGTGCCGTGGTTGTGCAGGCCGATGATGTCGCCCGGATAGGCTTCTTCCACGTGCGAACGGTCGCCGGCCATAAAGGTCAGCGCGTCGGAGATCACCACGTCTTTGCCGGTGCGCACCTGGCGCAGCTTCATGCCCTTCTCGTAGCGGCCGGAAACCACGCGCATAAAGGCCACGCGGTCGCGGTGTTTCGGATCCATGTTGGCCTGGATCTTGAACACGAAGCCGGTGAATTTCTCTTCCGCCGCCGTCACTTCGCGGGTGTCGGTTTTGCGCGGCATCGGCGCCGGCGCCCAGGCCACCAGGCCGTCCAGCATGTGATCCACGCCGAAGTTGCCCAATGCGGTACCGAAGAACACCGGGGTCAGCTCGCCGCTCAGGAAGGCTTCCTGATCGAACTCGTGGGAAGCGCCCTGCACCAGCTCCAGCTCATCGCGCAGCTGCGCCGCCAGATCTTCACCCACCGCCGCATCCAGCTCCGGGTTGTTCAGACCCTTGACGATGCGCACTTCCTGAATGGTGTGGCCTTTACCGGTCTGGTACAGGTAGGTTTCATCCTTGTACAGGTGGTAAACCCCCTTGAACAGCTTGCCACAGCCGATCGGCCAGGTGATGGGCGAGCAGGCGATCTTCAGTTCGCGCTCGACTTCATCCATCACTTCCATCGGATCGCGGATATCGCGGTCCAGTTTGTTCATGAAGGTCAGGATCGGCGTGTCGCGCAGACGGGTAACCTCCATCAGCTTGCGGGTGCGATCCTCAACGCCCTTGGCGGCGTCGATCACCATCAGACAGCAGTCGACGGCGGTCAGAGTACGGTAAGTATCTTCGGAGAAGTCTTCGTGCCCCGGGGTATCCAGCAGGTTGACCAGGCTGTCGCGGTACGGGAACTGCATCACCGAGGTGGTGATCGAGATCCCACGCTGCTTTTCCATTTCCATCCAGTCGGATTTGGCGTGCTGGCTGGAGCCGCGGCCTTTTACCGTACCGGCGGTCTGGATCGCCTGTCCGAACAGCAGCACTTTTTCGGTAATGGTGGTTTTACCGGCATCGGGGTGCGAGATGATGGCGAAAGTTCTTCTTTTGGAGACTTCGCGGGCAAATTCACTAGGAGACATGGTTTTCAGGTTCTACGGTTAGTCCGCCCTGCGACATCATCAGAACGCGCCGATCGCGGCGCCGGGCAAAGCGGTGAATAAAAGATAACAGCCGGGCATTTTCGCCGATTTGCCAACCGGTGACAATCAATGGATCCGATTTCCCGCTAACGCAGGCGGAAATCGGGGGACAAAGCGGCCCAATGCCGACGCAATACCGATTTGTGATCGTCCGCCATCGGCAGGTTTTCCAATAATTCCGGCCACAAATTTCGCGCCTTGTCGATGGCATCCACAAGGTGCACACGAATCGCAGGCCAGGGAATATCGACCCGCTCAGCCCAGCGTTCGAAGGTTTGCATTGAGATCCTATCCCAGCGTTTTTCCTTCGCCATATTGAGCGCGGCCTCAGATTCACCAGGAATATAGGCCAACGTAGTGACGATGTCATAAGCGGGAGAAAGCCGAACATCGGTCTGGTTTGGATAGATCATGGACCAATTCTTTACGTGAGCATCGCCATTGGCGAGCAAAATATTCGCCAACAGACGGCGTGCCATTTGCTGCGCATCCGCTAAAGGTTCACTGCCATACTCATAGAGATAAGCCGCTATCTGATCGTAATTTTTACCGCGGTATTTATCGTGCGCGTAAATCTCGAATATCTGAGCAAAATCTTCTGCATGTACTCGCCCGTTTTCGCTGCGGTCAAAACGACGGATGGCATAAGCATAAGGTTCATCCGCCAAGCGAATATCAGGCAAGTGCTCAAGTCGTGTCAGCTCAACCAACTCAATATCAGGAATATCCACGCCGATGGCTTGCGCCAAGCGCATTGCCGTATATTCATTTTCAGGGAGATGACGATGGACCGTTGAAGGCGTTTTAATGATCCAGCTATCGGCGCCGACCTGAGAAGAAATGTTGAAACGGCCCTCTTTGCGCACAGAGGAAAACTTCATTTGTACCCCTGCCAAAGAAAACTTTTGCGCCTCCACGCCAACATTAATTTGCACGGCTTCCAGCTCGCCGCGCGACGTTAACGCCCAGGTGGGTATGTCACTGGCAGCCAGCGGCCGGGCTTCAAGCGCTCCCGGCAGGTTTCCCCCGGCCCAGGCAATTAAGGGAAACTCCTCGTTCACATGGGCTTTCAACGACTGGGCCACCCAACCGCGCAGTGCGCCTTCGGGTAACAAATTGGATAAGACGGGCGGCAGGCGCTGCGATGACTGTAAAACTTGCTCAAGATACCCCGGGTGCGCCCTCTGCCTTAGCGTAAACAAGGGACGAGCATGCTCCGGCAAAGCGAGGTAGTGCGGATCAAAGGTCAGGATGTTTCTGCCGCCGCTGTAATGCGCCAGCACGCCAACACGCACGCCATGCAAGATCAAGGCTAATGCCTGCACCGATTCAACCTGTCGCGGCCCTTTCATCAGCTAGTCCTCGAGATCTTTCAGTTTTTTTTCAAAATTATGCGGCTTACCGGCTTCCGGCGCGCGACTCACTTCCTGTTGCAGCAAGCACTCCACATCACGGGCAGACTTTTTCGGCACGATGACATATTCCAAATCCATCGCCGCCAATATCCGTAGCAGCGTGCTTACCCGCATATCGCTACCCGTTTCAATACGCTGATATTGCTGTTGGGTCATGCCAATCTTCATTAAAAAGTCTTTTTGGCTCCAGCCCAACTCAATGCGTTTTTCTTTCAGCAACGCTGATATTTCTGATAATTTTCTCATCCGCACCTCCCAACTACGCATTGATTGTCTCACCAACAATAAACAACAAATTAGTTGTCGCCATGGCAAAAAACAACTTATTCGATGTAAATTAATCAGAAAACAACTTTTTAGTTGTAAAAGGAAAGGAAAACAATAAACAGGATGTGTTTAGATTACGCCAGCGGCAGCGCCATCACGATCGCGTCTTCGCGGCCGTGGGCGCTCGGGTAATAATTGCGGCGCACGGTAACTTCGTTGAAACCGAGATCTTCATACAGCGCGATCGCCGCCTGGTTGGAGGCGCGCACTTCCAGCCACAGCGTGACCACGCCGCGGCTCTCCAGCCGTTCAATCAACGCGTTGAGCAGCAGGCGGCCAAAGCCACGGCGCTGGTACTGCGGATGAATGGCGATGTTGAACAGCGTGGCTTCGTCCAGCACGATCTGCGTGATGGCGAATCCCGCCATCTCCCCGTCGGCGCTCAGCTTCAGGTTAAGGTAGCGATCGCCCTGATTGCTGGCGAAAGTGGTTTCCGTCCAGGGAAAAGCGTGGCTGGCTTGCTCAATGGTGAAGGCCGTGGCCAGGTCGGCCGCCGTCAGGGTAGAAATCGTGTTCATGATGACAAATCTGCTGCCAGAGGGCGCGTTTGGCCCCCGCGTCTTGGGAAAGCTCGGCCAGCGCCGGGCTGTGTAGCTGCGCGCCGGCGACCGCAAGCGGTTCCGCCACGCCCAGCCGCCAACTGTTGCATGCGGTCTCTTCAGGCAGCATCGCCGCCTGTTCCGGCGTCAGGCTGTAGGTTTGCGCCGGCGTCAGCCCCAGGCTGCGCAGCACGTCGCAAAACAGCGGATCGTCCGGTGCGGGCAGCGTCTGCGCCACCACCAGCAGGCGCGCCTCGGGCGGCAGACTGACCGCCACTTCGCCCTGCAACACGCCCGGGCGGCGCAATGTCCACTGCGTAATACCCAGTTGTTGTAACAGCCAGTCGCGTTTTGATGCCATGCCGATTCCTACCCGTTGTGGTGCGCCATGCCTGCCATGCGCCGCGCTATGCTAACAAACCCGCGCAGCCCGCGCCAACAAACCCGTCGAACATATCGCCACAAAGCTCTATAATCCCCGGTCTCATTTCCAGGAGCCAATATCTGATGTCTGCATTAACCCCCGCCAGTGAAGTCATGCTGCGCCACAGTGATGAATTTATCGAACGCCGCGTGCTGTTTGCCGGCGACCTGCAGGACAGCCTGCCGGCCCAATTCGAGGCCGCGGACGTGCGCGTCCACACTCAGCAATACCATCACTGGCAGTTACTGAACCGGACGATGGGCGATAACGTGCAGTTCGGTTTGACCGTCGATCCCGCTTTCGTCGCCGACTGCGACACGCTGGTTTACTACTGGCCGAAGAGCAAGCAGGAAGCGCAATTCCAGCTGTGCAACATCCTGGCGCTGCTGCCGGTGGGCGCGGAGGTGTTCGTGGTCGGTGAAAACCGCAGCGGCGTGCGCAGCGCCGAGCCAACGCTGGAAGGCCACGTTGCGCTGGTGAAAATCGACAGCGCGCGCCGCTGCGGCCTGTATCACGGCCGCCTGGACGCACAGACCGAGTTCAGCCTGGACGACTGGTGGGACAGCTATCAGCTGCACGATCTGGAAGTGAAAACGCTGCCGGGCGTGTTCAGCCGCGACGGCCTGGACGTCGGCAGCTCGCTGCTGCTGTCGACGCTGGAAAAACACATGAAAGGCAAGGTGCTGGATATCGGCTGCGGCGCCGGCGTGATGGCCTCGGTGATGGCCAAGCTGTCGCCGAAGGTGAAACTGACCCTCAGCGACGTCAACGCCGCCGCGGTGGAATCCAGCCGCGCGACGCTGGCCGCCAACGGCATCGAAGGCGAAGTGATCGTCAGCAACGTTTACTCCGACATCACCGGCCGTTTCGACATGATCATCTCCAACCCGCCGTTCCACGACGGGCTGCAGACCAGCCTGACCGCCGCCGAAACCCTGATCCGCGGCGCGGTGAAACACCTGCCGATCGGCGGCCGGCTGCGCATCGTCGCCAACGCCTTCCTGCCGTACCCAGACATTCTGGACGCCACCTTCGGCAGCCACGAAGTGCTGGCGCAGAACGGCCGCTTCAAGGTGTATCAGGCCACCGTCGGCCGCCCGCCGCGCGCGCCGAAGAAGAAATAATTCGCCGTTGGCGGAAAACGACAGAGCGCGGCCTGAGGCCGCGCTTTTTTTTAGCCGTTGATATAGGTCATCGACTCCGCGCCGTAGCGTTCGCCGGCCGCCGCACTCAGCGGAAACACCGCGTCTATCGCCGCCAGCTCGGCCGCGCTCAGCGTTATCTCCGCCGCCGCGACGTTCTCTTCGAGGTAGCAACGGCGTTTGGTGCCGGGGATCGGCACGATGTGCTCGCCCTGCGCCAACACCCAGGCCAGCGCCAGCTGTGAAGGCTTGACGCCCTTCTGTGCCGCCAGCTCACCCACCTTCTCCACCAGCGCCAGGTTGCGGGCGAAGTTTTCCCCCTGGAAGCGCGGGTTGCCGCGGCGGAAATCGTCCTCGGCCAGATCCTCCGGCCGCCGGATAGCGCCGGTGAGGAAACCGCGCCCTAACGGGCTGTAAGGCACAAAGCCGATGCCGAGGCGCTCACAGGCTGCCAGCACGCCCTGTTCGGCATCGCGCGTCCACAGCGAATACTCGGTCTGCAGCGCGGTGATCGGATGCACCTTGTGCGCCCGCTCCAGCGTGGCGACCGACGCCTCGCTCAGGCCGATATGGCGGATCTTGCCTTCGCGGATCAGATCCGCCATCGTGCCCACGACGTCTTCGATCGGCACCTGCGGATCGACCCGATGCTGATAATAAAGATCGATCTCTTCTACGCCCAAGCGCCGCAGGCTGCCTTCCACCGAGCGCCGGATATACTCGGGCCGGCTGCTGACGCCGCGCGCCGAAGGATCCACCGGATCGCGCAGGATGCCGAACTTGGTGGCCAGGAACACCTGTTGCCGTTTGCCCTTGATCGCTTCCCCCACCAATTCCTCGTTGGTGTGCGGGCCATACATGTCGGCGGTGTCGAGCAGCGTGACGCCCAGCTCCAGCGCCCGGTGCAGCGTGGCGATGGCTTCCTGCCGATCGGCGCCGGTGGAGTAGAAGTCGCTCATGCCCATGCATCCCAACCCCAGGGCGGAGACGAGGGGGCCGTGAGAACCCAGTTTACGTTGTTGCATTGTGCTGCCCTCATGCGATGAACGGATAACGCAGCAAAGTCTGGTTGTTTACGCTACAAAGATAAATAATGCAGATTGCACATCACTGTTCAAAAATCACCAACAATCCGGAGTGGACATGGATCAGGTTCAAGCCATGCGCATTTTTACCCGCATCGTCGAACTGGGCAGCTTCAGCCGGGCGGCCGAGCGCCTGCAGCTGCCGCGCGCCACGGTCAGCAACGCGTTGAAACGGCTGGAGCAGCGGCTGGGCGTGCGCCTGCTGATCCGCACCACCCGCCAGGTGCAGGTGACCAGCGAAGGCAGCCTCTACTATCAACGCTGCGTACAGTTGCTGGGGGCGCTTGAGGAGGCGGACACGCTGTTCAGCCACCATAAGCTGCAACCGTCCGGCAAAGTGCGCATCGATATGCCCCATTCGCTGGCGCGCCAGATTGTCATTCCGGCGCTGGACGACTTTTACCGCCGCTATCCCGACATCACGCTGGCGCTGGGCGCCAACGACACCCACGTCGATCTGTTGCGCGAAGGCGTGGACTGCGTGCTGCGCGCCTGGGAAACCGAAGACGACAGCCTGGTGGCGCGGCGCATCGCCCAGCTGCCACAGGTCACCTGCGCTTCTCCCGCTTACCTGCAGGCCTGCGGCATGCCACGCGACATTGATAGCCTGGAGCCGCACCGCGCGGTAGGGTATTTTTCCCTGGCCAGCAACCGCGATTACCCGCTGGAATTCTGCCGCGGCGGCAAAGTGGAACTGCGCGAACTCCCCGCCCGGCTGAGCGTCAGCGGCGCCGACGCCTACATCGCCGGCGCGCGGGCCGGCATGGGGTTGATTCAGGCGGCGCGCTATTCGCTTGCCCCCTGGCTGGAACGAGGCGAACTGGTGGAAGTGCTAGCGGACACGCCGCCGCCGCCGATGCCGATTTACATCATGTATCCGCCCGGCCGTTTCCTGGCGCCACGGGTCAGGGTGTTGATTGATTGGCTGATTTGGCTGTTTGACCAGCGGAAAAGCGGTGATATGGCTGTTTTTCCAGCAAACGCCCGCAATGCGGGGAAATAACTGTTGACGTGCCCGCCAAAATCTCTAGAATTCGCCTCCGTGGTAACGTTACTCCGGTAATGTTTCTGGTACGCGAAGGTGGCGGAATTGGTAGACGCGCTAGCTTCAGGTGTTAGTGTCCTTACGGACGTGAGGGTTCAAGTCCCTCTCTTCGCACCAAATAACCACATGATTTATATTGCACTCAGCATCGATGCGAAGGTGGCGGAATTGGTAGACGCGCTAGCTTCAGGTGTTAGTGTTCTTACGGACGTGAGGGTTCAAGTCCCTCTCTTCGCACCACGCTGGCGACGTAATATAAATCAAAGCAACAACATCGACTGTGCGAAGGTGGCGGAATTGGTAGACGCGCTAGCTTCAGGTGTTAGTGTCCTTACGGACGTGAGGGTTCAAGTCCCTCTCTTCGCACCAATTGATGATCTCTCCGGCAGTCCCTTCGAAAAAATCCCAACGCATTGATGAAAAACACGCCTAAGCGTGGTTTTGTCGTTTCCGGCGTTTTACCCGAAGCTGAAGTTGAGGCTGACCGCCGCCAGGCCGCCCGCCAGCGCCATGCAGGAAGGCAGCAGCAGATAATGACGCAGCCGGCTGTTGAACAGCATCACCAGCGTCGCCAACATCGCTATCACGATCAAGCTGCGCAGCTGCATCATATCGAGATCGATCAAGGCCAGCAGCGGCATCAGCGCGCACGGCAGCAAAACGCCCCAGGCGCTGGCCAGGCGATCGCCGAGGCACCAGCTGACGCCCCACAGCCCGCATGCGGCAATCATGGCAGTGAGCATGACAACCCCCTCAAGTGATAATGATAACCAATATCATATAACACTTTTTTGGCCGCCGCATCATTTTCGCTGCGATGACCAAACCCAGATGACACCAGCAGGAAAAAATGATAATTTGACATAAGAAAATTCCTAGTCCTGTTTGCATGATAATAATCACAACGGTCAACCATGCAATTCAAGTGGATATTTCGCGCCAAGGGAATGCTTCTCAACCTTAATTATTCGACAGTACGACTTTGCAAAGAGTGACCTCCGTATGAACGCCCGTTCTTATCAGGAATTACTGAACAGCAAGCAGCGCCTGGCATTATTTCTTTTTCTAATGATGAATGCCGCCTCTTCCATATTTACGTTATTGTTCCCTTTTAGGGATGTCCCTTCTTTTACTCTGCCTTTATTATGCATCCCGTTATTTTGTCTGGCGGCGGCGCTATTTTCTCTGCATACGCCGCGGCAATACCTGTACAAACTCAACCTGTTCGCCAGCGTGCTTGGCCTGCTGTGGGCTGCACATATCTACGTTAAAAGTCAATATTGCCTGCCGAATAACCAAGATTTTTTATTAATTAGTTTGTTCAGCATCTTTTTTATCAGCGCTATTTCTCTGACGGACAACTTTACCGCCTTTTGTTTACACGCCGTGCCTTCCGCAATGATGATCCTGGCTTTAGACGGTATGCATAATACCCTGCGGATATTATTCACCACGCTATTGCCTATTATCGCTTTCTCCATTCATCACCTGATGTTGAAACGCAGTGAAATCTTTACCCACGCGCTGGTGGCCAACCTGTATAACGAGCGGGACAAATTCAATAATTTGAGCATGCTCGATCCCCTGACCGGCCTTTATAACCGTCGCGGGCTGGAGAATAAGATCAACATGCTGCTGGAACCGCAAACCGGCCGCCACTACGTGCTGCTGCTGGATATCGACCACTTCAAGGTCTACAACGACAGCTACGGCCACGCCATGGGCGACCGGGCGCTGGTGCAGGTGGCGATCGCCATCCGCGATGCGGTGCGTTCGCGCGACATCGTGGTGCGCTACGGCGGGGAAGAGTTTTTGGTGCTGCTGACCAACGTGCACGAAGGCTACGCGGCGCAGCTGGCCGAACGGGTGCGCCAACGGGTGGCGGAACTGAATATCCCGCACGGCGCCAGCTCGCAGCACAGCGGTACGCTGACGCTCAGCGCCGGCATCTCGGCATTGGAAAAACTGGACGTCGAATCGGCGATCGGCGCGGCCGACGCCGCGCTCTATCTGGCGAAGCACAGCGGCCGCAACAATATTCAGCTGGCGCAAAACGTCCAGCCCGCCCTGCTGCTGCCGCAGGAGTAAATACCCTGCCCGGTTAAGCGGCCGTTGGCCGCAAGCCGTTCAGCAACAGCGACAAACTGGCCAACGCCTGCTCCAAAGCGGTTTTCTCATCCGGCTGGTGCGCGATCCAAAGCGCGGCATCCATCAGGCCGCCGTTGATCAAATGCGCCAGCGATTCCGGCTCGGCGACGGCGATGCGCCCCTGCGCCATCAACACCTGCAATGCGCCCGTCATCCAGACAATGCATTGCAGCTTACTGGCCTGCAAATATTCAGCCCCCAGCACCGAAGGTGAATCGCGCAACAAAATGCGTTGCGCTTGCGGCTCCGTCATCATGATCAAATAACCGCGACAACGCGCCGCAAACGCCTCCCAGCCATCCGCCGAACTCGCGGTAATGTCGGCCAGGCGCGCATCTATCTCGGCGTCGATTTCTTGCACGACGGCCAAAAACAAACCTTTCTTGTCCCCAAAGTGGTGGTAGAGCGCACCGCGCGTCATGCCGGCTTGCGCGGTGAGTTCATCCATCACCGTCTCGGCATACCCCACGCTGCCGAACTGCTGACGGGCGGCCGCCACCAGTTTTTGTCGGGTTTCTTCAATCATTTCTGCGCGCGCTTTACGTGCCATGAATCCACTCCCGCCTCGTTATTGATGAACGTTATAATTGACATACGCCATGTATGTCAATTAACGTAACATACGTGGCGTATGTCAATGATGGCCATTGAGCGAATACTGAGCCGCCAACTTCTGGAGCCCTTTCCATGGCAAATCCTTATTTCAACCTGTTCAACGCCCCGGGCAGCAAGGCGTTTTCCTCTGCCGGGCTGATCGCGCGCCTGCCGGTCTCGATGACCGGTATCGGCATCATCACCATGCTCTCACAGGTACGCGGCTCTTATTGGTTGGCGGGCGCGGTGGCGGCGACGTTCGCCTTTTCCATGGCGCTGCTTGCGCCGCAAATCGCGCGCGCGGCGGATCGTCACGGCCAAAGCCGCGTGCTGCCGTATGCCACCGGGATCAGCACGCTCGCCCTGCTACTGCTGTTGCTCTGCACCCACTATCGGGCGCCGGACTGGACGCTGTTCGTCTTCGCCGCGCTCGCGGGCGGCATGCCCAGCATCTCCGCGATGGTCAGAGCCCGCTGGAGCGAAATTTATCGCGGCACGCCACAGCTGCACACGGCATTTTCATTCGAGTCCGTGTTAGATGAAGTGGCCTTTATCGTCGGCCCACCGATCGCCGTGGGGCTTAGCGTTTCACTCTTCCCAGAAGCCGGCCCTCTGGTAGCCGCGCTGCTTCTGGTGGCGGGCGTTGCGGCATTCGCCTCCCAAAAAAGCACTCAGCCCCCGGTCTACACCCGCAATAACCAGCGGCAGCGCGCCATCCTGGCCATGCCGTCAATGCAGATCCTGCTGCTGGCGCTGATCGCCCTGGGCACCATCGTCGGCACCGTGGACGTCATCAGCGTGGCCTTCGCCGAGCAGCAAGGACAGCCGGCCGCCGCCAGCATCGTGCTGTCGGTTTACGCGTTCGGCTCCTGCCTGGCCGGGCTGATTTTCGGCGCAATGAAGATCCCCGTCCCCTTGCCTCGCCTGTTCTTATACGCGGCGTTCGCCACCGCCTTCACCACCCTGCCGCTGCTGTGGGTGCACGATGTCTTGACGCTGGCGGCGGCGATGTTTGTCGCGGGATTGTTTTTTGCGCCGACCATGATCATTGCCATGGGGCTGGTTGAAAACATCGTGCCGCCCTCCCGGCTGACGGAGGGGTTGACCTGGATGGTCACCGGCCTGGGGATAGGCGTGGCGCTCGGCGCCGCATTGGCGGGCCTGGCGATCGATGCCGCCGGGATAGCGGCCGGCTTCGGCGTCACGCTCACCGCCGGGCTGATCGTGCTGCTGGTGGCGGCCGGCGGCTACCGCTTGATGCGGCGAACGCTGGCCTTGAAAGCGGCGTGAATCGCTCGCGCTAAGCGGTTTCCCAAATCGCCTTGCCCTGCCAGCGCCGTTCGATCGCCGCCAGGAACAGTTTCACCTTGGGGGAGAGATGGCGCCGGCTGGGATAGACGGCGCAGATCGGCGGCCCCGGGCGGCAATAGCGCTCCAGCACCGGCACCAGCGTGCCGGCCGCAATCTGCTCGCCGACCAGAAACGCCCCCACCTGGCACAGGCCGGCTCCGGCGACGGCCGCATCCCGCAAGGCCTCGACGTTGTTGAAACGCATCCGGCCGCGCACCGGCTGTTCGTGCAGTTGGCCGTTGACCAAATAGCGCCAGGGCGCCGGCAGCCCCTGATGGCTGAAGACCAGCGTCTCGTGATCGCCCAACGCCTCCGGTTTTGCAGGCGTGCCGTGCCGCGCCAGATAATCCGGCGCCGCGCAGGTGATCAGGCGATGTGGCGCGAGCACCCGCCGCACCAGCCGGCTGTCGTCGTTGCCGCCGACGCGGACAGCCACGTCTATGCCGTCGCGCACCAGATCGCTGTAATCATCGGAGAAGCTGACGTCGGCGTCCACCTCCGGCCACTGCGCCAAAAACTCCCGCAGAATCGGCAGGATATGCAACCGCCCCAACGAGACCGGCAGATCCAGCCGCAGCCGCCCGCGTGGGGTTTGCCGCCGCGTATTGAGCGCCGTTTCCGCCTCTTCGGCCTGCGACAGGATGCGCTGCGCATACTCGTAAAACACCGCGCCGTCTTCGGTCAGGCTGACGCTGCGCGTGGTGCGCTGCAGCAACCGGGTGGCCAATCGCTCCTCCAATCGGATCACGCATTTGCCCGCCGCCGAGCGGGAGATGCCCAGCCTCTCGGCCGCCAGCGTGAAGCTGCAGGCGTCGGCGACGCGAATGAACACCAGCAGGTCGGTCAGGTTATCCAACGGCATAGACGGTAAATTAGCCACGATTTGTCCCCAATGTTGCGCATTCAGGCCAGTTTATCAGCCATTTTGGCGCGGATACACTGAGGCTCTTCATCTGTTGGGAGAGTCATTATGAGTGCCTTACAAGCCGGCGGCGCAAAACCCTGGCTGGCGACCTTCGCCATCGGCCTATCCACCTTTACCGTCGTCACGGCAGAAATGCTGCCCGTCGGGCTGCTGACCCCGATAGTCAGCACCTTGAACGCATCGATAGGCCGCGCCGGGCTGCTGATTTCCCTGCCTGCCCTGTTCGCCGCGCTGTTCGCCCCGCTGGTGGTGCTGGGCGCCCGGCGCACAGATCGCCGCAGCCTGCTGATCGTCTTTCTGCTACTGCTGATCGCCGCCAACCTGCTGGCCGCCGCCGCTACCTCCATGGCGCTGCTGTTCGCTGCGCGCATCCTGCTGGGCTTTTGCATCGGCGGTATCTGGGCCATCGCCGGCGGATTGGCGGAACGTCTGGTGCCGCCGGCCTCCGTCGGATTGGCGCTGTCCGTCATCTTCGGCGGCGTAGCGGCGGCCTCGGTGCTCGGCGTGCCGCTCGGGGTGTTCCTCGGCGAAGCGCTGGGCTGGCGCATGGCGTTTCTGGCCGTCGCCGTTCTGGCGGCGCTGACCCTGCTCCTGCTGCTGTGCGTGCTGCCGCCGCTGCCGGTCACGCAGGCGGTGAGCTGGCGGTCGTTCACCGCGCAGCGCGCGAATCGCCGGTTGCTCCTCGGGCTGCTGCTGACGTTTCTGCTGGTCGCCGGCCACTTTATGGCCTACACCTTTGTCCGCCCGCTGCTGCAGACGGTCGCCGGCATCGAGAGCCGCTGGGTGGGGGCGTTGCTGTTCGCCTACGGCGTCGCCGGTATCGTCGGGAATTTCATCGCCGGCCAGGCCGCCGCCAAACGGCTGCGCCGCACCCTGGCGCTGATCGCCCTCGGGCTGGCGCTCGCCGTCCTGCTGCTGCCGCTGCTGAGCCGCGCGCCGCTGAGCGGCGGCGCTTTCCTCCTGCTGTGGGGCATCGCCTATGGCGGCGTTTCCGTGTCGCTGATGGCGTGGATGCTCAAGGCGGCGCCCAATGCGGTCGAGGTCGCCTCTTCGCTGTATATCGCGCTGTTTAATCTGGCGATTTCCTGCGGTTCACTGGCGGGCGGGCTGGTGGTGGATGCCGGAGGCTTGACGATAAACGGCGTGCTGTCCGGCATCGTGCTGCTGCTGGCGTTGGCGATCCTGATGCGAACCCGCCCACAGGCGCTGACAACGGCGGCGAAGGCCGATTCGCCGCCGGGTTGAATCAGACGCGGCGCTGCCGCAGGCCGTAAACCAGCACCACCACGAAGCACAGCAGCGGCAGCAGATAAGAGAGCGCGGTGCTGTAACGGTCGGCCAGCGCTCCCATAAAGTACGGCATGATGGCGCCGCCGACGATCGCCATGATCATAAAGGAGCTGGCGCGCTTGGTGTGTTTACCCAGGTTTTTCACCCCCAGGGCGAAAATGGTCGGGAACATGATCGACATAAAGAAGAATACCGCGATCAGCGCCACCACCGACACGCCGTCAACGCTCAGCATCACCACGCCGCACAGCGCGATGTTGATCAGCGCATAGGCCGCCAACAGCGTCGCCGGCTTGACTCGCCCCATCAACCAGGTGCTGAAGAAGCGCCCGACCATAAAGCAGATCATGGCGATCGACAGCAGGTAAGAGGCGCTCTGGTTAGACACCTCGCGCCAGTGTTCGGTGGCATAGTTGATGAAGAACGCCCCTACGCCCACCTGCGCCGCCACGTAAAAGAACTGCGTGATAACCCCGCCGACGAAATGCGGATGCTGCCACAATCCCTGCGCTATCACGCCGTGCACCGGTTTTTCCTCTTCGCGGATCGCCGGTAGCCGGGTGCGGCTGAACAACAGCGCGATCAGCAGCACCAGCACGGCGATCGCCACATAGGTCATCTTCACCGCGCTCTGATCGCCGCCGCCGGCGGACTGGCTGGCGGAGAAGAACAGCGTGCCGCCGATCAACGGGCCGATAAACTGCCCGAGGCCGTTGAACGACTGGGCCAGGTTGAGCCGCCGTTCGGCGCCCTGCGCGTCGCCCAGCACCGTGGCGTACGGGTTGGCGGCCGTTTCCAGGCAGCCCAAACCGCTGGCGATAACGAACAGCGCGAACAGGAACACGCCGAAGCTGTTGGCCGATGCCGCCGGCACGAACAGCAGCGCCCCCAGCGCATACAGGCACAGCCCGACCAGAATGCCCGCCTTATAGCCCTTGCGGTCCATAAAGTACCCGGCGGGCAGCGCCACCAGGAAATAGGCGCCGAAATAGGCCGCCTGCAGCAGCCCCGACTGCGCCTTGGTGACGTGCAACGTCTCCTGAAAATGTTTGTTCAATACGTCCAGCAGGCCATAGGACAGACCCCACATGAAGAACAGGCTGGTGACCAGGATAAAGGCCCAGCGCAGATTGGCGGTCACGGCGACGCCCGGCTGCGCGGAGGCCGCACTTTTTTCAGCAAGCATGGTGATACCCTCGTATCGTCTGGCGATGATGATGTTGGCGTTATTGCTGTTGCAGAGAAAATATCCGCGCCATTTCCACCCATTTTTCGCCCTGCGGCGTCCAGGGGGTGGCGGCCTGGTAGTGCCACATCAGCGCTTCCCATCGCTGTACTTCGGGGTTGTTCAGGCTGGCGGCGTCAAAGCGCGCAGCGTCGAAATCGGCGCTGACCTCCACGATCATGAACAGCCGGGTGCCCAACCGGTAAATCTCCATGTCCAGAATGCCGTGCTCGCGCAAATGCGCGGCGATGCCCGGCCAGATGCGCTGATGATGCTGCAGGTACTCCGCAATCAGCGCCGGTGAGTCAATCAGATCGAGCGCCTGGCAGAAACGGCGCCGCCCTGCCGTCGCGCCGCTCACGTCAACGCCCGATCGAGATGCAGGTAGCCGCCGTCCACCGACAGCCACTGCCCGGTGGTATGCGATGACCGCGACGACAGCAGAAACGCCACGGTATCGGCGATCTCCTGCGGCGTGGTCATGCGCTGCCCGAGCGGAATGCGCGCGGTGATTTTCGCCATCTGCCGCTGCGGCTCGGCGAAGGTGTTGAGCCAGCGCTGGTACTGCGGGGTGATCACCTCCGCCGGCACCACCGCGTTCACCCGCACTCCGTCATGGCGCAGCGACACCGCCCATTCGCGCGTCAGCGCCAGCACCGCGCCCTTGGCGGCGGTGTAACCGCTGGTGCCGCCCTGGCCGCTGAGCGCGGTCTTGGAGGCGATGTTGACGATAGCGCCCCGGCTTTCCTGCAGCGCCGCCTGGCACAGGTGCGCCATCAGGTAGTAGTGCACCAGGTTCTTTTCCAGCGAGCCGACGAAGGCTTCGCGCCCCGCCTCCAGCCCGACGCCGTCGTTGACCCCGGCGTTATTCACCAGCCCGTCGATGCGGCCGAAGGCCGCCAGCGTCTGGCTGACCGCGCGGCGGCAGGCCGCCTCGTCGCACAGTTCGGTGAGGATCACCTCGGTGCGCGGCTGCAGCCGCTGCAAATCGGCCAGCAGCGCCGCCTCCGGCGCGGCGTTGGTGACCAACACCGGGATCGCCCCTTCCTCGGCCAGCACATGTGCAATCGCCGCGCCGATGCCGGCACCGCCGCCGGTGACCAGCACCACCTTATCTTGCAGATACAGATCCATAACCAGACTCCGTTAAACCGTAAATTCGCCAGGCGGTGTCGCCCCAAATCGCCGCCTGCTCGGCGGCTCCCAGCGTCGACAGCGCCCGTTCGCACAGTTGCACCACCTGGCGGTAGTCGCCGGCCAGCAGGCACACCGGCCAGTCGGAGCCGAACATCAGCCGCTGCGGGCCGAACGCCTCCAGCGCGGCGTCGAAGAACGGCAGCAGTTCTTCCGCCCGCCACCGGCCACCCGGCGCCTCGGTGATCAGCCCCGACAGCTTGCAGGCCACGTGCGGCAGCGCCGCCAGCGGCCGGATTTGCTGCGCCCAGTGCCGCGCGCCGCGCGCGATGTCCGGCTTGCCGAGATGGTCCAGCACCAACCAGTGCTCATCGTGGCGGGCGGCGAACGCCGCCGCGGCCGCCAGATGCCGGTGCGTCACCAGGATCTCGTACACATACCCGGCGCGCTGCAGCGTTTGCATGCCGCGCTTCACTTCCGGCCGCGCCAGCCAGGCCGCCGGATCCGCTTCGTCCTGCACCTGATGGCGCACCCCGCGCAGCGCGCTATAAGGCCGCAAGGCCTCCAGACGCTGCGCCAGCTGTGGCGAAGCGATATCCAGCCAGCCCACTACGCCGCATACGCCCTCGCTCTGCTCAGCCAGCGCCAGCAGGGCCAGCGTCTCGTCCTCGCTGGGGCGCGCCTGCACCGCCAGCGCGCCGTCGAAACCCTGTTCCTGCAGCAGCGGCCGCAGCCGGGGCGGATCGAAATCCTGCCGCAGCACGCGCATCCGCTCGTCGATCCACGGGTAGTGCCGTGGCTGATAGCGCCAGTAGTGCTGGTGAGCATCGATGCGCGGCATGCGATCCTCCCGCCTCATCCGCGGAATCGGTATTGCTCGATCGACGACGAATGCATCTCGATCGAATAGCCGGGGCGGCTCGGCGGCATGTAGGCCGCGCCGTTGATCACGCAGGGATCGACAAAGTGTTCATGCAAATGATCGACGTACTCGATCACCCGGCCTTCGTGGCTGCCGGCAATGCACAGGTAGTCGATCATCGACAGGTGCTGCACGTACTCGCACAGCCCGACGCCGCCGGCGTGCGGGCAGACCGGCAGTTGGTATTTGGCTGCCATCAGCATCACCGCCAGCACTTCGTTGACGCCGCCGAGGCGGCAGGCGTCAATCTGCACCACGTCTACCGCGCCGCGCATGATGAACTGCTTGAACATGATGCGGTTCTGGCACATCTCGCCGGTGGCCACCTTGACCGGCGCCACCCCTTCGCGGATGCGGCGGTGCCCTTCCACGTCGTCCGGGCTGGTCGGCTCTTCGATAAACCAGGGTTTGGCGAACGCCAGATGCTTCACCCACGGAATGGCTTCGTTCACCTCCCACACCTGGTTGGCGTCGATCATCAGCCGGCGATCCGGGCCGATCACGTCGCGGGCGATGCGCACCCGGCGGATGTCATCTTCCAGATCGCGCCCGACCTTCAGCTTCAGGTAGGAGAAACCGGCGTCGACCGCTTCCTGGCACAGGCGGCGCAGCTTGTCGTCCGGATAACCCAGCCAACCGGCGGAGGTGGTGTAGCAGGGATACCCCTCCTGCAGCAGCCGCGCCAGGCGCTCTTCTTTGCCCTCGGCACGCTGTTTCAGCAGCGCCAGCGCTTCCTGCGGCGTGATGCAGTCGGTGATGTAACGGAAGTCGATGCAGCGCACCAGCTCCTCCGGCGTCATCTCCGCCACCAGCCGCCACACCGGCTTGCCGACCGATTTGGCCCACAGATCCCACACCGCGTTGACCACCGCACCGGTCGCCAGGTGAATGGCGCCCTTGTCCGGCCCGATCCAGCGTAGCTGGCTGTCGCTGGTGAAGCGCCGCCAGAAGGCGCCCATGTCGGCGGCGATATCTTCCAGCCGCTCGCCGACGATCTGATGTTCCAGCGCGCGGATAGCCGCGCAGCAGATCTCGTTGCCGCGGCCGATGGTGAACGTCAGCCCGTGGCCGCTGAGATCCGCGCGATCGGTCTCCAGGATCACGTAGGCGGCGGAATAGTCGGGATCCGGATTCATGGCGTCGGATCCGTCCAGCCCCAGCGACGTGGGGAAACGAATGTCTTCAACCCGCAGTGCGGTAATGGTGGTCATGGCGGCGCTCCCGGTTAGGCCTGTACGGTTTGCTGGCGCTGTTCGCCCAGCCCTTCGATGCCCAGACGCATCGTCTGGCCCGCCCGCAGGTAGATGGGCTGCGGTTTCTGCCCCATGCCGACGCCCGGCGGCGTGCCGGTGGAGATCACGTCGCCCGGCTGCAGGCTCATAAAGCGGCTGAGGTAGCTGACGATCTGCGGAATGCGGAAGATCATGGTGCTGGTGTTGCCGTCCTGATAGCGCTTGCCGTCCACCTCCAGCCACAGGTTCAGGCTGTGCGGATCGGCGATCTCATCGGCGGTGACCAGCCAGGGGCCGATCGGCCCGAAGGTGTCGCAGCCTTTGCCCTTGTCCCAGGTGCCGCCGCGTTCAATTTGATATTCGCGTTCTGAAACGTCGTTGATCACGCAGTAGCCGGCGACGTGGCGCATGGCGTCCGCTTCGCTGATGTAGCGCCCGCCCTGGCCGATCACCACGCCCAGCTCCACTTCCCAGTCGGTTTTCTGCGAGCCGCGCGGGATCTCCACCTGGTCATAGGGGCCGACCACCGCGCTGGTCCATTTGTTGAATACCACCGGTTCCTCAGGAATGGCCGCGCCGGTTTCCGCCGCGTGATCGGCATAGTTCAGGCCGATGCAGATAAACTTGCCGATGCCGCCGACGCAGGCGCCGAGGCGCGGCTGCCCTTCGACCAGCGGCAGCGCGGCGCTGTCCAGAGCGCGCAGTTTGGCGAGCGACGCCGGCAATAACGCGGCGCCCCCCACGTCGGCGATATGCTGCGACAGATCGCGCAGGCGGCCCTGCGCATCCAACATGCCGGGGCGCTCTTGTCCGGGTTGCCCGTAACGTAAAAGTTTCATGCGTTCCTCTCTCAAAAATGGCGGCTCAGTTGCTCCAGCCGCCGTCGATGATCTGCACCGTGCCGGTGGTGTACGAACTGGCGTCGGAGGCCAGATACAGCGCCAGTTGGGCGATTTCCTCGGTGGTGCCGATGCGCCCGATCGGCTGACGGGCGACGAACGCCTGATACACCTCTTGCTCGCTGCGCCCCTGCTCGCGCGCCTGCTCGGCAATGCGCTGGCGCAGCGACGGCGACTCCACCGTGCCGGGGCAGATGGCGTTGCAGCGGATGCCCTGCGTGACGTAGTCCGCCGCCACCGAGCGCGTCAGGCCGATCACCGCCGCCTTGCTGGCGCTGTAAGCGAAGCGGTTCGGCACCCCTTTCACGCTCGAGGCCACCGAGGACATGTTGATGATCGAGCCTTTGCCGCGCGCCAACATGCCCGGCAGGAAGGCGCGGATCATGCGGAACATCGCGGTAACGTTGAGATCGAGCGCGAACGCCCACTGATCTTCGCTGCAATCGAGGATCGATCCGCTGTGCACCACGCCGGCGCAGTTGAACAGCACGTCGATCGGGCCGATCGCTTCCGCCGCCGCCGCGATGGCGGCCGGATCGGTGACGTTCAGCGTCAGTGCGCGGATCCCGGCGCAGCCCTGCAGGCGCTCGAGGTTGATGTCGCTGGCGATCACCTCGGCACCGGCGGCGGCGAACAGCCTGGCGGTGGTAAAACCGATCCCTTGCCCGGCGGCGGTGATCAGTACGCGTTTCCCGGTTAAATCCATCTTGACTCCTCGGCCTAAAGGTCTAATGGTCAGGCCACTAAAGGCGGTTAAAGGTCAGGCCTCTAACATGACAAAAGACGCTTTACGCGTTATCGTTGGGGGAAGAAGTTAATAAAACAGCCTTGAAACCGCATTTCAATTAACCATTTTTTTACACTTGAATAACGATTACTCAAGCGCCTTGTCGCATAATTGTGCGCCAAATCACTGAACGCCGAATCGTCAAAGGTCAAAAATGCCGATTACCCGACTGGAAAACCCAAGAATTTACAGACAGATAGCAGACCAGCTCAAACGTCTGATCGAAAATAACGAATTTCCGCCGGGCAGCCGCCTGCCCTCGGAGCGCGATCTCGCCCAGCAGTTGCAGGTCAGCCGCGCGTCGGTGCGCGAAGCGCTGATCGCGCTGGAAGTGATCGGCCTGGTGGACGTCAAGGTCGGCAACGGGGTGATCGTGCGCTCGCAAACGCCGCTGGCGCCGTCGCAGGAGCCGGTGATGGCGCAGGCCGGCCGCAACCAGTGGGCGGAGATCGACGACGAACTGAATATCGAACTGGATTTCAACGCCGAGCTGCCGCCGTTTTCACTGCTGCAAACCCGCCTGTTGATCGAACCGGAGACCGCCGCGCTGGCCGCGCGCCACGCCACCGACGAAGAGCTGGCGGGCATCCGCGCCGCCTACGAGCAGAACTGCCGCGATAACCGCGCTGGCTCCGCCACTCACCCCGGCGATCGGCTGTTCCACATCCGCATCGCCCAGGCCAGCGGCAACCCGGCCTATGCGTTCATTATCGGCCACCTGCTCGGCCACCGTTACGGCAGCATGTTTCGCGTGCTGCAGCGCCACTATACGCCGGACGACATGCCGCACCGTTCCGAGCTGGAACACCGGGCGATCCTGGCAGCGATCGAAGCGCGCGACGTGCGCGGCGCCCGCAAGGCGATGAAGGCGCACCTCGATGAAGTGATCGCCATTTTCGCCCGCGCGCAGTAGGCCGCCGGCGGTTAAAAAATTTATCGTCACCGCTCTTTTTTCTACATGCAGCCGGGGCCTGAGCGCATTACACTGGGCGACGAATAACGCCCTTTCCCGCTGCATTGTTAAATGGATAACGACCGTTGAAGAACTCTGTCTCCGCTTTATTGCTGGCGCTGGGCCTGTGCGCCGCGCCGCTGGCCGCGCTGGCCGCCCCCCCGCAGCTGGCTTCGCAAATCGTCGACCAGTATGCCGAACATATTTTCTACAACAGCGGCGCCACCGGCATGGCGCTGGTGGTGATCGACGGCAATCAGGTGGTTAACCGCAGCTTTGGCGATACCAAACCCGGCAACAACCTGCGCCCGCGCCCGGATTCGCTGATCCGCATCGCCTCGATCACCAAGCTGATGACCAGCGAAGTGATGGTGAAAATGGCGGCGGCAGGCCAGGTCAAACTGACCGACCCGCTGCGCAAGTACGCCCCCAAAGGCGCCTATGTACCGGCTTACAACGCCGGCCAACCGATTACCCTGCTGAACCTGGCGACGCACACCAGCGCGCTGCCGCGCGAGCAGCCGGGCAAAAAGCCGCCGAAAACGCCGGTGTTCACCTGGCCGACCAAGGCCCAGCGCTGGCAGTGGCTGGCGCATGCCAACGTCACGGTGCCGCCGGGCGTACGCGCCGCCTACTCCAATCTGGCGTATGACCTGCTGGCCGACGCGCTGTCGCGCGCCGCAGGCAAGCCTTACAACGCGCTGCTGAAAGAGAAAATCACCGCGCCGCTCGGCATGGTCGACACCACGCTGACGCCGAGCCCCGAACAGTGCTCGCGCCTGATGGTGGCGGCGGCCGGCCCGAGCGCCTGCCGCGACACCACCGCCGCGGCCGGCAGCGGCGGCGTCTACTCCACCCCGCGCGACATGCAGCGCTGGATGCAGCAGTTCCTCTCCTCCAGCGCCAGCGGCCCGCGCAAAGCCACCGCCGCCAGCGAGCAAACCATGTACTTCCAGCGCCACGATCTGGTGTCGCTGAAGGGCATGGATGTGCCGGGGCAAGCGGATGCGCTGGGGTTGGGCTGGGTGTATATGGCGCCGAAGGACGGGCTGCCGGGCATCATTCAGAAGACCGGCGGCGGCGGCGGGTTCATTACCTACATGGCGATGATCCCGGCGAAAAACGTCGGGGTGTTCGTGGTGGTGACCCGCTCTGAGCTGAGCAAGTTCACCAACATGAGCGATCCGGTCAACCGCCTGGTGAGCGATCTGGCGGCCAACAAGAGCTGATATGCGGGGCGCAGCCTGCTGCGCCCCAACGCCTCAGGCCGGCACCGCCATCGGGTGGATCACCGGGTGGAAGTTGCGCTTGAAGTAGATCAGCCCGTTGCCGGCTTCGCTCAGCGCGATCTGCTTGATCTGCACCAGGTACATCTGGTGGGTGCCGATGCTCTGGATCTGCTCGATCTCCCCTTCCAGGCTGGCCAGGGTATTGCGCAGCACCGGCTGCCCCAGCGCGCCGAGCTGCCACTCCTCCAGCCGGAAACGATCTTCCATGCTGACGCCGGTCATGCCGGCGAAGTGGCGTGCCATCAGCTCCTGCTCGTGGTTGAGCACGTTGACGCACAGCCTGCGGTTTTCCTGAAACACCGGGTTCATCGCGCTACTACGATTGATGCACACCAGCAGCGTCGGCGGCGTATCGGTTACCGAGCACACCGCCGTGGCGGTGATGCCGCAGCGCCCCGCCGGGCCGTCGGTGGTGACGATATTCACCGCCGCCGACAGGCTGGCCATGGCGTCGCGAAAGCGCAGGCGCTGTTCATTTTCCTGAGACATACAACCTCCTCCTGAATTACTTCAGCAGATTATCCAACTGATTAATATCGTCATTGTTCCGCAGGTGCGGCACCTTCCAGCCGTGCTGATCGTAATCGGCCAGGCACTTGTCGACCATCTGCATCATGCGATCCATGTTGCCGGATCCCTGCGCGTGGCGCAGGCACTGCAGGCGGATCTCATCCTGGCTGCCGGCGTAGTTGATCTCATACAGCTCGTGACGGCCGCCGAATTCGCTGCCGATCGCATCCCACATCAGCTTGAGGATCTTGATGCGTTCGACGTGATCCATACCGTCCGATCCGCGCACGTAGCGCGCCAGGTACTTGTCGATCTCCGGGTTGTTCATGTCGCGCACGCTGGACGGCAGGTAGATCAGGCCGCTGGTGACGTTCTTCTCGATGATGTGTTTCACCTTGGTGTAGGCCATCGGCGCCATCACGCGGTAGGTTTGCAGCGCGGCGGAATCCGGCAGGTAGGCGCCGTTTTCCCATTTTGTGGCTTCGGCGCACATCGCGTCGCTCAGCGACCAGAACAGGTTGCGCCAGGCCACCACTTCGCCCAGATCGGCCTGCACGCCGCGGAACTCCAGCACGCCGGTGCACGAGAGGCTCTTTTGCAGCAGCGCGGTGATGAAGTCCATCTTCACCGCCAGGCGCACGCAGGCCTGCAGCGGGAACAGCCGGGCGAAACCGCCCTGGGTGCTCCAGCGGCGGCAGCGGTCGAAATCGCGGTAAATCAGCACGTTTTCCCACGGGATCAGCACATGATCCATAATCAGGATCGCGTCGTTCTCGTCGAAGCGGCTGGTGAGCGGGTAGTCGAACGGCGATCCGGTGGCGCCGGCCACCAGCTCGTAAGAGGCGCGCGAAATCAGCTTCACCCCTTCGGCGTCCATCGGCGCCACAAACATCAGCGCGAAGTCCGGGTTATCGCCCATCACCTGCGCCGAACCGAAGCCGATGAAGTTGTAGTGGGTCAACGCCGAGTTGGTGGCCACCACTTTGGCGCCGCTGACCACGATACCGGCGTCGGTCTCTTTCTCCACCTGAATGTAAACGTCCTTCACCTCGTTGACCGGCTTGTGGCGGTCGATCGGCGGGTTGACGATGGCGTGGTTGAAATAGAGCCCGGTTTCCTGAATGCGTTTGTACCAGTGGCGCGCGTTGTCGGCGAACTGGCCGTAGAACTCCGGATAAGCGCCCAGCGCGCAGCCGAAGGCCGCCTTGTAGTCCGGCGTGCGCCCCATCCAGCCGTAGCTTTGGCGCGACCAGTCGGCGATGGCGTCGCGCTGCTGGCGCATCTCTTCCGGGCTGCGGGCATAGCGGAAGAATTTATGGGTATAGCCGCCGTTGCCGGTGTCGGTATTCCAGCACAGGCGATCCTGGCTGGCCGGATCGTGCAGCGCGTCATACAGCTGGCCGACAGACGCCGCCGCGTTGCGGAACGCCGGGTGGGTGGTGACGTCTTTCACGCGCTCGCCGTAAATGTAGATTTCGCGGCTGTCCTGCAAACTTTTCAGGTATTCGGCGCCGGTAAACGGGCGTTTGCTGTCGGCACGAAAGTCTTCTGGTTTCATCGGGTCTTCCTCGTCATCGGCATTTTTCAGGCCGTGGATCCGGCCATTTGTTAAAATAATGTTTTCTTTTGGTTGCTTAATTGAAGCTGCCAAAGCCGTTTTCGAGAAGAGACTTTTGCGGCAATCGCCGGTACTTTTCAGGTCAGTTTGCCGCTTTCGCGGCAAACTGTGATCGCGGTTACGAAAGGGCGTGTTGCGCCGCGCGGTAGGTCGAGGGGGAACAGCCTTCCAGCCGATTGAAAAAACGGGCGAAATAGGCCGGATCCTTGAAGCCGAGGCTGTAGGCGGTTTCATGCACCGTGCAGGCGCTGAACAGCAGCATGCGTTTGGCCTCGCGCAGCAGTCGATCGAAGATCAGCCGCTTGGGCGGCCGGTTGGCGAAGCGCCGGCACAGGTCGTTGAGCCGCGATTCGGTCACTCCCAGCGCCTGCGCATACTCCGGCACCGGCAGGTGCTCGCGAAAACGCTCGTCCACCATCTTGTTGAACCGCTGAAACAGCTGCAGTTCGCCGCGCACGCCGCTGTTGGCGTTGTCTTCCAGCGCGGTGTTGCGCAGCAGCAGCGTGAACACCGCCTGCGCCAGCAGCGCCAGCGTCTGTTCGCGCCCGGCCAGGTTCTGGCCGAACTCGCGGCGGATCAGCGCCCAGTAGTGGCTGAGCGCCGTAAGCTCCTGCGGCGCGTCGGCCAGCGACAGGCAGATGCCCGGCATGTCCAGCGCCAGGTTGCTGCCGGGATACAGGCGCTCCAGCAGCTGCCAAATCAGCTCCTGGCGCACCGTCAGCACGTGGCCGTCGCTGTCCGGTTCGGTAAAGAACGCATGCGGCACCGACGGCGGCGTGAGGATGAACAGCGGCGCCTGCACCGAATAGTGCTGATCGTCGAGCTGCAGCTCTATCTTGCCGGTTTCCAGGAAATGCACCTGAAAGAAGCAGTCGTGCCAGTGCACCTGCATGTCGCGGCCGAAGAATGCCGCCAGCCCGGCGAAGGTTTCGTAGTGCACCTCGTCGGCGGCGTAGCGCGCGTCATACTCTTTGCAAATATCGATGTTGGCGATAAAGCCGGTACTTTTCCGCACCTCATGACCTCCTGCAATCATGCCCACTTGCGCATCAAGGCGTCGCCCTCGGGCGCGAATCCTTCATCGGGATGCGCCACACCAGCACGGCGCCGACGATCAGCAGCGCCGAGACGAAATACAGCCCGGAGTTGAAGCTGCCGGTCAGATCCTTGAACCAGCCGATCAACAGCGGGCTGAGCGCCGATCCGATATTGCCGGTGGCGTTGATCACCGCGATCCCCACCGCGCGCGCTTCCAGGCTGATCGACTGATCCGGCGTGGTCCAGAAGATCGCCATGGCGGTGAAGGAGCCGACCGAGGCCATCACGATCCCCAGCAGCTGGATCAGGCTGTGATCGGTGGCGGACGCCAGCAGCCAGCCGGCGGCGGCGAACAGGTACGGCAGCGCGGTGTGATGCTTGCGCTCCTGCAGCCTGTCGGATCGTTTGCTCCACCACACCATGCCGGCGATGGTACAGATCTGCGGGATCGCCGCCAGAATGCCGATCGTCACGTTGCTGCTGCCCTGGTTGAAGCTTTGCAGGATCTGCGGCGTCCAGATGTTGATCGCGCTCAGGGTGTTGGTCAGGCAGAAATAGGCCAGCGTGTACATCAGCACGATCGGCGTGAAAATCTCGCGCCACAGGCTGCGTTGCTGCAGCGCGCGGTGGCTGCTCGGCCCGTTGGGCTGCACCAGCTGCAGCTTGTCGGCCTCCATCATCGCCTGCAGGCTGGATTTTTCCTCGTCGGTCAGCCACTTGGCCTTGGCCGGCGTATCGTCGAGGTAAAACCACACCACCACGCCCAGCAGCACCGACGGAATGCCTTCCAGCAGGAACAGCCACTGCCAGCCCTTCAGATTCATCACCCCGTCCAGCGCCAGGATATAGCCGGAGACCAGCGAACCGATCGCCATGGTCACCGGCATGGCGATCATGAACAAGGCGTTGGCGCGGGCGCGGTAGAACGCCGGGAACCAGTAGGTGAGGTACACCAGAATGCCCGGCAGGAAACCGGCCTCGGTGATGCCGACGATCATGCGCAGCACGTACAGGCTGGTCGGCCCGGTGGCGAACATGGTGCAGGTGGAGGCGATGCCCCACAGCACCATGATGGTGGCGATCCAGCGCCGCGCGCCGACCCGGCTCAGCATCATGTTGCTCGGAATGCCGAAGATCACGTAGGTGACATAGAACAACGTCGCCGCCAGCCCGAACATGGTCGAGCTGAGGCCGAGATCTTTGCCCATCGTCAGCCCGGCGAAGCCGATGTTGATACGGTCGAGGAAAGAGAAAACAAACAACACGAACAGGAAAATGATCAGGCGCCGAAACAACTTTTTAATCACCGATTGCTCGGCGGCGGTTAACGCTTTATGTTGCTGCGCCGGGTTGGCCGGCGGCAGCGAATCGACGTGGTTCATGGTTCAGTAAACTCCCGAAGAAGGCGCTTGCACCCCGCCCTGTTTGAACTCGTCAGCCAGGGCTTCCGCCGCCCGCGCCAGCAGGGTGGTGTCCACCCCCACCGCGACGAACAGCGCGCCGGCTTCCAGATAGCGCTGCGCCAGTGCCTTGTTGGCCATCAAAATGCCGGGCGCCTTGCCGGCGGCGCGGATGCGCGCAATCGCGTCGTCGATGGTGCGCTGCACTTCCGGGTGCTGCGGATTGCCGGCGAAGCCCATATCGGCGCTGAGATCCGCCGGGCCGATAAACACGCCGTCCACCCCTTCCACCTGCAAAATGGCGTCGAGGTTTTTCACCGCTTCGCGGGTTTCAATCTGCACCAGCACGCACATCTGCTCGTCGGCCTGCTGCAGGTAATCGGGCACCCGGTTCCAGCGCGAAGCGCGCGCCAGGGCGCTGCCGACGCCGCGCACGCCGTGCGGCGGATAGCGCGTGGCGCGCACCGCATCGCGCGCCTGTTCGGCGTTTTGGATCATCGGGATAAGCAAGGTTTGCGCGCCGACGTCCAGCAGTTGCTTGATGATCACCGCGTCGTTCCACGGCGGCCGCACCACCGGCCGGCTCGGGTAAGGCGCGACCGCCTGCAGCTGCCCCAGCACCGTTTGCACGTTGTTGGGCGCATGTTCGCCGTCGATCAGCAGCCAGTCGAAACCGGCGCCGGCCAGCAGCTCGGCGCTGTAGCTGCTGCACAGCCCGAGCCACAGCCCGATCTGCGGGCGTTTTTCCTGCAGCGCACGCTTGAAGTGGTTGGTTAACATCGCATTCTCCCTGACAAGCGGGCGCGGCGCGTGGCCCCCCGCCCGGTTTATTGCGGCCCGGTTCGCCGAGCCTGCTTATTAGACAAAGCGGCAGCTGATGCAGCCCATCGGGCCGTAGTCGACGTGGAAGGTGTCGCCGCGCCGCGCCGGCACCGGCCGGGTGAAGGAGCCGCCGAGGATCACCTGCCCCGCTTCCAGCTCCACCTCATACGGCGCCAGCTTGTTGGCCAGCCAGGCCACGCCGTTGGCCGGGTGGTTGAGCACCGCCGCCGCCACGCCGGACTCTTCAATCACGCCGTTGCGGTACAGCAGCGCGGCGATCCAGCGCAGATCCAGCGCATCCGGCTTGATCGGCCGCCCGCCCATTACCACCCCGGCGTTGGCGGCGTTGTCGGAGATGGTGTCGAACACCTTGCGCGGCCGCTGCGTCTCGGGATCGACGTTGTGGCTGCGCGCGTCGATGATCTCCAGCGCCGGAATGACGTAGTCGGTGGCGTTGTAGACGTCGAACAGCGTGCAGTTCGGCCCGCGCAGCGGCTTGGCCAGCACGAACGCCAGCTCCACCTCCACCCGCGGCACGATAAAGCGATCGATCGGAATGTCGCTGCCGTCATTGAAGAACATGTCGTCCAGCAGCGCGCCGTAGTCCGGCTCGGTGATCTGCGAGCTCACCTGCATGGCGCGCGAGGTCAGGCCGATCTTGTGGCCCTTGAGCTTGCGCCCCTCGGCGATCTTCAGCTCCACCCACTGCCGCTGAATGGCGTAGGCGTCCTCGATGGTGATCTCGGGATGATCGAGCGACAGCGCGCGGATCTGTTCACGACTCTTTTCCGCCTGATGCAGGCGCTGTACGGCGCGGTTAACCTGCTCTTTATCCAGCATTTACGACCCCTTATTCACGCCTTGTTGAACAGCGCGTGGACATTGTTCTGTTTGTAATTCAGCACCGGATCCAGCTCTTCCATAGTGAAAGAGAGCGCCAGGTATCGCTGCGCCATCAGCGCGGCGAAGTGTTCCTTGATCAGCGCAAACAGCATCTCGCCCACCTGCTGCCGGCTTTCCAGGCTGCGGCCGTGGCCGATCTTCAGCGTCATGTGCACGAAGGCGTAGTCCTGCTTGCCGTCGGCCATCTGCCAGGTGTCGAGCCAGATGGCGCGGCTGCGTACGCCGGCCAGCGGAAAGATGCCGGTCGCCGCCAGCGCCTCGTTGACCTTGGCGAACAGGGTGGGCAAATCCGCCTCGCGGCGGATGTTGTCGGTACATTCAGCGTAAAAATGGGGCATAGCGTTCTCCAGACGGCGCATAGGCGCGGGCGCGGCCCGCGCAGCGGCATTTACAGCGTATTGCCAAGTTTGAAACCTTTTTCCGTATCGCCCTCACGGGTGTAGGAAAAACCGTCTGCGCCGATGGTGACGGCCATTTCGCTGGGCGCGCTGCGTTCGATGACCGGCTGCGGCTGCCCATCGAGATCCAGCACCAGCGATCCTTCGGTATACCAGCTCGGCACCACCGGATTGCCCCACCAGTCGCGGCGCTGGTTGTCATGCACGTCCCAGGTCACGGTCGGGTTGTCCGGATCGCCGGTGTAGTAATCCTGCGTGTAGATCTCCACGCGGTGGCCATCGGGATCGCGCAGGTAGAGGTAGAACGCGTTGGAGACGCCGTGACGGCCGGGGCCGCGTTCGATCAAATCGGATTTGCGCAGCGCGCCGAGCTTGTCGCAGATGGCCAAAATATTGTGCTTTTCATGGGTGGCGAAGGCGATGTGATGCATGCGCGGCCCGGCGCCGCCGGTCATCGCGGTATCGTGCACCGTCGCCTTGCGGCGCATCCAGGCGGCGTAAACCACGCCGTCTTCATCGCGGATGTCTTCCGTTACGCGGAAGCCCAGCCCCTGGATGTATTCCACGGCGCGCGGCACGTCAGGGGTGATTTGGTTAAAGTGATCGAGGCGCACCAGCGCGCCCGGCGTATACAGATCGTAGCGCCAGGCCAGACGCTCGACGTGCTGCACGTCGTAGAAAAACTCATACGGGAAGCCGAGCGGATCCTCGACCCGCACCGCATCGCCGATGCCTTTGGCGAACCCGTTCACCCGCCGCTCGGTGCGGCAGCCAAGCGCCTTGAAATACGCTTCGGCGCGATCGACGTCTTCCGGCGTGCGCACGCGGAAAGCAAACGCCGCAACGGCGGCGACCGGGCCTTCGCGCAGCACCAGGTTATGGTGAATGAACTCCTCCATCGAACGCAGGTAGAGGGTTTTGTCATCCTCGGCGGTCACGACCAGGCCGAGGATATCGACGTAAAATTCGCGTGCGGCTTTAAGGTTCGTGACCTGAATTTCCATGTAGGCACAGCGCACGACGTCGGGAGCAGGGACAGCATTAGTGGTAAGTTTTGTCGTCATTGTTCTCATCTCTTTCGTTATTATTGTGGCCCGAGGCTTAGACGCCCCATTTCGGGATCGGGTGGTCGCCCATGGAAATGCACACGTTCTTCATTTCGGCGAACACTTCGAAGCTGTATTCGCCGCCTTCGCGGCCGGTGCCGGAGGCTTTCACGCCGCCGAACGGTTGGCGCAGATCGCGTACGTTTTGGGTGTTGACGAAAACCATGCCCGCTTCGATGCCGCGGGCCAGGCGCAGAACCTTGCTCACATCCTGCGTCCAGATGTACGACGCCAGGCCGTATTCCACGTCGTTGGCCATGCGCAGGCCGTCTTCTTCCGACTTGAACGGCAGCAGGCAGGCCACCGGCCCGAAGATCTCTTCCTGCGCCACGCGCATCCGGTTGTCGACATCCGCCAACACCGTCGGGCGCAGGAAGTTGCCGTGGTTCAAACCGGCCGGTTTGTCCGGGCCGCCGGCCAACAGGGTCGCCCCTTCTTCCACCCCGAGGCGGATATAGCCGGAGACTTTTTCCCAGTGCTGCGGGCTGATCAGCGCCCCCACCTGGGTGTTGGGATCTTGCGGATCGCCCACGCGCAGACGGTTGGCGCGCTCGGCGAAGCGTTTGACGAATTCCGGGTAGATGCTCTCCTGAATGAAGATGCGCGAACCGGCGGTGCAGCGCTCGCCGTTGATCGAGAAGATGGTGAACAGCGCGGCGTCGAGCGCCCGCTCGATGTCAGCGTCTTCAAAGATCAGCACCGGCGACTTGCCGCCCAGTTCCATGGAGAATTTCTTCAGCCCGGCGCTTTCGATGATGCGGCGGCCGGTGGCGGTGCCGCCGGTGAAGGAGACCGCGCGCACGTCTTTATGGCGCACCAATGCGTCGCCGGCGGTGGCGCCGTAGCCCTGCACCACGTTCAGCACCCCGGCCGGAATGCCGGCCTCCAGCGCCAGCTCGCCCAGGCGATCGGCGGTCAGCGGCGACAGTTCGGACATCTTCAGCACCGCGGTGTTGCCCAGCGCCAGGCAAGGCGCGGTTTTCCAGGTGGCGGTCATGAACGGCACGTTCCACGGCGACACCAGCGCGCATACCCCCACCGGCTGCACCAGCGTGTAGTTGAGCATCTTGTCGTCCACCGGGTAGGTCTTGCCGTTCATCTGCTGGCACACCTCGGCGAAGAACTCGAAGTTGTGCGAAGCGCGCGGGATCAGCACGTTTTTGGTCTGGTGGATCGGCAGGCCGGTGTCGGCAGTTTCCAGTTCAGCGATCTGCGGCACGTTCTGGTCGATCAGCTCGCCCAGGCGGCGCATCAGACGCGCGCGCTCTTTCATCGGCGTATTCGCCCACTTGGGGAACGCCTCTTTCGCCGCCGCCACCGCCTGGTCTATCTCCAGCTGGCCGCCGGAGGCCACTTCCGCCAGCACCTCGCCGTTCGCCGGGTTGGTGGTGGTGAAATACTCTTTGCTGGCGACGTTCTTGCCGTTGATCCAATGGTTGATGGTTTTCATCGCAGGCTCTCCTCGTAATCTTTTTCACTGATAATGTGGTTAACCAGACGGCCGATGCCCTCGATCTCCACCACCACTTCGTCGCCCGGCTGCACGTCGGCCAGCCCTTTCGGCGTGCCGGTGGCGATCATGTCGCCCGGCTGCAGCGTCATGAATTCACTCAGGTAGGCGACCAGGAACGGAATGTCGAAAATCATGTCGGCGGTGCTGCCGCGCTGGCGCAGCTCGCCGTTGACGTAAGTGCTGAGCGCCAGCCGGTGCGGATCGGCGACGTCGTCGCGATCGACGATGTACGGCCCGATCGGCGTCAGGGTGTCGCGGCTCTTCACCCGCAGATTCGGCCGGTAGTAGTTCTCCAGGTAATCGCGGATGGCGTAGTCGTTGCACAGGGTGTAACCCGCCACGTACTCCATGGCGTGCTCGCGGCTGACGTTGCGCGCGGTCTTGCCGATCACCGCCACCAGCTCGGCTTCGTAATGCATGTACTCCACGCCGGCCGGGCGTACCGACACCTGGCGGTGCCCGGTCAGGGTGTTCGGCGCTTTGAGGAACACCAGCGGTTCCTCCGGCGCCTTGAATTCCAGCTCGCTGGCGTGGTCGGCATAGTTCAGCCCGAGGGCGAACACCGTGCCCTGCGCCGGCGGCAGCCATTCCACTTCGCGCTCCTGCAGCACCTCGCCGTTCGGCAGCGTGACGCGCAGCTGGTCGTCCACCTGGACGTTGACGGCCTGGCCATGATGGCGAATACGGGCATGTTTCATGATGCGGCTCCTGCTTGGGTGACGCGGTTGGTCAGCGTGGGCAGGCCGGCGGCGCGCACCGTCACCTCATCCCCCGGTTTGATCTCCACCCGCTGGTGCGGGGTGCCGATCAGCACCGCATCGCCCGGCTGCAGGGTGATGAAATCGCTGATGGCGGCGATCAGCTCCGGCACCGAGCGCACCAGATCGGCGGTGGACCAGCGATCCTGCTCCACGCCGTTGATCTCGGTGACGATCTCCAGCCGATCGGCGGCCTCCAGTTGGCCGATCTCCCCCAGCGGGCAGAACCCGTCGCGGCATTTGGCCTTGATCGCCGGGCGATAGAAGCTGCTTTCCGGCAGGCTGACGTCGTTGGCCAACGCGTAGCCGGCCAGATAACGGCTCACCTGCTCAACCGGCACCTTGCGCGCGGTATCGCCGATGATCACCGCCAGCGTGCCGCCGCTCTGCACGGTTTCACCGGCCGGAAACGGGATCGCCCCGCCGTTGGCGAGGTGGGTGTTGCGCGGTTTGATAAACCACACCGGGGTTTTGGGCGGGGTCTGATACGGTGGCTGGTGAAACGCCTGATCCCAGGCGTCCAGTTGGCTGCGGTGGTTCAGCGCAACGGAAAATACGGTGCCTTTCATGCGAACTCCTCCAATGGCAAAACATGACAACCGGCATTCATTAATATATTAATGATTACTTTTATACGCTGTGCAGCTTTTACGCAACGCGCTTGGAGTGATTTGTGATCGTGATAACAAAATATTCACAAATAACGAACATTAGCGTGATTATTCAACGTATTAATCATTTTTCTCGCCATTTTTCGCTGCGGCACGCATTTTTGCTTTATCCCTACGGGTAACTTTGGCTACTATTAAGTTATTAACAAAATCGGGCTTTGCGGGGCGGGCGCCCCCATAACGAGCGCCGTAACAACGAACACCTTGATAGCTAAGGCCAAACTTATGCATGAATCGTTAACCATCGCCCTGCTGCAGGCGCGTGAAACCGCCATGGGGTTCTTCCGCCCGATCCTGAAAAGCCACAATTTGACCGAACAGCAGTGGCGCATCATCCGCGTGCTGGCCAACAGCCGCTCGATCGAATTCCACGAGCTGGCGGCGGAAACCTGCATCCTGCGCCCCAGCCTGACCGGCATTCTCTCGCGCATGGAGCGTGACAAGCTGATCTTCCGCCTCAAGCCGGTCAACGATCAGCGCAAGCTGTACGTGTCGCTGACCCAGCAGGGCCAGGATCTGTATGAAGTGGCGCGCCACCAGGTGGAACAGGGCTACGCCGAGATTGAAGCCGCTTTCTCGCGGCAGAAAATGGACCAGCTGATGGCGCTGCTGGACGAGCTGATCACGCTGGGCGACAGCCTGCCTGCCAACGTCACCGCGCATCCCGCCAAGCAGTGATTTAACCAACCGGAATTCTCAAATTAATTGACGTTGCAGCCAACAACGCTGCAGCGTCAAGTAAGCAGAGAATTCGTTTCCGGCAACAGCGCGCCGCCGTCCACCACCAGCGTCTGGCCGGTGATGTAGGCCGCCGCCGGCGAGGCGAGAAACACCATCGCCGCGGCGATGTCTTCCGGTTCCCCCAGCCGCCCGAGCGGCACCGAGGCGGCGATCGCCTGATTCACCTGCGCGTCGCCCAGGTTGGCCATCGCCGGCGTGCGGATCATCCCCGGCTCCACGCCGTTGACGCGAATTTTCTCCGCCGCCAGCTCCAGCGCCGCCGCGCGAATAAACCCGTTCACCCCGGCCTTGGAGGCAGCGTAGTGCGCCAGCCCCGGGTAGGCCACCCGCGGGCCGGTCACCGACGAAGTCACCAGAAGGCAGCCGCCGCCCCGGCGGCGCATCCACGGCAGCGCCGCCTGCGCCAGAAAGAACGGCGCCATCAGATTGACGCTCAGCGTGCGTTGCAGCAGGGCCGCGTCGATAGCGGCGAACGGCGTCAGCGGAAAGTAAGCGGCGTTGTGGATCACCACGTCCAGCCGTTGATGCCGCTCGCCCACCGCCGCCACCAGCTCGGCGATCTGCCCCGGTTCGGCCAGATCGCAGGCCAGCGCCTGCACGCTCAGCCCTTCGTCCCGCAGCGCCTGCGCCGCCGCCTGCGCCTGCGGCAACTGCACGTCCGCGATCGTCACCTCGGCGCCCAGGCGGGCAAAGGCGCTGACGATCGCCAGCCCAATGCCCTGCGCGCCGCCGGTCACCAGCACCGCCTGCCCCGCGAAGGCGTCGGCCGCATAGGTTGCGCTCATCGCCCTATCCTCGCGGGTGGCGCGTGGTGTTCAGCACCTGCGCATGGGCGCCGACCGCAAAGTTGCTCAGCGCGCTGAAATCGCTGCCCTGATAACCGAGGATCTTGCCGTCGGTGCGCATGCCCTGCAGATCGATCATCACCACGCCCAGCGTCGGGATGATCTTCTCGCGCCAGACGAACAGATAAAGCTGCTCCGCCACCTTCACGTAGTGGCAGCGATCGACGTCCGCCAGCCCTTTCTCCACGCCGTCCAGACACTGCCAGGCGTAGAAGTTGTCGTTCAGGTAGATGTGCTCGTACCGCTCGGTCGGGCTGTAGGTGTACATATTGCGCATGCCGATCAGCTCATCGGTAAAGCCCGGCGGCGCCACGTCGGCGTCATCCAGCGTGCCGAAGCGGAACTCGGCCTCGACCGCGGTCAGCGGCAGCCCCTGTTCCACCCGGCTGAAGGCATCGAGCCGCGCCTGCGCTTCGTCCGGCAGTTGGCCGTATACCGCAGTGAAGTTGCCCTGATTGCGGTCGCATACCAGCGTAATGCTGGCGTTGGCGCGGGCGGGATCGAGAAAATCGATAAACAGCACGCCGGGGCGAATGCTGGTGGCGCGATAGGCGACGCCGCGCCGTTCGCCCCACTCCAGCGTCTGCTCGTCGGTAAACCGGCAGCGCTGCGTCGCGCCGTCGCTAAAGCGCAGCGTCAGCGTGCTGCCCGCCAGCCCGTGCTGCCGTTCCAGCGTATTGCTGTGCGGCGCAAAGCCTTCCGCCAACGCGCCAACCTGAATGAATACCGCTTCTGAACTCATGGAAATGCTCCTTACAGGGAAGTGAAAGCCAGGGTCGGCACGTCAACGATGGTGGAGCCGCCGTCGGCCACCAGCGCCGCGCCGGTAATGATTGAAGCTTCGCTGGAACACAGGAAACGGCAGACGCGGGCGATCTCCTCGGCGCTGGCCGGGCGGCGCAGCGGCACGTCGCGGCAGACCATCTGGTAAGCCTGCTCCAGCGATATCTGATGGGCGTCCATCAGCAGTTGCATCTCTTCGTCCGCCATCGGCGTGGTCACCCAGCCCGGGCACACCGCGTTGGCGCGCACGCCCAGCGGGCCATAGTCGCGGGCGATGGAGCGCATCAGCCCGATCAGCGCGTGCTTGGCGGTGACGTAGCCGCAGACCTCCGGCCCGGCGGCCAGCGAGGCGATCGAGGCCACGAACAGCAGGTTGCCGCCGCTTTTAATCAGCTCCGGCAGGCAGGCGCGCGCGCTGGCGAAAGCGCTGTTGAGGTTGCTGTCCATCGCCCCTTGCCACTGCGCGTCGGTCATCTCGGTGATGCGCTTGAAGCCCATGCCGCCGGCGCTGCCGATCAGGCAGTCGATGCGCCCGGCGTCGCGCAGAATGGCCGGCAGCAGCGCGTGGTTCCAGCTCTCGCCGCTGGCGGCATCGCCCACCAGCGCCTGCGCGCCGATCTCTTGCGCCAGCGCCGCCAGCGGTTCCGGGCGGCGGCCGATGATGAACACCCGATCGCCCTGCGCCGCCAGCAGACGGGCGCAGGCGGCGCCGACGCCGGTGCCGCCGCCGGTAATCACAACCACTCTATTCATGATTCAGCTTCTCCATCAGTTGGCCGATCATCAGCAGGCTGCTCAACAGCAGCCGCCGCTGTTCGGCATCCAGCCGCAGGTAGCGGCGGCCGGCCGGTAAACGGCTGACCACCTCCGACGCGGCAAAATGCTCGATATCCACCTGCCAGCGCCCATCGTTCGCCGTCAGCCGCACGCGGCGAAAATCCAGCTGCGCCAGCGTCTCGCCGATCTGCGGGTAGCGCTGCAGGCCGTCCAGCAACCGCTGCGCGGCCGCATGGCGCTGGCGCAGCAGATAACGCACCCCGCGCCGCCGCAGCCAGCCGCCGGTCACCACGTCCAGCGTCAGCGGAGGTTGCATCGCGCACGCGCCCTGCAACCGAAAGCGGTGGCTGACGATATGCGCCATAAACAGCCCCTGCACCTGTTCGCCGATCTCGATCTGCGGCCCCTGCGGCAGCGTCAGCCGCAGCAGGCCCGGCGCCAGGCGTTCGCACGCGTAGGGTTCCAGGTTGCGCGCCAAACGATCCAGCGCGGCGCCCGGCCGATAGCCCGACGGCGCTCGCCGCCAGGCGCGATTAAGTGAGGGAAGTAAGCCGATCAAACTGCGCCTCCTCGTTTTCACCCTTGGCGAACGCGTTCTCCAGCACCTGCTCGACCGGCACCGGCTTGAACGGATTCACTTTCTGCACGCACAGCGTCCAGAACAGCGCATAGGCGGCGGTCAGGCCGATCATCCAGCCGAAGGGAATGTAGATATCGCTCGGGTTCATTCCCGGCGGCGTGATGTAAACGATGGCCAGCACGATGCCGACGCTGGAAACGATCTGCGGTAGCGGGAACCACGGCGATTTATAGGCGCGCGGCAGATCGGGGCGGCGCACGCGCAGGATCACCACCGAGCAGGTCACCAGCAGGTAGGCCACGCCCCAGGCGCACACCGCCGCCAGCACCAGCGGAATGATCCTGTCGAGGTTGCCCTGAATGGCGAAGGCGTGTACGCAGGGGATCAACACCGCCACCAGAATGCCGACCACCGGCGTTTTAAAGCGCGGGTGCAGATAAGCGAACATGCGCGGCAGCGCGCCGTCCAGCGCCATGCCGTACAGAATGCGCGGCACCGCCGCCATCAGCGTGTTGATGGTCGCGGCGCCGGCCAGCAACAGGCCGACGCCCAGCCAGTATTTGCCGAACTGGCCCATTACCTGGCCGGCGAACGCCGGGATGGCCATCGGCGTTTCCAGCAGGCGCACGCCGCTGGCGGCGTCGATCACCACGTTTTCCACCTGGTGGCTGAGCGCCGCGCCATACAGCGCCATGCACACCGCCACGCCGCACAGCCCCAGCGCCATCGCGCGCGGGATCACCCGATCGCAACGTTTGATCTCCGGCGCCATCGGCGTCACCAGCTCACAGCCGACGAACATGAACATCGCCATGCCGATCAGGCTGAACACCGCGAAGGGATCGTTCAGGCTCAGCGTGCTGCCGAACCAGCCCTCGAGCGGCACCGCATGCGGCGACAGCAGCCCGACGATGCCAAAAATCACCAGCGTGCTCCACATGGCGAAGGTCAGCACGATCTCCGCCTTGCCGAAGGCCTCGATGCCGAACGCGTTGAGCAGGCCGAACACGATGACCAGCCCGACGCCGACCATCCAGGAGGCGTTGTGGCTTTCCATCAGGGTGTTGAGGTGCTCGAAGTTCACCAGCGCCATGATGCCGGAAAGAATGGTTTCGGCGGTGCCGGCGAAGATGTGCACGATCAGGTAGGCCGACAGCGCGCCGGTGATGGCGAAAAAGCGCCCCATGCCGCAGGAGATGTAGTCGTAAACCGAACCGGAGGTCGGCAGCAGCGCCGCCGCTTCGGAGAAGGTGGTGAGCTGCGCCTGCATCATGATGAAGGCGATCAGCATCGCCAGCGCGAAGGTGTCGCCGCCGATGCCGAAGCCGCTGGTGACCGTCAGGATCACCGGGCTGGCCATGATCACCCCGACCGAACTGGCCAGGGTGGTGGGAAAGCCGACCTTGCCTCGAGCCAGGTGGGCGTGCAACCGCGACGACAGGTTCATGGTTATTTCCTCTTATAGTTTTGGCCTGATGCATGCAGGTGCTTGCAGGTTTTTCACCGCCAGCGGCGGTAATCTCACTATAGAGAGGAAAGGAAAATGCTGACTATCGTCCTTAAGGACGAGACGGTTTCAACCTGCGGCCGCGCTCACGGCGGCGCGCCACTGCATCGCCCCCTGCGGGCTGCGCGGGTAGGCGCGCAGCGGCGCCAGCAGCGCGGAAAAGAAGGCGTAATAGCCGGCGCACAGCCGGTTGTAGCGATCTTCGCCCACATGCGCCGGGCAGCCGCCCTGGCAGACGCTTTTCACGCTGCAGCGTTGGCACTCGCGGCGCAGGCTCTTGTTTTTACCGAACGGCATCTCCGCCGCCCTTGCCGCCAGGGTGGCGAGCGGCGTGTGGCGATCGGCATGGCCGAGCAGGTGCTGCGCGTTGATCAGATGATCGCAGGCGTAAAGCCGCCCGTCCGGCTCCATCACCAGATTGCCGCCGCAGCGTTCGGCGTGTACGCAGCTGGGGCTGACGTGGGTGAAATACTGCGCGTAGACCTGCTCGATGTTCATTACGAAGACCTGGCCGACGTGCCCGCGGCTGCGCCAGCGGCGGTATACCGCCAGCATGAAGCGCCCCCAGTTGGCGGCGCTCAGCCCATAGCCGGCGGTGGGCGCATCCCCTTCCAGCATCAGCGGCTGGAACTGCAGATAACGCGCCCCGATCGCCACCGCATGATCGTAGATCGCCTCGGCGCGATCCGCGACGCCGTCGTGCACCACCATCAGCAGGTTGAAATCGATCTGATGGCGCTGCAACAGCGCAATGCCGCGCAGCGCGGCGTCATAGCTGGCACCGCCGCGCTTGTCCGGCCGGTGGGCGTCCTGCACCTCGCGATCGCCGTCCAGGCTGACGCCGAGGATAAAGTGATGCTGCCGGAACAGCCGGCACCAGGCGTCGTTCAGCAGGGTGCCGTTGGTCTGCAGGCTGTTGCTGATCCGCACGCCCGGCGGCGCGTAGCGGCGTTGCAACGCCAGCGCCCGCTTGTAAAAACCGATCCCCGCCAGCAGCGGCTCACCACCCTGCCAGACGAAGTTGATCTCGCGGCTGTAACGCGGCTGGGCGGCGATGTAGCCGCGGATAAATTCCGCCAGCAGGTCGTCGTCCATCTTGCGCGTCCGCTCCTGCTGGCGCTGCGGATAGTAGCAGTAGCGGCAGCCCAGGTTGCAGCCGGCGCCGATCGGCTTCACCAACAGATGAAAAGGCGCCGCCGCGCGCGGTTCGCTCTCTACCGGGATCTGCTGCGCGCGCAGCTGGGCCAGGTTCATGGCGCCGCCTGCGGCAACGGTTTGTGGGTCAACGGATCCAGGCCGATGTAGTCGCCGGTGCCGGCGTCGACGCCGAGGTAGTCGATCGCTGCGCCTTTGGCTTCAATGACCATGCCCTGCTGCGCAAAGCGGCGATACGCCTCGCTCAGCCGTTTGACTCGCTCCGGGTTGGTGGCGGCCAGATCGCGCGTTTCCAGCGGATCGTCATGCAGGTTGAACAGCCCCCACGGCGCCATCTGCGCCGTCGGCCCGGCCTTCACCAACCGCCGCAGCTTCCAGACGCCGTCCACATAGGCGGCCTGGTTATGCAGCTCCACGCCGTAGGTCGCGCGCGGCACGCGGTCAGCCTCGCCGCTGAAATAGCGTTTGAAGCTGACGCCGACCATCGGCAGCGTCGGTTTGGCCTTCAGTGGTTTGTTGGCGTCGATGCCGGCATAGTCATACAGCGTCGGGGCGATGTCATACACCGCCATCGGCGTGCGGTCGATGCCGCCGCGCCCCTTCAGCCGCGGCGCGGAGATGATGAAATCGGTATTGATGCCGCCCTGCGCGCTGGTGGTTTTGTGGTAATTGGCGTACGGCGCGTTGCTGACGTTGGCCCAGTGCGGCCCGTAGGAGATGAACGAGCCCTTGCGGCCGAGGTTGGCGTAGCTGTTGTCGAACTGCCGCCAATACTCCGGCTTCGAGCCGTAGTAAAAGCCGCTGGCGGGGTTGGCGCCGTTGTCGGTGGCGAACACGATCACCGTATTTTGGTCGCGGCCGGTCTGCTTGAGGGTGTTCAGCACCGCGCCGACCTGATCGTCCATGTAAGCAATCATCGCCGCGTACACCTGCATGGTCTTGGCTTCATATTTTTGCTGCTCGGGCGTCAGCGCATTCCAGGCCTTATCCAGCGCCAGCGTCGGCATCGGCGTGCGATCGGAAATCAGCCCCAGCGCCTTCAGGCGCTGAATGCGCCGCTGATAGGCCTGCTGGTAACCGGCGTCGTATTTGCCGTCGAATTTGGCGATCCAGTCATCCGGCGCCTGCAGCGGATCGTGCGGCGCGGTGAACGCCAGATAGGCGAAGACGGGCTTATTCTGCGGCGTCTCGCGGATCCACTGTTCCAGCTGATCGGCATAGGCCTTGCTGGAATAGAAATCTTTGGGCAACGACACGCGTTTGCCGTTCAGGGTGTAGAAGGTATGGAACGCCTCCACGGTGCCCAGCGGTTTCGCATCGTCGAAATGGCTGGTGCCGCCCCCCATAAAGGCGAAGGCGCGCTCGAAGCCGCGATCGGTCGGTTTGGCGCCGTCGACATAGCCCAGGTGCCATTTGCCCGCCATCATGGTGGCGTAACCCGCGTCGCGAAAACGCTCCGGCAGCGTGGTCACGCGGTCGGTCAGGCGCATTTCATAGCCCGGCTGCGCGGCGGTGCTCTCATACCACCACATGCCGCCCATGCCGGCCTGCTGATTGGTGTTGCCGGTCATCAGCATCGAGCGCGCCGGCGCCGACATCGGCGAGGTGTAGTACTGGCTCATGCGCACGCCCCGTTCGGCCAACGCCTGCAGGTTGGGCGTCGGTATCTCGCCACCGAACGGGCTGATGTCGGAGTAGCCCATGTCGTCCACCAGAATGATCAGCACATTGGGGCGATCGGCGTCCGCCCCCTGCGCCAGGCCCGATAAGGCGCCGCTCAACGCCACCGCCAACGTTTTTTTCTGCATCGTTCGTTCCCCGTATGGTCATGCGGACTGAACAACCCGACGCCTCAGCCCGAGAAAGGTCATCATTTTTTCGTCTTATACGTTTGGCGCCGCCTGGCGCTATCTTCAATTCGCAGTGTAGGAAGCGGCGGAAAAGCCTGGCTATCGTTCTTAAGAACGAGGGACGACGGCGACGGTATCGGCTGTAGCACGCGCAGGGCGGCAAGGGCTTCGTCCGGGCAAACATTGAAAAGCGCTGTAAATTCAGCGGGAAAAGCGGTTAATTATTTCATTAACCTATTAATGAAAATCACGATAAATCCGAACCGAAAAGCCCTGATTAACGCAGTGTCATCTTGTTATTTATGTGTTTTATTGCAATCGGCCTCACGTTGTTAATATGTTTTTATTGTGTTGCCAAATTGCTACAACTATGCTTGTATCGTTCATATATTGACCGCCAACCTTCTCCAGATTGAACGATAAAGGGAGGAACACGAATCATGCACAGCACAGCATCCGATGCCTTTATCAACAGTTGTTTGGCGACCATTACGCACCTGATCCCGGTGTCCGCCGGGGTGTTTTATCTGGTCGATCGCGACCTGCGGCCGGATCACTACATCCTGTATGGCATGCCCGATAAAACGCATCAGCAGTATCTGAACCACTTCCAACAGATAGACCCGCTGCAACCGGCCAATTTCCATCGCCAGGACATCACCATGGTCGGCATGAGCCCGGCGGCGATCGCCGGCAACCGCCGCTATTACCACGACTTTATGCTGCCGAACGACATGCGCGACATGACGGAGATCTTCATCCGCCAGCGCAAGCGCATCGTCGCCGGGGTATCGCTGATCCGCGATACGCCGTTTACCGAAGTGGAGCGCGGCCGCCTGCGCGCGGTGCTGCCGCTGATCGAGCTGGCGACGCGCGATCTGCTGCCCGACGGCGAGGCGCAGATGCTGACCGCCAAAGAGCAAGAGATCGTCAACCTGGTGCGCGAAGGTGCCAGCAATAAGCGCATCGCCCTGAAGCTGGGTATTTCGCTGTCCACGGTGAAAACCCATATGCGCAATATTTTCGCCAAAACCGACGTGGTGAACCGCACCGAACTGGTCGCCGGCGGCTTTCTCGCCCACGGTTAACGCCCGATAACGGCCGCCGCTGCCGACGGCCGGAAAATAACGCCAAAACGTATTCGCCATTTATGGCGCGGCCTCCCCCTGCCCGCAATCGGGCCGGGCGGGATATTTCATCGTCACTCAACGCTTGGGGAAAAGGTTTATGTCCAGTGATTCGGTTTCCGCGCCCGCCGTCGGCGCGGCGCTCCCCTGCCCGCCGCGGCTGCTGACCGCCATTATCGTCTTCGCCGCCATCGCGCCGGGCATTCTGATGACCGCCCCCGCCGTGGCCGCCCAGCTCGCCGCGCAGTGGCAGCTCGGCCCGGCGCAGATCGGCCACCTGTTCTCCACCGAACTCGGCGCCATGAGCCTGGCCACGCTGCCGGCGTGGTGGTGGATCGGGCGCATCAACTGGCGGCGGGTCGCTACGCTGTCGGCGCTGGTGTTTATCGCCGGCAACCTGGCTTCGGCGCTGGCGCAGGATTTTACCCTGCTGCTGCCGCTGCGCTTTATCGCCTCGCTGGCGGGCGGCACCCTGATGATCCTGTGCATCACCTGCGCCGCCGGCACCGCCAATCCCAGCCGGGTCTATGCCTTCTGGGTGCTCGGCCAGCTGGTGCTGGGCGCGGTCGGGCTGCTGGTGCTGCCGCCGCTGTTCGCGCACTTCGGCCTGATGGCGGTCTACCTGATTCTGGCGGCCATCATGCTGTGCTGCCTGCCGCTCATCCCGGCGTTCCCCAACGGTTTCACCGCTGCCCGCGCCGCCCGCAGCGGCCCCGCCGCCTCGCTGGCGCGCAAGCTGTGCGCCGTGCTGGCGGTGCTGACCTTTTACATCAGCCTGAGCGCGGTCTGGACCTTTATCGGCGGCATCGCCGCCGGCGCCGGGCTGTCGCCGGCCCACAGCGGCCAGGTGCTGGCCGTCGCCACCTTGCTCGGCATCGTCGGCGCGGGGGCCGCGGCGCTGATCGGCGCGCGCTTCGGCGGCGGGCGCCCGATCGTACTGGGGTACGCCCTGCTGCTGGCCAGCGTGGCGCTGCTGACGGGCCAGCCCCTGCTGCTGCGCTTCGCCCTGGCGGCCCTGCTGTTCAAGTTCACCTGGACCTTCGTGCTGCCGTTCATTCTGGCGCGCGTCGCCGGGTTGGATAACGACGGCAAGCTGATGAACGGCATCAACCTGGTGATCGGCGGCGGCATGGCCATCGGCCCGACGCTGGCCGGCTCTCTGATCGAATCTTCCGGCGGTTTCAACGCCTTGCTGTTCGGCGCGCTGGGCTGCGCGCTGCTGTCGCTGCTGTTGATTTCGCTGGCTTCACCGCGCGCACCGCGCCGTATAACTGGAGGAGAAAGGTGAAAAGAACAACCGGTTTCTTGTTTGATGAACGCTGTTTCTGGCACAGCACCGGCCTGCACGCCACCACCCTGCCGGTCGGCGGCTGGGTACAACCGCCCTCGGGCGCCGGCCACGCCGAGTCGCCGGAAACCAAACGGCGCATGAAGAACCTGATGGACGTGTCCGGCCTGTCGCGCCAGCTCACCCTGCTGAGCGCCGAACCGGCGACGGAAGAAGACCTGCTGCGCATTCACCCCGCCCACTACCTGCAGCGTTTCAAACAGGTGAGCGACAGCGGCGGCGGCCTGCTGGGAGAGGAAGCGCCGCTGGGGCCGGGCAGCTATGAAATTGCCAAACTCTCCGCCGGGCTGGCCTGCGCGGCGGTGGAGGCGGTGCTGCAGGGCGAGCTGGATAACGCCTATGCGCTGTCGCGCCCGCCGGGCCACCACTGCCTGCCGGATCAATCGATGGGTTTCTGCTTCCTGGCCAATATTCCGATCGCCATCGAGCGCGCCAAGGCCCGCTACGGCCTCGGCAAGGTAGCGGTGCTAGACTGGGACGTGCACCACGGCAACGGCACCCAGCACATCTATTGGCAGCGCGGCGACGTGCTGACGCTGTCGCTGCATCAGGACGGCTGCTTCCCGGCGGGCTATTCCGGCGAACGGGATCGCGGCGAAGGCGCCGGGGCGGGCTGCAACGTTAACGTGCCGATGCTGGCTGGCGCCGGCGACGACGGCTACCTGCACGCCATGCGGCGCATCATCATCCCGGCACTGGAAAAATTCGAGCCGGAGCTGATCATCGTCGCCTGCGGTTACGACGCCAACGCCCTCGATCCGCTGGCGCGCATGCAGCTGCACAGCGACAGCTTCCGCGCCATGACCGCGCTGGTGCAGGACGCCGCCGACCGGCTGTGCGGCGGTAAACTGGTGATGGTGCACGAAGGCGGCTACGCCGAATCCTACGTACCGTTCTGCGGGCTGGCGGTAATGGAACAGCTGAGCGGCGTGCGCACTGAAGTGCAGGATCCGCTGCTGGCGTTCATCCAGCAACAGCAGCCGCGCGACGCCTTTAATCGCTTCCAGCGCGAAGCGCTCGACGAACTGGCGCGCCAGTTCGGCCTGTAATCCCCCTCTCTGCGGGCGCCGCACCCGGCGCCCCTGACAACTTCGTCGCCAGCCGCTACGCTGAAGGGCAACCCTACCACCATGAGAACAATAAGATGCCCGAACAAACCGTCAGCTTTATCAAAGGCCGTCACGGCGACATCGCCGTGCATGATTGGGGAAATGACCAGCCGCGCTATCTGGCGCTGCTGATACACGGCTACGGCGAGCATCTCGGCCGTTACCAATACGTGGCGCGCACGCTACAGGCGCAGGGCGCGCGGGTGTTTGGCCCCGACCATCTCGGCCACGGCCTGTCGCAGGGCGAACGCGTGCTGATCGAGGATTATGACGCCGTGGTCGACGACGTGCAGCGCGTGGTCAGCCATTTCCGGCAGCAATACCCCACCTTGCCGCTGGTGGTGATCGGCCACTCGATGGGCGGTATGATCGCCACCCGCTACGTGCAGCGCTATGGCGAGGAGGTGCGCGCGCTGGTGCTGTCCGGCCCGCTGCTTGGCGACAGAACGGCGATCTCCGATCTGGCCGAACTGCCGACGATCCCCGACGCGCCGCTGGATACCGCGACCCTGGCGCGCGATCCGGCGGTTGGCGCGGCGTATCAGGAAGATCCGCTGGTGTGGCACGGGCCGTTCAAGCGCCCCACCCTGCGCGCCATGCAGCGGATCCTCGCCGCCATCAACGCCGGGCCGGGCTTCGGCGCGCTGCCCACGCTGTGGATCCACGGCGACGACGATCGGCTGGTGCTGATGAGCGAAACGCAAACTGCGCTCGATCGTCTGCGCGGCGACGATTTCGAACGGATGATCAATGCGGGCGGGCGGCACGAGAGCTTTAACGAAACCAATAAGGATCGGATCCTCAAGCGGGTGACCGATTTTATTGCGCGGGCGTTAGGCTAAGGCGCTCCCCCTCAGCGGGCCGAGGGGGGCATGACGGCGTCAGCCCTCGACGATGGCGAGGTAGTGTTTGACGAAGCGATCCGAGGTGATGTCCCAGCGCACCGGGGTGCCCTTCTCGACGAACCAGGAATCGCCGGCCTGATACTGCACCGATTCGCCGGTGCGTTCGTTGGTCAGGGTCGCGCTGCCTTCCCACACCGTGGCGTGCTCGGCAAACGGATATTCCATCACGAAGCTGCCGCGGGTGCAGCTGAACACGCCGCAGTTCAGGTTGTCGGTCGGTTCGCCGAAGATGCTGGCCACGCCGACGCTCGGCGTGCCGGCGATCACCGTGGCGCCCAGGTTGCTGACGCTGCCGATCTCCAGCAGTTCCGGCAGCGGTTGTTTAAGCAGTAACGGTTTCATGTCATTCTCCTCTGAGGGTTAACGGCGGCCTTTCCAGTAGCCGGATGTCTGGTGCCAAACCTTACCGGCGGTGGTCATCACCCGCCGCAGCTTGTCCTTGCCGAAGATGTTGACGTGCGGGATCGAGCTCATCAGATCGTAGCGATCGGATCCTTCGCTCATGCCTTCCGCCAGCACCTTGCACACGATGTGGCTCGGCGTCACGCCGAAGCCGGAGTAGCCCTGCACGTAAAACACGTTGTCGCGATCCGGCAGCGTGCCGATCTGCGGGAACAGGTTGGCGCTGCAGCACAGCGGGCCGCCCCAGGCCAGATCGATCTTCACGTCTTTCAGGTACGGGAACACCTTCAGCATCAGGTTGCGGTTCCAGGCCTTGAGATCCGACGGGAAGTATTCGATCAGGCGGGTGGCGCTGCCGAACAGCAGCCGGTTTTCGTTGGTCACCCGGTAATAGTCGATCACCGGGCGGATGTCGCTGTAGGCGCCGCGGATCGGGCTGATCTGGCGGATCAGATCGTCAGACAGCGGCTCGGTGGCCAGCTGGAAGGCGTAGGTATTGATGGTCTTGCGATAAATCTGCGGCTCCATGCCGTTGAGGAAGCCGTTGCAGGCCCACAGCATCTTGTTGGCGCGCACCGAGCCCATGGCGGTGCGCACCGTGATGCGCGACCCATACTCCACGTTGAGCACGCTGCTGTTCTCGAAGATTTTCACCCCGTAGCCGCTCAGCGCCTTGGCCTCGCCCAGCAGCAGGTTGAGCGAATGCACGTGGCCGCCGCCCATGTGTTTCAGCGCGCAGGTGTAGGCGTCGGAGCCCACCACCTGCTTCACCTCCGCCCCGGTATAGAGCTCAATCTCCTCCTGCGGCGCTACCGCCTTGAACTCCTTCAGCCAGCCGCGCAGGGTCTTCTCCTGGCGCGCGTTGCTGCCGAGATAGCCGTAGCCGAAGCAGAAGTCGGCGTCGATGTCATATTTCTTGATGCGCTCGCGGATGATGCCGGCGCCGAGGTTGCTGATTTTGAAGATGGTTTCCAGCCCGGCCGGGCCAACGTGGCGCTTGATCTTCTCCAGATCGTGGCCGATGCCGGCCATCACCTGGCCGCCGTTGCGCCCGGTGCCGCCGTAACCCAGATAGCGGCCTTCGAGAATGGCGATGTTGGTGATGCCCTTCTCCGCCAGCTCCAGCGCAGTGTTGATGCCGGAGAAGCCGCCGCCGATGATCACCACGTCGACGTCCAGATCCTCTTCCAGCGTCGGGAAGCGCAGATCGTATTTTTTGGTCGCCGCGTAGTAGGTTAAGGACTCGATTTCGTTGTTCACTGCCGCACTCCCGATTGCCTATGCCATGACATCGGATTATCGGGAGCCGGCAGCCGTGCCGCTATGTCCCCTTAGGGACATTCGTCCCCTTCATCTTTCAAACTACAGCGTTGTTGGCTGCTGACGTTCACCCCAGTCACTTACCTAAGTAAGCTCCTGGGGACGCTCGTCCTGGCCGCCTAGCTGTAGCTTGAAAGCTATAGGGGATAGATCGATACATTCACGCGCTGCGGCGCTGCGGGGCGGTCAGCAACAGGCTGAACAGTTCGGCCTGCGAGCCAATGTTCAGCTTGCCGTAGATGTTCTTTCGGTGATTTTTTACCGTGCCGAGGCTGATGAACAGCCGGTCGGCAATCTGCTGCGAACCGCAGCCGGCGAGGATCAGATCGACAATCTCGCGCTCGCGCGGCGTCAGCAGATAGCGCGCCTGCGCGCCATCGTCGTTCCCCGTGTCGGCCTCGGCCGGCGCCGCCACCACTTCGCCGTGCAGCCGCGCCACGCTTTTCACCAGCGTCAGCGCGCTGCGCAGATCCGCCCGCTGCGGGTAGCGCACCGCCACCGTGCGGCGCGCCGAGCCGAAGAACACCCCCAGCCCGCGCTCCGGCGTCAGCTGCAGCAGCACGCCGGCCTCGTCGTGCCAGCCGGTCTTGCGATAAAAATTACGGTAATAGTCGCTGTGATAAAACCCGCAGGGCGCCAGCTGGCGCAGCGTGAGCACCTCGCCTGCGCCGCCGTCGTTCAGCGCACGGTAAAACGGATCCTGCAGATAGGCGCCCTGTTGGTAGAGCTGGTTGACCGCATCGCTGTTTTCCCGCTCGGTTTTGATCAGGCAGCGCGGCGGCCGGCCGCGTTCGAAGGCATAAACGATGGCGTTGTCGAAGGCGAAAAAACCTTCCAGCCAGTTCAACAGGCTGGGATAAAAGCGCGGGCTGGCCACCGCATCGATCACCGCAGACAAGCGTTCAACCTGAATATCCATACCCGCCTCGCCATTATTAATACATTAACAATCTACCAATTTCGGATGGGGTTGGCCGCATGACGGCCGGTACTGTTAAAAAAAGCATCAGGCGCGCCGAAATGCAAGAACGCGATCGTTTACATGTTAAACAACTCACAAGTTGCCGCAGCGGGGAAAGCGGTGGCCGCTCTGCGCCCGCTGGCTTATGCTGTGGCATCGCGCCCTGCAACGCCGTCAAGGAGACCTCATGTCCGTCAGCCACATCATCGCCAACCGCCAGACCTGGTTCGGCCACGGCAGCATCCGGCAACTGCCGCCGCTGCTGCTTGCCGATCCGCAGCCAACGCTGCTGTTCAGCTGCCGATCTTTTCTCAACGGCCCGGTGTACGCCGGCCTGCGCGAATCGCTGGCGCCACTGTTCATCGGCACCGAGATCGTCAGCCACGAGGCGTCACCGCAGGAAATTGACGCCTGGGTGGCGCGCTGGCGCGGCCAGGCGCGGCGCGTGGTGGCCATCGGCGGCGGCAGCGTGCTGGACGCCGCCAAGGCGTTCTCCGCGCTGGTGGAGCATCCGCTGCCGACGCTGCGCTATATGGAAAAGGTGGGCGACAGCAAAATCAGCGGCGCCACCCTGCCGCTGATCGCCATTCCCACCACCGCCGGCACCGGCAGCGAGGTGACGCAGAACGCGGTGATCACCGACACTCAGGTCAGCAAAGTGAAGGCCTCGCTGCGCCACAATAACTTCGTGCCGCACACCGCCATTCTCGATCCGCAGCTGCTGGCGGGCGCGCCGGACAAGGTGCTGGCCTACTGCGCCATCGACGCCTTCACCCACCTGTTCGAGGCCTATCTGTCGAAAACCGCCGGCGCCATGACGCGCGACATGTCGCTGAGCGGCATCCGCCACTTCCTTGCGGCCTGGCCGGCGCTCAACCGCAGCGATGCGGCGCGCGAAGCGATTATGCAGGCTTCCTACCTCGGGGGACTGACGCTGAGCGCCGCCGGGCTGGGGGTGATCCACGGCATCGCCGGCGAGATCGGCGCGCTGCGCGACTACCACCACGGCCAGGTCTGCGGCCGCCTGCTGCTGCCGTTCCTCGCCCTGTTGGAAAGCAGCGAACAGCCGCAGCAACGCGCGCTGATGGCCGAGCTGGCCGCGCGCCTGTATCCGCACTGGCAGGGCAGCCCGGAGAGCTACCTGACCGATTTCATCACCCGCCACGCCATCGCGCCGTTCTGGCAGGACGATTTGCCGATTTCCGGCCAGGAACTGGCGGTTGCGCTGGACAAATCCAACAGCAAGAATTCCTGGATCGACTATGCGCCGGCGCAGCGGCAACGGATGATCGAAGAGGCATTTCGCGTCGAATGACTATTTCTACCCTAAATAGTTGGAGCGGCATCCCGGCGGCAAGAGGTGGCTCGCCAAGAGCTTACTCAAGTCAGTGACTGGCGTACGCACTCGCAGCCAACACAGATGCAGTTTCAAGTATGACGGGTATAATCAGATCAACGCACTAGCAGGAGTTAAGGAAATGGGCATCATCGGCTGGATCTTCGCCGGCATCGCGGTCGGCATCCTGGTCGGCGCGCTGATCAGGATCTTCGGCAAGAAGAAAGAGCAGTAAGCGTCACGCTGTTCCGTGGGCCGCCAGCAGGCACTCATGGAACAGCTTCACCACCCGCTGCGGCACCGGCGAGCGGCGCAGCACGCTGGAGTATTCGCAGTGATAGCGGAACAGCGCCGGTTTGATCGCCCGCATCAGGTTCTGCGCCACGAAAAACGCCGCGTAGTGATCCGGCAAAAAGCCGACGTATTTGCCGGAGAGGATCAGCGTGGCGATCGACTCCTGCGCGAACCCCGTCGCCTTGCGATGCAAATGTTGCTGCAGGCTCAGTTCCATATTCGGCGAATGGTAGCCTAATCCGGCGAAGGCATAATTGTGCAGCAGATCCCAATTTAATGTTTCATGGGGGGCGGAAAATAATTCATGCTGCGCGCCGCAATATAAGAACATCCTCTCACTGAATAACGAATGATAAGATAAACTTTCCGCGCTGCGGTGCATCGGAATAACGCCAATCTGAAATTGCCCGTCAATGACGCCGCGCTCAATGGTATTAATCGGCTCCACGTACATTTGCAAAGAAACCTCCGGCGCGCGCTCGCTGAATAACGCGATGGCTCGGCCGATCTGCGCCTGCGGATTGCTGACCGTATGGTCGAATATCGCCACGTGCAGCTGCCCGCCCAGGCGCTGGTGCACCTCGTCCACCCCGCGCCGGAACGCCTCGGTGGCCGCCAGCAGGTTGACCGTTTCCTGGTAGATCAACAGCCCCTCGTCGGTGACCGCAAAGCCCTCGCGCCCGCGCTGGCACAGCGTCAGACCCAGCCGCTGTTCCAGATCCTTGATGTGTTTGCTGATGGTCGACAGGCTGATGTTCAGCTCCAGTTCGGCGGCGCTCATGCCGCCGCAGTCGACCACGGCCTTGAATACCCGCAACAAACGCAGATCCATATCCGACAATTGCCCTAACAGCGCGCGCTTTTTTACTTGCATAAAACCTTAAGTAAGTTTCGACATATGATTATTCACAGTAGAGAACAAGCGGTACATAGTCAATTTCGCACAACAATTCGTTAACAACTCGGTTTATTTCATTAATCGCTCTTATTTTCCTGTTCGGAGGAAAACATGGCCGCTGAAAATCACCCGCTAAATAGTCTCGATGCCGAAGGGTTAGAGGCCCATTGGATGCCTTTTACCGGCAACCGTAATTTTAAAGCGCAGCCGCGCATCATTACTCAGGCCGCGGGGGCGTATTACACCAGCCATGACGGCAGAAAGATTTTCGACGGCCTGTCCGGATTATGGTGCTGCGGATTGGGGCACGGCCGGCAGGAAATCACCGATGCCGCCCAGCGCCAGCTGGCGACGCTGGATTACTCGCCGGCGTTTCAGTTCGGCCACCCGCTGTCGTTCGAACTGGCCAACAAGATCAAGGCACTGACGCCGGCAGGGCTGGATTACGTGTTCTTCACCGGCTCCGGCTCGGAAGCGGCGGACACCTCGCTGAAAATGGCGCGCGCGTACTGGCGCGCCAAAGGCCAGGCGGGCAAAACCTGCTTTATCGGCCGGGAAAAGGGCTATCACGGCGTTAACTTCGGCGGCATCTCGGTCGGCGGCATCGCCGGCAACCGCAAAACGTTCGGCGCCGGCGCCGAGGCGGACCACCTGCCGCATACCCTGCTGGCCAGCAACGCCTTTTCGCGCGGCATGCCGCAACAGGGGGCGGAGCTGGCGGAAGAGCTCAACCGCATCATCGCGCTGCGCGACGCCTCAACGATCGCCGCGGTGATCGTCGAACCCTTCTCCGGCTCCGCCGGGGTGATCGTGCCGCCGGTCGGCTACCTGCAGCGCCTGCGCGAAATCTGTACCCAGCATGACATCCTGCTGATCTTCGACGAAGTGATCACCGCCTTCGGCCGCTGCGGCGCGATGACCGGCGCCGAGGCGTTCGGCGTCACGCCGGACATCATGAACATCGCCAAACAGGTGACCAACGGCGCGCAGCCGATGGGCGCAGTGGTGGTGCGGCCGGAGATCTACCACACCTTCATGAACGGCGGTGAGCCGGACTACCAGCTCGAATTCCCGCACGGCTACACCTACTCCGCCCACCCGGTCAGCTGTGCGGTCGCGCTGGCGACGCTGGACATCCTGCAGCGCGAACAGATGGTGGAGCGCGTACAGGCGCTGGCGCCCTACTTCGAGCGCGCGGTGCACAGCCTGCAGGGAGCCAAACACGTCGCCGACATTCGCAACATCGGCCTGGCGGCCGGCATTACGCTGGCGGCGCGGCCGGGCGAACCGGCGCGGCGCCCCTTCGAGGCGGCGATGCGCTGCTGGGAAAGCGGATTTTACGTGCGCTACGGCGGCGACACCCTGCAGCTGGCGCCGCCGTTCATCAGCAGCGAAGCGCAGATCGATGCGCTGATTAACGCCGTCGGCGACGCCCTCAACGCCACCGAATAAGGAGAGAGCCATGACCATTACCCATTGGATCAACGGCGAGCCCGCCGCCGGCGGCGAACGCAGCCAGCCGGTTTACGACCCGGCCACCGGCCAATCGGCGCAGGAGGTGCAGCTGGCCGACCGCGCCACGGTGGAGCGCGCCATCGCCGCCGCCGAACAGGCCTATCCCGCCTGGCGCGACACCCCGCCGCTGAAGCGCGCGCGCATCATGATGAAGCTCAAGGATCTGCTGGAGCAGCACGCCGACGCCATCTGCCAACTGATCACCGCCGAGCACGGCAAGGTGCTCAGCGACGCCCTGGGCGAACTGCAGCGCGGCATCGAGAATATCGAATACGCCGGCTATGTGCCGGAACTGCTGAAGGGCGAACACAGCAAAGAGGCCGGCCCGGGCATCGACAGCTGGAGCGAGTTTCAGCCGCTGGGGGTGGTGGCGGGCATCACGCCGTTCAACTTCCCGGCGATGGTGCCGCTGTGGATGTGGCCGATGGCGGTCGCCTGCGGCAACACCTTCGTGCTGAAGCCTTCCGAGCGCGTGCCTTCCGCCGCGCTGTATATCGCGAGGCTGGCGACGGAGGCCGGGCTGCCGCCGGGGGTGCTCAACGTGGTTAACGGCGATCGCGAAGCGGTGGAGACGCTGCTGTATGACGGGCGCGTGAAGGCGATCAGTTTCGTCGGTTCGACGCCGGTGGCGGAGCACATCTATCACACCGGCTGCGCGCAGAACAAACGGGTGCAGGCGCTGGGCGGCGCCAAGAACCACGCGGTGGTGCTGCCGGACGCCGATATCCCTGGTGCGGTCGGCGCGCTGATGGGCGCGGCCTTCGGCTCCTGCGGCCAGCGCTGCATGGCCATCCCGCTGGTGGTGGCGGTGGGCGACGGCACCGCCGAAGCGCTGATCGCCGGGCTGCGGCAACAGATGGCCGCCATGCGCGTCGGCCCCGGCAGCGACAACCGCAACGACATGGGGCCGCTGGTGACCCAACAGCATTATCAGAAGGTGAAAGGCTATATCGATCAGGGCGTAGCCGAAGGCGCCGAGCTGCTGGTGGACGGCCGCGAACTGAGCGTGACCGGCGCCGACGGCCGCCCCAGCCAGGGCTATTTCCTCGGCCCGACGCTGTTCGATCGCGTGACGCCCGGCATGCGCATCTATCAGGAGGAGATCTTCGGCCCGGTGCTCGGCGTGGTGCGCGCGGCGTCGCTGCCGGAGGCGATGGCCTTGATCGACGCCCACGAATACGGCAACGGCACCTGTCTGTTCACCCGCGACGGCGAGGCGGCGCGCTACTTCTCCAGCCGCATTCAGGTCGGCATGGTGGGGATCAACGTGGCGCTGCCGGTGCCGGTGGCCTACCACTCGTTCGGCGGCTGGAAGCGCTCGCTGTTCGGCGATCTGCACGCCTACGGCCCGGACGCCGTCAGGTTCTACACCAAACGCAAGACCGTGACCCAGCGCTGGCCGGCCTCCGGCGATGCCCGGCGCGCCAGCTTCAGCTTCCCGTCGGGACAGGGGTAATCCCAGCATAACGAAAAGTCCCTTCCGGGGAAGTTCGCTTCCCCGGTATTTCCACGCGCTCCATTTCATCTTTACGCAGGACAACAGAGCCGCCCTTCTGGCGGCAACAACAATTCACCCAAGCGTTAATGGAGTAGTTCCCCATGAAAGAGTCCGCCCCTGAACACACCTTCAAAGGCAATCTCAGCGTCCTCGACGTGGTGATGATCACCGCGTCCGGCGTGACGCCGGCCAGTTCGATCTTCGTCATCGCCCCGCTGGCGATCGCCAACGCCGGCAGCGGCGCCTTTCTGTCGTTTCTGATCGCCGCCTGCGTCGCCGCCGCCATCGCGCTGTGCTATGCCGAGCTCGGCGCCGCACACCCCAGCGCCGGCGGTGAGTACAGCATCATCAAGCGCCTGTTCGGCACCCTGTGCGGATTGCAGACCTACCTGTTTATCCTCAGCGCCTCGCTGTTCGTGCCGGCGGTGCTGGCCACCGGCGCAGTGCCCTATCTGAATACCGCGCTGGGCACCCGGTTCGACGCCTCGACCGCCGGCATGCTCACCGTGCTGGTCGGCGGCATCTGCGCCATCTTCAACATCAAGGCCAACGCCCTGCTGACCGGCGCCTTTCTGGTGGTGGAAGTGGCGGTGCTGGCGCTGATCGCCTGGCTCGGCTTCAGCCATCCGCATCAGAGCACGGAGATCCTCACCGCGCCGGTGATGCTGGACGCGCAAGGTAGCCTGGCGCCGGTGTCGCTGCCGCTGATCGTCGCCATGGTCGGGGTCGCGCTGTTCTCCTACAACGGCTACGGCGCGGCGGTGTACATGGCGGAAGACATGCGCGAACAAGGCAGGCCGATGGCGGTCGCGATCATGCTGACGCTGGTCATCGTGGTGCTGGTGGAACTGGTGCCGTTCACCGCCCTGCTGCTCGGCTCGCCGTCGCTGACCGAGATGGCCAAACAGGCCGATCCGGTCGGCTATGTGGTCACCCAGCTCGGCGGCCCGACGCTGGCGCGGGTGGTAAGCGGCGCGATTTATCTGTCGGTGTTCAACGCCATCATCGCCATCGTGGCGCAGTTCAGCCGCATGATGTTCGCCAGCGGACGCGACGGCTTCTGGTTGCCGACGTTTAACCGGGCGCTGAAAATCATCCACCCGCGCTTCGGCACCCCCTGGATCGCCACCCTGCTGTTCGGCGTGCCGTCGGCACTGCTGGCGTTTTGCTCCGATCTCGAATCGCTGACCTCGTTCACCGTGATCCTGCTGCTGCTGGTGTACATCATCATGGCGGTAGCGGCGCTGATCAGCCGCCGTCGCCGCCACTTCCACCACCCGTACCTGATGCCGCTGTGGCCGCTGCCGGTGGTGGTGGTGCTGCTGTGCTGCCTGTACGTGCTGTGGACGATTTTGATCGCCAGCAGCCTGAAAGACTTTATTATCATTGCCGGCATCATCGGCTTCGGGCTGGCGCTGAACCATCTGCGCGGCCGCCAACCGGCGCCCCTCGCCGCCCCCTCAATAGAAGGAGAATAACCATGACGCAGCGCGCTCAGGATCTGGGCATTATCATCGGACAGGGCACGCCCGGCCCGCTGAACGCCATCACCGACGTGCCCGGCGTGCGCGTCGGCCATGCCAGCATTCATGCCGATTTGGCGGACGGGCGCAGCGTGCGCACCGGCGTGACGGTGATCGAACCGCGCCCCGGCTCCGCCCGCCACGCGCCCTGCTTTGCCGGGGTGCACGTGCTGAACGGCAACGGCGACGCCACCGGCCTGGAATGGGTGCGCGAAGCGGGCCTGCTGACCAGCCCGATCGCCTTCACCAACACCCACAGCGTAGGCGTGGTGCGCGATGCGCTGATCGCGCTGGAGCGTGAAACGCTGCCCGCGGGCGACAACGCGGTGTATTGGAATATGCCGGTGGTGATGGAAACCTTCGACGGCCTGCTCAACGACATCAACGGCTTTCACGTCAAGGCCGAGCACGTGCGCCAGGCGCAGCAGGCGGCCCGGGGCGGCTTGCCGCAGGAAGGCGCGGTCGGCGGCGGCAGCGGCATGATCTGCCATGAATTCAAAGGCGGCAGCGGCACCGCGTCGCGCCGCTTGCCCGCCGATCAGGGCGGCTGGACGGTGGGCGCCATCGTGCAGGCCAACCACGGCAAGCGCGAGTCGCTGCTGGTCGGCGGTTACCCGGTAGGCCGGCATCTGGGGCATCTCCCCTCGCCGTTCACGCCGCAGTTGCCGCATCCCGGCATGGGCTCCATCGTGGTGGCGCTGGCAACCGACGCGCCGCTGCTGCCGCACCAGTGTGCGCGGCTGGCGCAGCGCGCCAGCATCGGCATCGCCCGCACCGGCGGCGGCACCGAGGATTCGAGCGGCGACATTTTCATCGCCTTCGCTACCGGCAACGACGGCCTGCCGCCCGCCGACTACGCCAACAAAGGCGCCTTCACCACGCCGCTGCGCATGGTGAACAACGACTATATTTCGGCGCTGTTCGCCGCGGCGGCGGAAGCAGTGGAAGAAGCGATCGTCAATGCGCTGCTGGCGGCCAATACCGTCAGCGGCAACGGCCACCGGGTGGAAGGGTTGAGCGCCGAGCAGCTGGTGACGGCGCTGGAGAAGGCCGGCTGGCGGCGCTAAAAAACACAGGGCGCGGGGATTAACCGCGCCCTGCTCATCAGGATTCGCCGCCCGGCTTGGGCGGCGGGTAGTCGTAATCCAGCCGCAACGGTTCGGCGTAGACGCTGTTCCACAGCTGTTGGTACAGCTGGTCCAACCGCCCGCTCATCGCCGCGCTGTGCATCACCAGCTCCAGATTGCGCGAGTTGTCCAGATAGCCGCCGGTCCAGTTGCTGGTGCCCACCCAGGCAATCTCATCGTCGATGGTCATCAGCTTGCTGTGGATGACGCGGGCGAACGGAATGAAGCCGCTGCTGGCCGGCGGAATGGTCACCACCTTGATCTGCACATTCGGCACCAGCGCCAGGCTCTTCAGCCAGGCAATATCCGGCTTTTTGGTGTTCCAGTTGGCCACCATCAGCTCGATCTGCACCCCGCGCGCCGCCGCGCTGCGCAGCGCATTGTCGATCACCGCATAGAAGGGGCGGCTGCGTTCCGGGCCGAACGACAGCGGCGCGTAGTCCATCACCTGCACCCGCACCCGCCGCTTGGCGCCGGCCAGCAGGCGCGGCAGCTCGGCCTGTGAGTCAATCACCCCCGCCGGGTTGTAGGCGCGCGGGCTGGCCGCCAGATAGTTGCCCTGCGGCTGCGCCGTCGGCGGCGAATCGGGCAGCGCCGGCACCGGCTTATCCTGCGCCAACAGCGCCTGCGCCTGCCAGTCCTGTTCGAAGATCGCCTGAATCTGCCCCACCACCTTGGCGTCGCTGATGCGCAGCCCGGTTTCGTGAATGTGTTCCAGCGCACGCCAGTCGAAGTTCTGGCTGCCGACGAACGCCTGCTCGCCGTCCACCAGCAGATATTTGGCGTGCAGAATGCCGCCGCTCAGCTTCTGGTAAGGAATGATGCGCAGCTCCAGATTTGGGATCGCCTTCAGCTGTTCCAGCGTCTCGGCGGTAGATATGCGAAGGCCCTTCTCTTCCAGCAAAAAGCGGATTTTCACCCCGCGTTCGCCTGCCGCCTTCAGGTGCTGCAGCACGCCGTCCAGCAGCGAACCGTCCTGATTCGCCACGTAGAACTGCCCCAGATCGATGCGGGTTTTCGCCGCGTCGAACATCTCGCGCCACACCTCGGCGGTGTTACGCAGATCGTCGGCCTGCAGCGCGGTTTCCACCGGTGCGGTGTACACCAGCTCATAGCCGGGAATAGCAAAACGCGCCGCGGCGCTCTGGCTCAACATCAACAAACAACCGCCCCACAATGCCGTATAAAGGCGGCCGAGCGGCCGCCGTACTGGATGGCCATTAGGCATAGCGCGGCGCCCCGCTGTCAACCCATTGTTCGCCGCTGCCGCTCTCCGGGCGGCTGGCCGGTTGGCCGGCGCGGATCAGCAGCACCTTCAGCAGTTCGTTGATGCGCTCCATGCGGCTCTGCAGGAAGTTGTTGGCCACCAGGCACAGCAGCGCGATGGCGATGCCGAGGCCAGTGGCGTACAGCGCGGTGCCCATCCCGGCCGACACCAGGCTCGGCTCGGACACCCCCGAGGCGGCCAGCGCCTTGAAGGTTTCGATGATCCCCATCACCGTGCCCAGCAACCCCAGCAGCGGCGCGGCGGTGACCACGGTTTCCAGCAGCCACAGGCCGCGCGCCATCGGCGGCTTGCTCAGCAGGTACTGGGCGTCGATCAGATCGCCGATCGCCTCGCGGTCGCCGGCGTGGTGTTTCTGCGCCAGTACCGGCGCGATCACCGTCATCGGCAGGCTGTTGCGCTGGGTCAGCTCGTCCGGCAGATCGGCGGCGCGGCGCACGTCCGGCGTCAGCGCCTGCTCCAGCCGGCGCGCCTGACGCTGGGTGTAGGCGAAGTACAGCGTGCGTTCGATGATGATCACCAGCGCAATCGCCAGCGCGGCGTACATCACGTAGAAAATAATGTCGTGCAACAGATTGGCGTCCATACAGGGCTCCTCTTCCCCGCCGCCCGGCAGGCGGCGGGGCATTCAGTTAAAAGGTGGCTTCCAGCGAGACGCTGAAGGTGCGTTCTTCGCCGACGTTGTAATACGGCGTGCTGGCCCTCACGCCGCCGTAAGGCGCCGCGTTGAAGGTGGTGGTGCGCACCGAGGTCAGGTATTCCTTGTCAAACAGGTTGCTGATGCCAAAGCGCAGCGCGGCGCTTTTGACAATTTTCTTGTCCACCGGCAGATGCACGCCCGCCGCCAGATCGAACACCGTGCGGCCACCGATCTTCTCGTCGTTGGTCAGATCGCCGTAGAACGCACTGACGTACTTGCCGCTGACGCTGCCGTAATACAGCCCGTCGTCATAACCCAGCGTCATGTTCAGCAGGTTTTTCGGCACGTTCGGCACCTCTTTGCCGGAGGTCGGCAGCGGCAGCCCGCCGTTGCTGACGATATCGTTCTTCTGCTTCGATTCGGTGTAGGTATACGAGGTGTAGTAGTTGAAGTTATGCGGCAACTGGCCGCTCCACTCCAGCTCCAGCCCTTTGTTCTCCACGTTGCCGATGTTCATCATCTCGTAGTCGCCGGCCGCGTTGGTGGTGGAGATCTGGCGATCGCTGTAGCGCATGTAAAACAGCGTGGCGCTCAGCAGCATGTCCTCTTGCTGGAAACGCCAGCCCAGTTCGTGGTTCCAGCTTAGCTCAGGCTTGGTGCTGAGCGAGTCGCCGACGTTGTACAGCACGTAGTTGGGCGGCGTGCGCATGTTGCGCGTCAGGTTGTAGAACACCTGGTTTTCCTGGTTCACCTTATAGCTGGCGCTGAAGTTCGGCAGGAATTCATGATAGGTGGCTTTGCGCTTCTCCGGCACATTGTACAGGCTGCCGCGGTTGTCCCCTTTGCGCTCCACATACTGATAGGCCAGGCCGCCGACGAAGGTCCAGTCCGGCGTGGCGAACCAGGTATCCTGCAGCCACACCTTCTGCGCCGGGGTGATGGTGTACTGGTTGCGCCCCTGCACCGTATTGCCGTTGGCGTCCTTCACCTGATCGGAGCCGCCAGGTTTTCCCCAAATCTGCGCCGGGTTGCCGTCGTCCTTGATGCTGATGAACGGCTGGGTTTGCAGCTGGCGCGCACGCTCATACCAGTAGCCGATATCCAGGCTGTGCTGCTCGTTGATGTCCCACTTCAGCTTGGTGGTGATGCCCGGCCGCCAGGTTTGGGTCCACGACGGGCGGTAATAGGTGTTGGACTGCAGGTTGCTGAGGTCATACTGCCCGGCCCTGTCCGACGTGCTGGACAGTACCGATGCCGTCTGGCCGTTGAAACTGCCGCCGTTGCCCCAGTAGTAATACGGCTGCAGGGTCAGCGACAGGTCGTCGCGCAGCTGCAGTTTCTGGGTGAACGATAGCGTGAAGTTCTCGAACGGGTTGCGTTCGATCTTGTAATACTTGTTCAACTGCCCTTTGCTGTTGTACTCCGGCGTGGTGGCGTAATCGGTACCACGCCCATCGTTTTGGAACTGCGCCTTGCTCAGGGTGTTGTAGTTGGTGTTGTTCTGGCGGTTGTACTTCATCACCAGATTGCTGCTGTTGCCGTTGCCGTCTTCATACAGCGAGTTCATCTCGAACTTGTCGGAGTACAGGCGCCCTTCGCCGCGCCACTTCTTCGCCTCGGTGTGCGAATAAGATATCCAGTTGCTGAAACCGTTGTATTCGCCGGTCTCCAGACGGGCGAAGGTTTTGCTCAGGTTATTGCTGCCCAGCGTCTGTTTGAGGAAACCGCCGAAGTCTTTCGCCGGGCGGCGCGTCACCAGGCCAATGTTGCCGCCGCTGGAGCCGATGTGCGGGCCGTCCGCTTCGGAGGAGCCCTGGGTGACGAACACCTCTTCCAGGTTCTCCGCATCGCCCAGCAGGTTCGGGTATACCGCGTAGTTGCCGGAGTCGTTGATCGGGATGCCGTCCATCGACAGGCCGATCTGATCCGAGTTCATGCCGCGCATGGTGTAGTCCACGCCGCTCAGGCCGCTGGCGTCGTTGCTGTTGACGTTCAGGCCCGGCGTGTATTTCAGCTTATCGATGGCGTTGGCCGCCGACGGCATTTTATCCATCGCTTCTTTGGTGACGGTGGAGCGAGCCTTGGCGCTGTCATCCTGCACCATCATGCCGCCGCCGAGCGACTGCCCCTTGACGCTGATGGTGCCGACATCGGTGGCGTCGGCCGCCAGCGCGGCGCCCGGCAGCATCGCCGACATCACCGCCAGATAGATCCCAGAACGATTAAACGATTTCATTGTGTGCATCCCATAAAAATCAAACGATTAACCCTTGCGCTAAGGCGCCTGATAATTGAACGTCGCGGTAAATCTTTTGGTTGTTTGCCCGGCGAACGCCTCGCTCGGGAACGGCTTTACTGAACTGATGCTTTGCAGGCTGCTCATCGCCGCGCGGTTCAGCAGCATGCTGGCGGCTTTGTTGGCGATGCCGGAAGAGAGCACCCGCCCGCTGCGATCGACCTCCAGCCACACTTCGACGTTGCCCTGCGGGCGCTCGAGCGAGGCCTGGCGCCCGCTTGGGTAGCGCTTGCGCTGTTCCAGCTCGCGGCGCAAGGCCAGCAGATAGCCGTTTTCGATCGCCTGCGCATTCACCTTCGGCGCCGCCGGGGCGGCCGGTGCGGGCTGCGCCGCCGGTTTGCTGACCAGCGCGCGCGGGGCGGCGGGCGCCGGCGTCGGTTTAGGCTTATCTACCGGTTTGGCTTTCTCTTTCACCGGTTTGGGTTTGGGCTTCGGCTGCGGTTTTGGCACCGGCTTGGCTTCCACGATCGGTTCCGGCGCCGGCACTACCGGTTCGGGGATCGGCTCCGGCTCGGGCGGCGGCGGTTCTGGCTGGGGCTCCGGCGGCGTTTCCGGTTGAGGTTCAGGCGCCGGTTCAGGCTCCACCAGCGCCAGTTCGATGGCGGTTTCGTCGTAGCGCGGCTGGATCTTCAGCGCCGCCTGCTGGCTGGCGAACAGCAGGCAACCGGCGACAATCAGCGCCGGCAACCAGCTGAAAAGATGACGTGAGCGATAGAGCAGATACATGTCACAGCTTCCGTGTCGCGATGGAGACGGAGAAGAAACCGCCCTGGCGCAGGTTGTCCATCACCGCCACCAGCCGCTCGACCGCCACGCCCTTGTCGCTGTTGACGATGATGGTGGTGGTCTGGTTGGCCTGCTGCTGTTGCTTCAACGTGTTGACCAGCGCGTCGAGCGCGATCGGCTGGCCATCCAGCTGCAGCTGTTCGTCGGCCCCCAGCGTGATGATCGCTTTCTTCTGCGGCTTCAGCTGCTGCGCGCTGCCGGCGGACGGCAGCTGCGTTTTCAGCCCGAGCGCAGGAATGACGTTCAGGCTAATCAAGACGAAAAACACCAATAAAAACATCATCACGTCGATCATCGGGATCAGTTCGATGTGCGCTTTGTTCTTTTTCGGTTCGTTCCAGTTACGCATGACACTCCCTCCCAAAAGCGAAGCAGCCAATATAGGAGGGGTTTGTTTACCTTTTGTTACGCTTGTGTGATCTTATTTTCACAGTGTGGATTTTTTGCGAGAATTTTTTCAATGGCAGGCGATAACGGAAGAGATATAACTTATTAATTAGCGATAGTTTTTATTGGAATAATTGCGAGGCGGGCATTTCAGAGAACCAAAGCCAGAGGGGATAATGTGATAATAGTGACAGCCCAAACGGTCACTACAACAAGACCTCAAGCCCGTGCTTGCGTACGATCGAAAGCAGCTTAAGCGACACGCCGCCCGGCCGTTTCACCCCCGTCTCCCATTTCTGTATGGTCGACACGCTGGTATTCAGATAACGGGCAAAAACCGGTTGGCTTAAACGTAACTGCTCGCGCAACGCTTTGATCTCCTGGGGCTGCAACATCTCGACCGGAGCAAGGCAAGACTCATCAAAACTGCGTAGGGTTTCCAGAGAAATGGCGCCAGCACGATGCAATCCTTCAGCGGCGCTGTGAATCGCCTCAAAGGCCTGACTCCGAAACGTTTTTTCCTGCTTCATGGCAAATCTCCACCCATTCTTTTTTCACAACCAGGGATTCGACCTGGTCGTCGCTCAACGCGCCAAACTGCATCGCTAACTTGCGAAAAGCGTGTAATTCTGCCCCTGTAATATTGGTCTGGGCCTGCTTGGCAAACAAAAAAACAAACACCCAGTGCCGACCATTTTTCGCTAATACCAACGCGCGGTCGCGATTATGATTAAGACGTTTTTTAAATACGCCACCGCCTAAATCTGCAGCCAAACCCCGTTGCACATCTTTTACTGCCCGACACAACGCCTTATCGGTGATGCCGTGAGCCCGAGCTTTCCTGCTAAACCAACAAGTTTTAAATGTACGCATTGCGATGGGCTTCCCGTAAAAACGTAGCACTTAGTGAGACACTTTTCCAGTGCATTCCTCCCCGCCAGCATCGCTTTAAACATTGATGACGACCACCATGAGAAACCCGATTTGCATGATGACGCACATAATGACTTCTTTCAGTGCAACGTTGGGGGCATCATTGCGCACGCACACGCAACAGCATGTTTTACGGGCATAAAAAAAGACGCCCGCAGGCGTCTTCTTGGCATTTTCACTGAGGCCGGAAGGCAATCAGTTCACTTTCACCGGCATACCGGAACGGGCCTTGATCGCCGCGTCCACTTCGCTCTGGTTGACGCCGGCGTCCATCAGTACTTTGCCGACCGGCGCGGAGATGGTCAGCGGCACCGGATCTTTGGATTGCAGCTGCTCTTCGTTGGCCGACAGCGGGTTGTGCACTTCCACGTAGCGCGAGCCGTCCGGTTCGACGGTGGCTTTCATCGGTTCGTTGATGAACTGCACGCGGGTGCCGACCGGCACGTTCTCGAACAGGTACTTGATGTCGTCGGCGCGCAGACGCACGCAGCCGTGGCTCACGCGCAGGCCGATGCCGAAGTTGGCGTTGGTGCCGTGGATGGCGTACAGGCGGCCAACATACAGCGCATACAGCCCCATCGGGTTGTCCGGGCCGGCCGGGAACACCGCAGGCAGGATCTCGCCGTCGGCCGCGTATTCGGCGCGCATCTTGGCGGTCGGCGTCCAGGTCGGGCCGTCTTTCTTGCGCTGCACGGTGGTAGTCCAGTTCAGCGGGGTGTCTTTGCCCAGCTGGCCGATACCGATCGGCAGCACCACCACGGTGTTGGAGCCTTTCGGGTAGTAGTACAGACGCATCTCGGCGCTGTTGATGATGATGCCTTCACGCGGCGCGTCCGGCAGGATCAGCTGCTGCGGGATGGTCAGGGTGCTGCCGGCCTTCGGCAGGAACGGATCCACGCCCGGGTTGGCTTCCAGCATGTTGCTCAGCCCCATCTGATACTGGGCGGCGAAGCTTTCCAGCGGCAGTTTGCTGTCTTCCGGTACGGTGATTTGGATATTTTCGCCCACCAAACGGCTGTCTTTTGGCGGCAGCGGGTAAACGACGGCGAAGGCAGCCTGGCTGAATGCAACCAGTGCCGTAAACAGGGTTAATAACGCGCGAATGCTCATTTTCATCTTCGTGTTGGTCAAGGCCACTGGCGATTAGGGGGATCGGTTTCTACGGCCACTTTTACCCCGATGGGTTTCAGCCGGCAGCCAAGCGCTGCGGCCTGAAATACAGGGGGGATTTGACCGGATGCGCATTATATGTGCACATCAATCAAAGTGTGAACCATTACCGATGTAATATCGCAATTTTTTGTAACCTGAAGCGCCACGAAGGCGATTTTTTGCGAGAACCGCCGCCTAACTGGCGGCGGCCAACGCTTCTACCCGCCGGATCGGGATCAGATATTCGCAGCGGATCGCCGCGCCGCCGAGCGGGCAGCGGCCCTCCTGCGCCGGGTAGAAAAGCTCGATATCCTGCCCCGGCCGACGGATGGCGTTCATCTGCGGCATCGCGGTGTCATACAATCGGACGATAAAGTTTTGTAACCCTTCCTCCTGCCCTTGATAGGTGAAGCGGGCATACTCGCCCTGTTCGATAGTCACCCGCTCCCCCATCGCCCCTTCGTCCGGCAAAGCGGCGGTGTAGGCCATGCGCGGGTTACCCCGGCGTTGCCGGTCGACCTCCAGGCTGGTGAGGCCGTATACCACCTCCGGCAGCGCCTGCGGCGGCAGCAGCTGCCGCCAGGCGTGGCGGCGCAGCTCGCACTTGGAGGCCGCCAACTGCCCCAGCGTAAAGCTGCGGCGCTGGGTATGGCCAACCAGCTGCATGGCGGGCAGCGTCACGATATCGGCCTGCGGCAACGGCGTTTCGGTCAGCCGCAGCGGCGGCTGCAGGCCATAGCTCGACCAATCCTGGCTGCGGCGATAGCTGGCCGGCGGCAGACCGAACTGCTTGCGGAAGCAACGGGTGAAGGTCTGCTGCGAATCGAACTGGTAAGTGTCGGCGATGCAGGCCACGCTGGTGCCGGTCAGGCGCAGTTCGCGCGCGGCGGCGGTCAGCCTTCTGCGGCGCGCGTACGTGCCGAGAATATGGCCGGTATGCTGCTTGAACATCCGCTGCAAATGCCACTTGGAGTAGCCGGACTTGGCGGCAATGTCGTCCAGCGTCAGCGGCTGATCCAGGCTCTGCTCGATCCAGGCCAGCAGCTGTTCAATCACCTGTTGCTGGTGCATGGTATTCCCCTTATTTTAACAATAACGTCTGCGCCAATACCCGGCCTGCGGCTTCATCGGCGGCCACCAGCACCGGATAGCCCCAGAACTTGGCGCCGTATTCGGCGAACTCTTCCGCCGCCGCGCGTTTGGCGTCGTCCGGCTCCAGCATGATCATGCCTTTCACCCACAGCTTCAGCGCCTCGCGGTTATCGCGCTTCCACAGCGCGACCTGGGTGCGGGCATCGCGATCGTGTTCTTCTTCTTCATCGCCGACGCTGCGGTCGGTCATCAGGACAAAAGGCTCGGCGCGCGCCAGCAGCGCGCTGAATTCGGCCAGCTCGGCCTGGGTATCGCGCCCGTTTTGGCGCATCCATACCAGCGGAAAATCGGCGGTATCCAATGACATAATCAGTTTCCTCAGGAAAGGGTTTAGGACTGGCGCTTACTTTATCGGCACCGGCGCTAGACCACATTGCGCAATCAGGACATAATACTTTTCAATTCCGCCAAATTGAGAATTATTCTCATGAAAGTACAAATCCCCCGCCGCTGTCTGGATATCGATCAGGTGCCGCGCCCGCTGTTTGCCCTGCAAGGTTCGACCCTCGAGCAGGACTGGGAAGTCGAGCCGCACCGCCACCAGAAGGCGCAGCTGATTTACACCGTGCGCGGCATGATCCGCTGCGAAGTGGAAAACGGGCTGTGGCTGGTGCCGCCGCAGTGCGCACTGTGGATGCCGGGCAACGTGTTGCACAACGCCCAAGGCGCCGGCTCCACCGAGGCCTACTGCCTGTTCGTCGATCAACATGCCGCCGCCGGTCTGCCGCAAAACTGCTGCACGCTGTCGGTCTCGCCGCTGCTGCGCGAACTGCTGCTGCAGGCCACCACCTTCGAACCGCTCTACGACGAACAGGGCGCCGAAGGGCGCCTGACGGCGGTGTTGCTGGATCAGCTGGTAGCCGCGCCGATCGAAAATCTGCACCTGCCGGTATCCGACGACGCGCGCATCCGGCAGTTGACCGAAGGCATGCTGAGCTGCCCGGCGGACAAATCCACCCTCGGGCAGTGGGCGCAGCGCATCGGCATGAGCGAGCGCTCCCTCAGCCGCACCTTGCAACAGCAGATGGGCATGAGCTTCGGCCACTGGCGGCGCCAGCTGCACGTGATGCTGGCGCTGCAGCGCTTGACGCAGGGCGAGAGTGTGCAGACGGTGGCGCTGGATCTGGGCTACGAGAGCGCCAGCGGCTTCGTCACCATGTTCAGAAAGGCGGTAGGCAAACCGCCGGCGCGCTACCTGGCGGAGCGCAACGCCTCTGGAGAGACCCTGGGCGGCGCAATTACCATGTGAAAAAGCCGGCGCAGGCGCCGGCTTGGAGCAGGTGAAAATCAGAAGTCGTAGAACACCGTAATCCAGGTGGAGTCCGGCTCGTTGTCGCTGCTGTTGGCCAGCGTGCGCTCCACATACACCGACAGACCGTAACCGATGGTGGTGCCCGCGCCGAGGTAAACGTGGTTGGCGTGATACGCCTCGTCCCCCTTCAGCCGCAGCGAGTCCGCCGCCACGTAAGGCTGGATCGATTTGAGGAACGGCTTGTCGATATTGAAGGTGTAACCGACGAAGCCTTCCAACCCGTAGCCGTCACCGGCGAAGAAGTGCGACAGCGTGCGCTGGCGGGTGCTCGGCACATAGTCTTTGTAGTAGCTGGCGGTGCCGACGATGTACCAGTTGTTCGGCTGCCAGGTCAACGCGGTGCCGGACAGCTGCTGGTGATAATCCTTTTCGTTGTACAGATTGTCTTTGATCTTCGCGTCGGTATAACTGTAAGCCGCGCTGAAGGTGAAATCCTTCGTCACCTTGTAATCGAAGCCCAGCCCGCCCCCGCCCTTGCGGCGATAAATCAGGTTATCCGCGGTGTGCAGATCGTCTTCCGGCAATAAATAGTTGGCGTACAGCGTTACCGGCCCGAAATCATTAGTGTACTTGATGCTGTTTTTCGGTTTATTGCCGCCGTCGTAGTCGCCGGAAATACCGATGCCGGTGCCGCCCGCGTGGCCATCGTTATCCCAGACGTCGCTTTTGATGCCGACCACCGAATAATAGATGCCGTATTGATGGCCGTAGGTCAGGGTGCCGTAACGATCGTCTTTGAAACCGGCGTACAGCTGGCGCTGATAGTCACGCTTGCCGTCTTCGTTATAGTGCCCGTCCCAGCTGAGCGCGTGCGCCAGATCGACGCCCCACTCGTAATAGCCGATGATCGAGGTGTTCTGCGTCAGCGCATAGTCGCCGCTGAAGCGAAAACGCGTGCCGCCGTCGTGGCCGTTTTTGTCATAGCCCGGCTCCGGGCCGTTATTGAAGATCCACTCGGGGCGAATGCTGCCGCCCACCTTTAAACTGAGCGGCGCCAGCAACACATTGCTCTGCGGGTTTTTATCCAGAATGGTGATCTCGGCCTGTGCGCCGGCGGATAACGCCGACAGCAAGACGCCGCCAATGAATATTGGCGTTGTATTTTTTCTCATTATTACCCCTGCCCGAAAAAAATTATTGTTATAAACACGGTGGTCTTAAGCCACGCGGAAATAATTACCCGATGTGAACAGCGCACGCAAGATATAAAAATTCACGCCATAACCTGCCATTATTTCAGGTTGGATTTAATTTCAGCAAAAACGTGTTCATCTGTAACGCAGAGAAAAATAATGTAATAATCGCAGCACGAAATAAACCAATCCGCACGTTTCACCCAAAATAAACCGGCGTGATTATCTGGGAATAAAGATAGCAAATAACAAATAAATATTATTGCCGCAGGTAAACCGTCACGCAGGGGAATTAACTGAAGGCGGGAAATAACGACGGAGCGCGTTGCACGCTCCGGGAAAGAGAATTCACTACTGCGCCAGCCAGCCGCCGTCCATGTTCCAGGCGGCGCCGCGCACCTGCGCCGCCGCATCGCTGCACAGGAACAGCGCCAGCTCGCCGAGCTGCTCTGGCGTGACGAACTCTTGCGACGGCTGCTTCTCCGCCAACAGCTCATCGCGCGCCCGCTGTGGGTCTGTCCCGGCGGCAATGCGTTTGTCGATCTGCTGCTGCACCAGCGGCGTCAGCACCCAGCCGGGGCAGATGGCGTTGCAGGTGACGGGCGTGCGCGCGGTCTCCAGCGCCAGCGTCTTGGTCAGCCCCACCACGCCGTGCTTGGCCGCCACATAGGCCGACTTGTCTTTCGACGCCACCAGCCCGTGCACCGACGCCACGTTGATGATGCGCCCCCAGTTGCGCTCGCGCATCCCCGGCAGCGCCAATCGGCAGGTGTGGAACACCGCCGACAGGTTGATGGCGAGGATGGCGTTCCATTTCTCCACCGGGAACTGATCCAGCGGCGCCACGTGTTGAATGCCGGCGTTGTTCACCAGAATGTCCACGCCGCCGAACTCGCGTTCGGCATACTGCATCATGTCCGCTATCTGGGCCGCATCGCCGAGATCGGCGCCGTGATACCCCGGCGCGGCGCCCAGCTGCGCAACCTGCGCTTGTGCCTGCTCCACGTCGCCGAAGCCGTTGAGGATCACGCGCGCGCCGGCGGCGGCCAGCACGGACGCTATCCCGAGGCCGATGCCGCTGGTCGAGCCGGTCACCAGCGCGGTTTTGCCTTGTACACTCATGGTATCGCTCCTTTAAACAATGCCGGTCAGGTAGAACACGCCGATCACGAACAGCACCGCAGCGCTCTTGATCAGGGTGATGGCGAAGATGCCGCCATAGGCCTGCCGGTGGCTGAGGCCGGTGATCGCCAGCAGGGTGATCACCGCGCCGTTGTGCGGCAAGGTGTCCATGCCGCCGCTGGCCATCGAGGCCACCCGGTGCAGCACTTCCAGCGGGATATGCGCGGCGTGGGCGGCGGCCACAAAATTATCGGCCATCGCCGCCAGCGCGATGCTCATGCCGCCGGAGGCCGACCCGGTGATGCCGGCCAACAGGGTGACGCTGATCGCTTCGTTCAGCAGCGGATTGGGGATCGCCGACAGCGCCTGCGACAGCACCAAAAAGCCCGGCAGCGCGGCGATCACCGCGCCGAATCCGTATTCGGAGGCGGTGTTCATCGCCGCCAGAATCGCCCCGCCGACCGCCGTCTTGCTGCCTTCCGCCAGCCGGCCGCGAATATTGCGAAAACCGAACGCCACCACCAGCAGAATACCCGACACCAGCGCCGCTTCCACCGCCCAGATGGCGGTGATCTTCGCCACGTCGGTGGCGATCGGCTTGGCCAGCCCCGGCAGCGTCAGCTCGTGGCTGGCGCCGTACCACTGCGGGATCCAATGGGTGAAGCCAAGGTTGAATACCCCGACCAAAATCAACGGCAGGATGGCGATCAGCGGGTTCGGCAGGTTGATGTCGTCCGGGGTTTCCGGCTCGTTCAACAGATCGGTGCCGTACCCTTCTCCCTTCAGCTGCGCCTTGCGCCGCTGGCGTTCAAGATACAGCAGACCGACCGCGATGATGAACAGCGAGCCGATCAGCCCCAGCCAGGGCGCGGCCCAGGCATTGGTGCCGAAGAAGCTGGTCGGGATGATGTTTTGGATCTGCGGCGTGCCCGGCAGGGCGTCCATGGTGAAGGAGAAAGCACCGAGCGCCACGGTGGCCGGGATCAGCCGCTTGGGGATACCGCTCTGGCGGAACAGCTCGGCGGCGAACGGATAGACCGCGAACGCCACCACGAACAGCGACACCCCGCCGTAGGTCAGCAGCGCGCACACCAGCACGATCACCGGAATGGCGTGACGCCGGCCGAGAATGCGGATCGCCGCCGCGACGATCGAACGGGAAAAGCCGGACAGCTCGATCAGCTTGCCGAATACCGCCCCCAGCAGGAACACCGGGAAGTAGAGCTTCACGAAACCGACCATCTTCTCCATAAACAGCCCGGTGAAGGTCGGCGCCACCGCGCCGGGATCGGTCAACAGCACCGCGCCCAGCGCGGCGATCGGGGCGAACAAAATCACGCTGTAGCCGCGGTAGGCGGCCAGCATCAGTAATCCCAGTGCTGCCAGGGCAATCAAAACGCTCATCGGTCACCTCTTTCCCCTGCGTCTTTCGTGCCGCAGCGTTGTTGCCTGCGTGCGTTCTCCCCAGTCACTTACTTAAGTAATCTCCTGGGAATTCAATCGCTTGCCGCCTAGCTGCAACCAGAAATCCATTGGGGTGGTTGTTGTTATTGTCAGGTACGGAGTGCGAAATTACGGTTTCAGCGCAAAGCGCAGCTGATGCGCCCGTCGCCGTTGAATGCGTTCCCTGCGTGCGTCATCCCAAAGATAAAATCCCCGGCCGCTGCGCTGGCCGGTATCGCCGCGCTGCAGCCGCTGTTCCACCAGCGCCATCATCTCGTCGCCGGTCGCCAGTTCCGGGAACAGGTGGCGGGCGATGTCCGCCACCGTCGGCAGCCCGGTCATGTCGGCGGCCTCCAGCGGGCCGACCATCGCGTAGCGCCGCCCCAGCGAGGCGCGCATCACCTGATCCACCACCTCGGCGCTGGCGATGCCGCTGTGGACGATGTGCAGCGCCTCGCGCAGCACCGCAAACTGCAGCCGGTTGCCGACAAACCCCGGCGCGGCGCGCTCCAGCAGCACCGCCTCCAGCGCCATCCCGACGAGCAGCACCTGCACCGCCGCCAGATGGCGCGGATCGGTGGCGCGGCCGGGTACGATCTCCACCAGCGGGATCAGGTGCGGCGGGTGCCAGAAGTGGGCGATCAGCAGGCGCTGCGGGTGGGTCATGCGCGCCGCCAGCTCGTCCGGCGGCAGGCCGCTGGTGTTGCTGGCAATCACCGCGTCGTCGGCGATCAGCCCTTCCAACTGTTCATACAGCGCGTGCTTCAGCTCGAGCCGTTCCGGGATCGCCTCGATAAGCAGCCGGGCGCGCGCCACGTCATTCAGATCGCCGGTCACGCGCAGCCGCGCCAGCGCCGCGTCGCGCTCATCGTTATCAAACTGCCCGACGTCGCTCAGCTCGGCCAGAATGCCGCTCGCCACCGCCGGCGCTTCCGCCAGGCGCTGCGGATCCGGGTCATACAGCAGCACCTCATGGCCGTGGCGAATAAAGTGGGTGGCGATGCCCACCCCCATCAATCCGGCGCCCAGTACCGCATAGTCAGATGACTGCATCGTGCCCTCCTCGGTTGTTTACGGGCGCTCTACCGCCAGCGCCACGCCCTGCCCACCGCCGATGCACAGCATCGCCAGCCCCTTGTTCACCCCGCGGCGCTGCATTTCGTACAGCAGCGACACCAAAATGCGGCAGCCGGACGCGCCGATCGGATGCCCCAGCGCGATCGCTCCGCCGTTGACGTTGACCCGCTCCGCTTCCCAGCCCAGTTCTTTGCCCACCGCCAGCGCCTGCGCGGCAAAGGCTTCGTTGGCTTCGATCAGATCGACCTCCTCCAGCCGCCAGCCGGCTTTCTCCAGGCAGCGGCGCGCGGCCGGCACCGGGCCGATGCCCATGATCGCCGGATCGACGCCCGACGAGGCGTAACCGGCAATGCGCGCCAGCACCGGCAAACGCAATTCAGCGGCTTTTTCCGCGCTCATCAGCAACACCACGGCGGCGCCGTCGTTGAGCGAAGAGGCGTTGCCGGCGGTCACCGTGCCCTCCTTGCGAAACGCCGGGCGCAGCCGCGCCAGCGCCTCCAGGCTGGTGTCGCGCGGCTGTTCGTCGTGCTTAACAAGCAGCGCCTCGCCCTTCGGCTTCGGCACCGTCACCGGCGTGATCTCCTGCGCGAAACGCCCGGCCTGCTGCGCCGCCTGCGCCTTCTGCTGCGAGCGCAACGCAAAGCTGTCCTGCTCGGCGCGGCTGATGGCGTATTTCTCCGCCAGGTTCTCGGCGGTGATGCCCATGTGGTAGTCGTTGAACACGTCCCACAGGCCATCGTGGATCACGCTATCTACCATCTGCGCGTGGCCGAGCCGCAGACCGGCGCGCGCGCCGGCCATCAGGTAAGGCGACTGGCTCATGCTCTCCTGGCCGCCGGCGATCACCGCGTCGGCGTCGCCGCTGCGGATCGCCTGCACCGCCAGATGCACCGCCTTCAAACCAGAGCCGCACACCTTGTTGATGGTCAGCGCCGGCGTCGTAACGGGCAGCCCGGCATTCAGCGCGGTCTGTCGCGCCGGATTCTGCCCGCAGCCGGCGGTCAGCACCTGGCCGAGGATCACTTCATCAATTTGCTGCGGCGCCACCCCGCTTTGCGCCAGCAGCCCTTGCACCGCCGCCGTGCCCAATTCCACCGCCGTCAACGGCGCCAGCGCGCCGTGAAAACTGCCGACCGGCGTGCGCGTCGCCGCCACGATCACCACTTCACGTTGTTGCACATTCACCTCCGTCTCAGAAACGCATTTCCGGCACTTGCTCCGGCACGATCAGCCGGCCGGCGGTTTTGGCGACAATCTCCGCCACGCTGACGCCGGGCGCGCGTTCGCGCAGCACGAAGGCGCCGTCTTCTATTTCCAGATAGGCCAGATCGGTCAATACCTTGCGGATGCAGTTGGCGCCGGTCAGCGGCAGCGTGCAGCGCGGCAGCAGCTTGGACTCGCCGCTCTTCGAGGCGTGGGTCATCACCACGATGATGTTCTCCGCCCCCGCCACCAGATCCATCGCGCCGCCCATACCCTTGACCATCTTGCCGGGGATCATCCACGAGGCGATGTTGCCCTCGACGTCCACTTCAAACGCCCCCAGCACGGTCAGATCGACGTGGCCGCCACGGATCATGGCGAACGACTGCGCCGAATCGAAGATCGACGCGCCGAGGCGCGCGGTGACCGTCTGCTTGCCGGCGTTGATCATGTCGGCGTCCAGCTGCTGCTCGGTCGGGAACTCGCCCATCCCCAGCAGGCCGTTTTCCGACTGCAGCATCACGTCCATGCCCGCCGGCACGTAGTTGGCCACCAGCGTCGGGATGCCGATGCCCAGGTTGACGTAGTAACCGTCCCTCAGCTCTTGCGCCACGCGCTGCGCCATTTGTTCACGGGTAAGCATGCGAATTCTCCTTATGCCCGCAGGGTGCGTTGTTCGATACGCTTCTCGAAGGTGCCCTGGATCAGCCGATCGACGTAGATGCCGGGGGTGTGGATCGCCGCCGGATCCAGCTCGCCCGGCGCCACGATCTCTTCCACTTCCACCACCGTGATACGCCCGGCGGTCGCCATCAGCGGATTGAAGTTCTGTGCGGTGTGGCGGTAGATGACATTGCCGAAGTGATCGGCCTTCCAGCCCTTAACGATGGCGAAATCGCCGGTGATGGCGGTTTCCATGATGTAAGGGCGGCCGTTGAACTCGCGCACCTCTTTGCCTTCGGCGATCGGCGTGCCGTAACCGGTGGCGGTGAAGAACGCCGGGATACCGGCGCCGCCGGCGCGGATCTTCTCCGCCAGCGTGCCCTGCGGCGTGAGATCCACCTCCAGCTCGCCGCTGAGCGCCTGCTGCTCGAACAGCGCGTTTTCGCCGACGTAAGATCCCACCACCTTGCGGATCTGATGGGTTTCCAGCAGCCGCCCGAGGCCGAACCCGTCGACGCCGCAGTTGTTGGAGACCACCGTCAACCCGCGCACACCGCGCCGGCGGATCTCTTCGATCAGATTTTCCGGGATGCCGCACAGGCCAAAGCCGCCCGCCAGCACCGTCATGTTGTCCGTCAGGCCTGCCAGCGCTTCCTGGTAGCTGCCGACGCGTTTGTCGAGCCCTGCCATATCGTTGCCCCTGCATGTTGCGGCGCAGGGCGAAATGCCCTGGCTTGCGTGAGGGCATCTTCAGGTCACAAAAATGATTTGTTAATTTTGTTTTTATGCCGCATTCATTTAGAATTTTTATTAATCACACGTTAACCGACAATTAACAAAGAGTTAACGCAAACCAAAATGAAAATGAGCATCAAACAGTTACGCGCGTTTTTAGCGGTAGCTCACACTCTGAACTTCGCCCAGGCCAGCGAGCGGCTGAATATTTCTCAGCCGGCGCTCAGCCTGGCGATCCGTGGGCTGGAAGACGCGCTGGGCGGGCCGCTGCTGCTGCGCACCACCCGCCGGGTGACGCTGACGCCGGAGGGGGAAACCTTCTTTCCGATGGCGCGCCAGCTGCTGGCGGACTGGGACAACGCGGAAGAGGCGATGCGCCAGCGCTTCACCCTGCAGATGGGCAAGGTGGCGATCGCCGCCATGCCGTCGTTCGCCGGCAACCCGCTGCCGCCGATCCTCAAGGCATTTCGCGATCGTTACGCCGGCATCAACGTGGCGGTGCACGACGTCATCAACGAGCAGGTGTTTGAAATGATCCGCGAAGGGCGGGTGGAGATGGGCATCGCCTTCGAGCCGGAGCCGAGCGACACCCTGCACTTCACCCCGCTGTGCCGCGATCGCTTTCTGGCGGTGGTGCCGAAGGATTCGGCGCTGGCGCGCAAGGCGCAGGTAAGCTGGAAGGAGCTGCTGACGCTGGATTTCATCACCCTGCAGCGGCCATCGGCGGTGCGGCTGCTGCTGGAGCAGGAACTGGCCCGCAGCGGGCGAACGCTGGAGGTGGCGTTTGAAAGCCACCAGCTGGTGACGGTCGGGCGCATGGTGGCCAACGGCCTCGGCGCCAGCGCGGTGCCGGCGCTGTGCGAGCAACAGATGGATGAGCTGGGGGCGGTCTGCGTGCCGCTGATCGGCCCGATCATCGAACGGCGCGTGGGCCTGATCCGCCTGGCGCAGCACCAACTCTCTTCCGCCGCGCAGGCGCTGGCGACGGTGATCGAACGGGAAATGGCGGGGAGTGGCGCGCAGCCCGCGCTTAGACCGTAAACCCGACGTGCTTGCAGTTCGGCAGCTCGAAAAAGAAGGTGGTTATCGTCTTGCGACTTGAACATGGGATGCAACGAGATACGGGAACAGCGACATCAGCATCGGACAGAGAAGAAAACATGCGGATTTGGCGAGGTAATAAAGCACGCAACCCGGCTTTTTATTAATGAATGAATATAAAAATAACAAAATCATTCTCTATCTCAATCAATGAATTGAATCCAAAACTCCTTTACCTTTCCGTCTTGTGAGCGAACGCAAAAGATTGTGGCAAAGTGGGTTAATGATGTCTGAACTTTCGCTATGGTGTTTTTTTCATGTTTTAACGGATTAAAACCATGGCCACAACTCACGGAAACGCCAGAAAACTTACGGCCGATGAACATCGATTTTATCTCTCTTTGCTATGCGCACTGCTACTGAATGGCTGTCAATCCACTCACCCCTGGTACCGTCCGTTGGATGTCTCGCTAAAAGACAACCAACCTTGCTTTGCCGTGCCTATCAACAGTGTTCGCAGCGGCGACAGCCTGCAAAACTGGGGAGTGATCGTCTCACGACAGGAACAACAGCAATGGCATATCGTCTGGACCTCACCAGAAGTCACTCCGTTGCCTGACCTGAAACCAGGGCAATGCGTCACTTATCCGCAAGTAAACTGGGCTGCGGGAGAATACTCAGTCTTGCTCGGCGTCTCGATGAATAACGATACGGAAAGGCGTAAGCACATGAAAGAATTCAACTTAAGAATTAATCCCAAGGGGGAAATACAGCTACAGTAAGGAGACTGGAATTATTTATTTCCCCTCCACCGCCTGCACCGCCGCCTTCTGCGTGGCGCGCTGATATAAGCACAGCTCCCTGCCCGGCTTATTTTTCATAAACGGCTGCGGATAGCGCCCGCCGATAAACAGCGCCGAATAGCCGACGTCGTCGCCGTAGTGAACGATCGCCCCTTCCACCCTGGCGTTTTTTAGCCCGCTGGCTTTCAGGCAGGCGGCGCGCATCGCCCTTTCGCTCTCGGCCCACGCCTGTGGGGAAGACGCGGTGGCGTTGAACGCGGCCAGCGCGGCGATAAGCAGCCCTATTCTCTTCATCGTTATATCTCCTTCAACGGCCCGTCTCGCCAGTATAGACCGTGCCGGCGCGGCCAACCCGCCAACGCCGCCGCGCTCTTTACGGCATTTTTATTCCACGCTCCGTTAACGTTACGGCGTTTTTACAGACAGTTTTTGCCGCCGCAGATACCCTTTTCACATCGCCGCTATGGCCTCACAAGAGAGTTGTCCCATGCGTTTATCCCTGCCTCTGGCCGTGACCGGTCGTCGTTCTGGAGCACGCCATGCATTCTAATATCATCGGCTTCAATCCGCTGCTGGCGGAGCTGCCCGCTTCGCCAACGCGCGCCTTCCACAAAGAGCTGGAACACTACCTGCAGCGCTATCCGCAGACCGAGCAGCTGGATATTTATCTGCACGATCTGAACGGCCAGCTGCGCGGCAAGCGGCTGCCGATCGCCGAAGCCTTTGGGCTGGAAAAAGGCTGTTACTTCCCGCTGTCGATCTACGCCCTGGATCTGCACGGCCGGGTGATTGAAGAAAGCGGGCTGGGGCAGCGGGCGGGCGAGCCGGACCGCTTGTGCCTGCCGGTGCCCGGCACGCTGCGCCCCTGCGCGCGCGATCCTGAACGCCACGCCCAGCTGCTGCTGACGATGCAAAATGCCGACGGCGGCGCCTGCGAGCTGGAGCCGCGCGTGGTGCTGCAACGGGTGCTGAAGCGCCTGCACGAGCGCAACTGCTTCCCGGTGGTGGCGGCCGAGCTGGAGTTCTACCTGCAGGATCCGCAGCACCCCACCGAGGCGGAAGCCTGCCCGACGCAGAGCTTCGCGGTGGATGCGCCCGAGCGCCACCATGCGCTGCTGAGCGACATCGAACGGCACGCCCGCCTGCAAAACCTGCCGTTGACCGGCGTGGTGGCCGAAGCCGCCTCCGGCCAATACGAGCTGAATCTGCATCACAGCCGGCGCGTGCTGGAAGCCTGCGACCAGATCATGGCGCTAAAGCGCCTGACGCGGCAGATTGCCGAGCAACATCACCAGCACGCCTGCTTTATGGCCAAGCCCTGCGCCCACGCCGCCGGCAGCGGGCTGCATTTCCACATCAGCCTGCAGAACGAGCACGGCGAGAACCTGCTGACCGGCGCGCCGGGCGAACTGAGCGACAACATGCAGCAGGCGATGGCGGGCATGCTGGCGCTGATGCCGGCGTCGATGGCGATCCTGGCGCCCAACATCAACGCGTTTCGCCGTTTCCGCCCCGGCATGCACGTGCCGCTGCGCGCCTCCTGGGGCCACAACAACCGCACGGTGGCGCTGCGCCTGCCCTGCGCCGACAGCGCCAACCAGCGCATCGAATACCGCCTGGCCGGCGCCGACGCCAACCCTTATCTGGCGCTGGCGGTGATGCTCGGCGGCCTGCTGCACGGGCTGGAACACCCGCTGCCGCTGCCGCCCGCCGCCAACGGCTGCGAGAGCGACAACGCCGCGCCCTTGCCGCTCGGCCAACAGGAGGCGCTGGCGCTGTTCCGCCACAGCGATCCGCTGCGTGAGCTGCTCGGCCCGGCGTTCTGCACCCTGTGGCACACCTGCAAAAGCGCCGAACTGCGCCGCTTCGAGGAACAGGTCACCGCCGCCGAACTCGGCTGGATGCTGTAACCCCCGGTTCATTAACCTAAGGATAATCATGAATATGCAACCGCAACGGGCGCCCGTGCAGCCGCTGCTCTGCTGGCGCAAAGGCGTTTTTCATATCAGCACCGATCGGCAGTTGTTGGATATCGAGGCGATCCAACGTTTTCTCAGCTTGCCGGATCGGGCGGCGGCCGAGCGCCTGGTGCACCACGGCCTGTGCTTTGGCCTGTACCGCAAGCGCCACCTGCTCGGCTTCGCCCGCATGGTGACCGATTACGCCACCTTCGCCTCGGTGAGCGAACTGTTCGTCAGCGCCGAATACCGCGGCGTCGGGTTGGGAAGCTGGCTGACGCGCTGCTGCCTGGCGCATCCGACCTTGCGCGGCCTGCGCGTCACGCTGCCCGCCCTGCAAGCACCCTGGCGCGCCGATGGTTCGGCACACGCCCTGCGCGCCCTTCACTGATGAGGAGACCCCCATGTCTCGTTTGGTGCTGATTTCCAACAAGCAGTGCGACGGTAAGGATCTGGCCTGCGCCGGCCAGACGCTGGCGACCGATGCCGAACCGGGGCTGTGGCTCGGCTGGAACGGCGACGTGCAGAATTTCGCGCAGCGCCCGATCAGCTGCCGGCAGCGCGCCGGTTACGATCAGGTGACCTTTCCGCTGTCGATCGAGGAGTTTCGCCGCCACTATCAGGGCTATTACCACGACGGCCTGTGGCCGGTGTTCCACAACCAGCCGGAGAAGGCGCACTTCACGCCGGAAAACTACCGCGCCTATCGGCAGCTGAACCGCCGGTTTGCCGATATCGCCTGCGAGCACCTGTGCCCCGGCGATACCGTCTGCATCGACGACTACCAGCTGCTGCCCTGCGCCCAGGCGCTGAAGGAGCAAGGGCTGCTTAACGCCTGCGCGTTTTTCTTCCACCTGCCGTTCCCGTCGGCGGCGCTGCTGCGGCGCATCCCGGAACATCGCCAGCTGATCGCCTCGCTGCTGTTCTACGATCTGATTGGCTTTACCACCACCGACGATCGCAATGCCTTTCTCAGCTGCCTGGCCGCCGAGTTCCCGCTGGAGATGCTGCCCGACGACCAGATCCAGGCCAACGGGCATATTTTCGCCACCGGCATTTTCCCCGCTGGCATCAACGGCAGGCAGGTTTATTGATTTACGGCGGCGCGCACCCTTCAGGCGCGCCGTTTTATTTCGCCGCGATTTATTTTTACCGTCTTTATTGCCATCACCATGCGTTATTTTATTTTCCGGATATAGCGATTAAAAAATGAATATTTATCCTGTTACACATCAACCGTAAAAACCGCGCGGCGCCAATTGCTTTTTATTGGCGAAAAACATTACCCTCTCCCTGCCATATTTAAACCGAGGAGGGCCCCATGGGCGATGAAAGTTTTAGTTTTACGCTAATGCTATTGGGCGTCTTTCAGTAATGCCATCCGCGTTGCATTCTGAAAGACACGGAATGCGGCAACCGTTCCCCTTCTGACGGCCTTTCCCACTCTGCCGGTCCACCCATCGCCCCGCTGCGAAAACAACGTCTGTCTCACCGCTACAGCGGTATTTATCTGGTGCCGCCGGGCATATTCCCCGAGCGCCGACGGATTTCTTATGGGAAAAATAAGGTATTGCGTTATGCAAAATAACCGGGGTACATCTGTTTTCAGAAAGTCTTATTTAAATGACTTTATCGTTATCGCCATCGGTGTTTTTTTCATTGCCTTTTTTATTCGTGCCTGGGGTGACATGCACGGTGACTTCAATGAACAAAACGTCTCTGCCATTAGTCTTGATGCCTGGAACCTGCTTTATTATTCGCTCAGAACCAGCATGCGCTTTCTCCTCGGCATGGCCTGGTCGCTGCTGTTTTCTGTGGTATTCGCCGTGCTGGCCGCGCGCTATACGCCACTGCGCCGGGTGATCCTGCCCTTCGTCAACTTTATGGAGTCGGTGCCGCTGGTAGGGTTCCTGACCTTCACGACCGTGTATTTTCTCAACCTCTACCCGCACAGCGTGATGGGGCTGGAGTGCACCGCCATCTTCGCGGTGTTTACCGGCCAGGCCTGGAACATGATGCTGACGCTGTATCAGACGCTGCGCATCGTGCCCAAGGAGCTGGATGAAGCCGCCCGCAGCTTCAATTACAACCCGTGGCAACGCTTCTGGCGGCTGGAGTTCATCTATTCGGTGCCGGGCCTGCTGTGGAACGCCATGGTGTCGCAATCCGCCGCCTGGTTCGCCCTGGTGGCCTCCGAAGCCATTCCGGTCGGCGATCGCTCGGTCGAACTGCCCGGCGTCGGCTCCTATATCGCCGAAGCGCTGGCGCAGCAGAACGTGCCGGCGATCCTGTATGCGATCGTCGCGCTGGCCGCCAACATCGTGCTGCTCGATCAGCTGGTTTTCCGCCCGCTGGTGCGCTACACCGCGCGCTTCAAATACGAAGACGTCACCGCCAGCCGGCCGCTCGGCAATCCGTGGTTCTACAACAGTCTGGCCTTTTCGCACGTCGGTGCGGCACTGGGCCACACGCTGCGCGCGCTGGCTGACCTGTGGCTGTTCAAGCTGCCGCGGCTGTGGTACGCCCTCGGCCTGCACCGCCTGTTCAGGCTCGCCGCCAAGGGGAACTGGCTGTGGCGCAGCCTGTGGTATCTCGGCGTGGTGCTGGCCTGCGTCTGGTTCGGTTACCGGCTGTGGGAATACTTCCCCAAACAGTACTTCGCCATGCTGCCGGAATGGATGCTGCTCACCACCGCGCGCGTGGCCGCGGCCATGCTGCTCAGCGTGGCGATCTTCACGCCGCTGGGGGTGTGGATCGGCATGAATCCGCGGCTGGTGAAGATCTTCCAGCCGATCATCCAGATCCTGGCGGCCATTCCGCCCAACATTTTCTACCCGCTGATCGCCGCCTTCATCGCCATTTATCATCAGGATCTCGGCTGGTGGGCCATCCCGATGATCATGCTGGGCACCCAGTGGTACGTGTTGTTTAACGTGATCGCCGGCGTTTCCGCCATTCCGACGCAGATCACCGAAGTCAGCGAAACCTTCGGCATGCGCCGCTTCCGCTGGTGGCGCTACTACATGCTGCCGGCGATCTTCCCCTACATCGTGACGGGCATCATCTCCGCCGCCGGCGGCGCCTGGAACAGCGCCATCGCCGCCGAGGTGATCCAGTGGGGCAGCACCACCCTCAGCGCCACCGGGCTGGGCGCGTTTATTTCCGTGGTCACCGACGCCGGCAAGAACCCGGAGTCCGCACTGGGCTGCGCCGCCATGTGCGCGCTGGTGGCGCTGTGCATCATCTTCGTCTGGCAACCGCTGTATCGCATCGCGGAAACCAAATTCAAATATGACTGATCAAGGGGGGAACAACATGCTGACTCAAGACGTGATTATCAGCGCCCGCCGGCTGAACAAGACGTTTATCGGCGAAAACAAGCGCCCCAAACCCGTGCTGCGCGACGTGACGCTGACCGTGCACGCCGGCGAGTTCGTCACCATTCTGGGGCAATCCGGCTCGGGCAAGTCCACGCTGCTGCGCATGCTGGCCGGGCTGATCCCACCGGACAGCGGCACGCTCACGCTGGCGGGCAAACCGGTCGACGGCCCGAGCGCCAACGTCGGCATGGTGTTTCAGTCCTACGCGCTCTATCCCTGGCTGACGGTGTACGACAACATCGCCTTCGGCCTGCTGGCGCAACGGCTGCCGCCGCAGACGATCGCCGAGCGGCTGGGAGCGCTGCTGCGCCTGGTGGGCCTGACCGGCTATGAGCACGCCTGGCCGCGCGAGCTCTCGGGCGGCATGCGTCAACGGGTGGGCTTCGCCCGGGCGTTGGCGGTAGAGCCCGACCTCTTGCTGCTGGACGAACCCTTCTCCGCCCTCGATATCTTTACCGCGCAAAAACTGCGGGGCGACCTGCTGGCGCTGTGGGGAGACAACCGGCTGCGCACGCGCGCCATGGTGATGGTGACGCACGACGTCGAAGAAGCGGTGCTGATGTCCGATCGGGTGCTGATCCTGGACGCGACCAGCAAACGGATCGACGACGAGTTCAGCGTCAATCTCCCGCGTGCGGCGCGCAACCGGGACAGCCTGCGGCACCTCACCGATCGGATCCGCAGCTGCCTGTACAAAAAAATCGCGCAAGCGCAATCGGCCGGTTAACGGCCCTGTTTTCATTCACTTGGGGAACTGAAATGAACCATAAAAGCGTGCTGATGACGCTGGTCATCCTGCTGCCGGCGGCCGCCAGCGGCGCGGAAATCGTCAATAAAGACGGCAATAAACTGGATCTGTACGGCCAACTGAACGGCGTGCATTACTTCAGCAGCGACGCCGACAATAACGGCGACCGCTCCTATACCCGCTTCGGCTTCAAAGGCGAGACGCAGATCGGCGACGCGCTGACGGGGTATGGCCAATGGGAATATCAGGCAGGGCTCGATCAGCCGGAGAGCGCCGGGCCGGGCGACAGCTATACCCGCCTGGGCTTCGCCGGATTGACGTTCGGCCACTGGGGCAGCCTGGATTACGGCCGCAACTACGGCCTGCTGTATGACGTGGCCGGCTGGACGGACGTGCTGCCTGAATTCGGCAACGACAGCTACGAAGCGGCCGACAACTTTATGACCGGCCGCGCCAACGGCCTGCTGACCTACCACAGCCGCAGCCTGGGCGGTCTGGTCGACGGCCTGGATCTCGGCCTGCAATATCAGGGGAAGAATCGGGGGGACGACGCTCAACGGGCGAAGGATATCCAGACGCAAAACGGCGATGGCTACGCCTTTTCCGCCACCTATGACACCGGCGTGGGGCTCAACGTTGGCGCCGCCTACGCCAACTCTGCGCGCACGCTGGCGCAACAGCGCTTCGGCCTGGCTGACGGCGATCGCGCCCGGGCCTGGACGCTGGGGCTGAAATACGACCAGGACAACCTCTACCTGGCGGCAAGCTACGCGCGTACCGAGAACATGACCTACGTCGACGGCGATCGCTACGCCGGCTTCGCCCCCCGCGCAGACGCCGTCGAGGCGGTCGCGCAGTATCACTTCGATTCCGGCGTCACGCCCTCGCTGGCCTACCTGCAAACGCGCGGCCGCAACCTGCCCGGCATTGGCGACGCCGATCTGGTCAAATACCTGGATCTGGCGCTGAATTACAGCTTCAACGCCAACATGTCGACCTACGTGGAGTACAAACTCAACCTGCTGCAACGGCAGAACGCCGTCGGCGCCGGCGCCGACGACATCGTCGAAACCGGCATCATGTATCAGTTCTGATCCTCATCCCGGCCGGAGGATGCTCTCCGGCCGGTTCATTATGTGACTTTCTGCTGGCCTCTTATTCTCTCGTTTAATTCAGGTTTATATTTCCATAAAATGATGCCTATATTCATTCTCGCGCCTTCCGTTTACGCCCCGTTTAATGAATAAAGAAAATCTTTCCCGCATTCATATTAAATTACATTTTGCCGCCATAATTCGGCGTAACCACATTGAATAACAGGCTATGGCACGCGTATTATGGCCACACGAAAAATAACGGGAGAATGATATGGACGGCGACAGTTGGTTGTTTATTTTATTGTTGGAATCGCTGAGGTCACAGGAGCAATAGTCATCCCATTGCATCCTGAAAGTGTCAGGATATTAGTCAGTTATAGCATCCCTTCGCTTTACCCTTCAGCCTCTGGCCTCCGCGCATGCCGCACCGGCACGCCCGATGGGCTAACCCCTCCAGCATAAGCGTATTAACAGTCCGATAACGGTCAGGCTTATTTGCACCCGCATTTATTTTACGCCTGCCCGGCGATAAATATCGGCCATTTTTCTATGCTCATATTTTTAATTGGGTGGAGACGGATCATGATGGTAAAAAAAACCACGCTGCTGACGGTCAATAACGTCAGCAAAAGCGTTCAGCCTACCGGTAAAGAGAAACGTCTGGTGCTGAATGAAATCAATTTGCGCCTTTACGACAACGAGGTCGTCAGCATTTTGGGGCAGTCCGGCTCGGGTAAATCCACCCTGCTGCGCATTCTTTCCGGCCTGATCGCGCCGGATCTGGGCACCGTGATGCTGGGGGATAAAAAAGTCTCGGGGCCGAATCCGCAGATCAACATGGTGTTCCAGACTTTCGCCATTTTCCCGTGGCTGAACATCTACCAAAATATCGCCTTCGGGCTGCAGGCGCAGGATTTGCCGCCGCAGGTGGTCGAAGCCCAGACGCTGAAAATGCTCGATCTGGTCGGGCTCTCGCCCTACCGCGACGCCTACCCGCGCGAGCTTTCCGGCGGCATGCGCCAGCGGGTCGGCTTCGCGCGCGCGCTGGCGGTAGAACCGATGCTGCTGTTGCTGGACGAGCCCTTTTCCGCGCTGGACGTCTATACCGGCGAACACCTGCGCAGCGATCTGCTGCGTATCTGGAGCACGCGCCAAATCAAAACCCGCTCCATCGTGCTGGTTACCCACAGCGTAGAGGAGGCGGTGATGATGTCTGACCGCGTCCTCCTGCTGGGCGCCGGCACCCTCGACGGCTGCTATCACATCACGCAGCGCCGCGAGGCGCGCACCCGCGAGGGGATGCAGCCGCTGACGGACAAAATCAGCGAGACGCTCAGCCGGCAGATCGCCGCCGCGCACTGAGCGCCGCCCTGGCCTGGCGGGACGGAATCCCGCCAACTTAACTACCTGTTTATCAAGAGTTACCCCGCCACGGGTGGCTCATGATAAGCGGATAATACATCGAGTTATTATCATGCATTTCATTCATACACTGCTGACGCTGCTGACCGCATCCGTCCTGGGCGCCGCCATCGGCTACGAAAGACAGTTCCGCCAGCGCACCGCCGGGCTGCGCACCAACACGCTGGTGGCCACCAGCGCGGCGATCTTCGTCCATCTGGCCATGACCATCGACGGCAGCGGCGGCGCGGTGCGCGTCATCTCCTACGTGGTCTCCGGCGTCGGCTTTCTCGGCGCCGGGGCCATCATGAAGGAAGGGATGAACATTCGCGGCCTGAACACCGCCGCCACGCTCTGGGGCTCCGCGGCGGTCGGCGCCTGCGCCGGCTGCGGCCTGTACGGTGACGCGCTGGCCGCCACGCTGTTCGTGCTCGCCGCCAACACCCTGTTGCGCCCGCTGGTCAATATGGTCAACAAACAGCCCTTCAATGACGTTAACGGCGAGTCTACCTACCAGATTTGCGTCATTGCCTTCGAGCATGAGCAGCGTGAGGCGCTGGCCAAATTCAAACAGGTGCTGCAAGGGGAAAACTGCTTTATCTCGCATCTGGATATCGAACCCTTCGGCGACGACGACGTGGAGATCACCGCCACCTTGATGCCGGCCTCCGTCACCACGCCGGTGCTCGACCAAACCATCAATAAATTGCTGAACGACAGCATGATGAAGCAGGCCTATTACAGCCGCATCGCCGGCTCCGGCTGATGCCTTTCACTTCCAGGGAGATCAACCATGAAAACCATGCCAAAGCTGGCGCATCTGACGATGTTCAAAGACATTGTCCACTGTGGAAGCTTGCACGAGGCCGCGAAAAAGCTGGCCATCTCGCAGCCGACGCTCAGCCGGGTGCTGAAAGAGCTGGAAATGACCATCGGTGCGCGGCTGCTGGAGCGCAGCAACCGCGGCGTGCGCCTGACGGCGGTCGGCGAGCTGTTTTACCGGCGAATAGACGCCGCCACCAATCAGTTGCTCAACGCGTTTGACGAGCTGCGCGGCCTGAGTGCTGACGGCGAGAAGCGCCTGCGGGTGGGGATGAGCGTCGATCCGCTGCTATGCTACCTGCCTCAGGTGCTCGAAGGCTTCAACCGCCGCTACCCGCATACCCGGGTGACGGTGGTGGAGGACGGCCCGGAAGGCCTGCTGGCCCGGCTGCGAAACTGCGAGCTGGATTTGGCGGTCAGCAGCCTGAACGGCGCGGCGGGCGGCGCCGATCTGGCCATGCAGGCGCTGAAAAGCGAGCGCTTCTCGCTCTATCAGGGAGGCGATCTAACCGCAGCCGGGCAGCCGCCGGCCGAGGCCAAATGGGTGGTGCCGCGCTCCTGCTCGGTGGGGCATGCCGCCATCCGCGAGATCGCCGAACGCTACACGCCACACGGCCAGATCGTCGAGACCGACTCCTTTCTGGCGACCTGGTGCCTGGTCAGGCAGCAGGGCTATATCGCGCTGCTGAGCGATCGGGTGGTCGCGCACTACGCCCCGCAGCTGCACCTGCAGAAAATCCCGACGCAGGAGATAGACATCAGCGCGCGCTTTTACGTCTTTACCCGCCATGAGCCGGCGACGCCGCCGCTCAGCGCCGCGTTTATCCACCTGCTGCAGGCCATGCAGACGGCCTGAGGAGACAGGCTGCCGCCCGCCGGCGGCCGAATCTCTTCTCCAGATCGCCAACCGCTTACCCCGCCAATCCAACCGTTCACCCGGCGGATCTGACCGCTGACCGAAATACGCCTGTCTTCCCCCCTTACCCCCGGCGATGATGAGCTGTTCCTAAACCCGCCTTACCTCGGGAAAGACGCTACGGCTCGCCGCGCCACTCTGACATCTCTTACAAGCGGATGAGTTCATTCATATTTTGCAGACTGGAATTAAGGATACCTCATGAAACGAGAGGGGATTTTAAAGCACATTCCGTGGATGCTGCTGGGGATACTCGGCGCAGCCTGCCTCGGCGTGGTGGCGCTGCGCCGCGGCGAACACATCAGCGCGCTGTGGATCGTCGTCGCTTCGGTGGCGGTGTATCTGGTGGCCTACCGCTACTACAGCCTGTACATCGCCACCAAAGTGATGAAGCTGGACGCCGGCCGCGCCACCCCGGCGGTGGTCAACAACGACGGCTTGAACTACGTGCCGACCAACAAGAACGTGCTGTTCGGCCACCACTTCGCCGCCATCGCCGGCGCCGGGCCGCTGGTGGGGCCGGTGCTGGCCGCGCAGGTCGGCTACCTGCCCGGCACGCTGTGGCTGCTGGGCGGCGTGGTGCTGGCGGGGGCGGTGCAGGACTTTATGGTGCTGTTCATCTCCTCGCGCCGCAACGGCGCCTCGCTCGGTGAGATCATCAAAAAAGAGATGGGGCCGATACCGGGCACCATCGCGCTGTTCGGCTGCTTCCTGATCATGATCATCATCCTGGCGGTGCTGGCGCTGATCGTGGTGAAAGCGCTGGCGGAAAGCCCGTGGGGCGTGTTCACCGTCTGCTCCACCGTGCCAATCGCGCTGTTTATGGGCATCTACATGCGCTACCTGCGCCCCGGCCGCGTGGGTGAAGTGTCAGTCATCGGCATCGTGCTGCTGGTGGCCGCCATCTGGTTCGGCGGCGTGGTGGCGCACGACCCGTACTGGGGCCCGGCGCTGACCTTTAAAGACACCACCATCACCTTCACGCTGATCGGCTACGCGTTCGTCTCCGCCCTGCTGCCGGTGTGGCTGATCCTGGCGCCGCGCGACTACCTGGCCACCTTCCTGAAGATCGGCGTGATCGTCGGGCTGGCGATCGGCATCGTGATCCTCAACCCTGAGCTGAAAATGCCGGCGGTCACCCAGTTCGTCGACGGCACCGGCCCGGTGTGGAAAGGCACCCTGTTCCCGTTCCTGTTCATCACCATCGCCTGCGGCGCGGTCTCCGGCTTCCATGCGTTGATCGCCTCCGGCACCACGCCGAAGCTGTTGGCCAATGAGACCGACGCGCGCTTTATCGGCTACGGCGCGATGCTGATGGAGTCCTTCGTCGCCATCATGGCGCTGGTGGCGGCTTCTATCATCGAGCCGGGCCTGTACTTCGCCATGAACACCCCGCCGGCGGCGCTGGGCATCACCATGCCGGATCTGCACCGCCTGGGCACCGAAGACGCGCCGATGATCATGGCTTCGCTGAAGGACGTCACCGTGCATGCGGCGGCGGCGGTCAGTTCCTGGGGCTTCGTCATCAGCCCGGAACAGATCCTGCAGACCGCCACCGACATCGGCGAACCTTCAGTGCTGAACCGCGCCGGCGGCGCGCCAACGCTGGCGGTGGGCATCGCCCACGTGTTCCATCAGATCATTCCGGGCGCCAACATGGGCTTCTGGTACCACTTCGGCATTCTGTTCGAGGCGCTGTTCATCCTGACCGCGCTGGACGCCGGCACCCGCTCCGGCCGCTTTATGCTGCAGGATCTGCTGGGCAACTTCGTGCCGTTCCTGAAGAAAACCGACTCGCTGGTGGCCGGCATCGTCGGCACCGCCGGCTGCGTCGGGCTGTGGGGCTACCTGCTGTATCAGGGCGTGGTGGATCCGCTCGGCGGCGTGAAGAGCCTGTGGCCGCTGTTCGGCATCTCCAACCAGATGCTGGCCGCCGTGGCGCTGGTGCTGGGCACCGTGGTGCTGATTAAGATGAAGCGCACCCAATACATCTGGGTGACCGTGCTGCCGGCGGTGTGGCTGCTGATCTGCACCACCTACGCGCTGGGGCTGAAGCTGTTCAGCGACAACCCGCAGCTGGAAGGCTTCTTCTTCCTGGCCGGCGAGTACAAACGCAAGATCGCCGAAGGCGGCGCCGAGCTGAGCGCCCAGCAGATCGCCAACATGAACCACATCGTGGTGAACAACTACACCAACGCCGGGCTGAGCATTCTGTTCCTGCTGGTGGTGTACAGCATCATCTTCTATGGGGTGAAAACCGCGCTGGCGGCGCACAAAAACCCGAAACGCACCGACCAGGAAACGCCTTACGTGCCGGTGCCGCAGGCCGCGCCCGCCGACGACGTAACTGAGGGGGAGGTCAAAGTTTCGACCCAGCATTGATGTGATTTAACGGATACCCTGCATAATAAACGTTAAGCAGTACCCAAAGCCGCACGGCCTGTGCATCGTAAGACGCCAGGCGTGCGGCGCGATGCAATCGAGATACCCGGGGCGACCCGGAGGTGGGGCATCCCTGCGGGAACCCCATCCCCCGGCTTCCCCTAATATCAGGCTTAAGCAAGCGCTGTAGTGATGCAGGGTAAAGTTGGAGAAGGCTTATGTTCGGAAATCTCGGCCAGGCGGGGAAATATCTCGGGCAGGCGGCGCGCATGTTGGTGGGCGTGCCTGACTACGATACCTACGTCCAGCACATGAAAGACAACCACCCGGACAAGCCGGTGATGACCTATAAAGAATTTTTCCGCGAGCGCCAGCAAGCGCGCTACGGCGGCGACGGCAAAGGCGGCATGCGCTGCTGTTAACCCGCAGTCACAAGGACCCGTATGAAACCCATCGCAGTCACCATCCTGACCGGCTTTTTGGGCGCCGGCAAAACCACCCTGCTGCGCCACATCTTGAACGCCGAACACGGCTATAAAATCGCGGTTATCGAGAACGAGTTCGGCGAAGTGCCGATCGACGACGCGCTGATCGGCGATCGCGCCAGCCGCATCACCACCTTGAGCAACGGCTGCATCTGCTGCAGCAAATCCAACGAACTGGCGGACGCGCTGCTGGATCTGCTGGACGGCGCCGACAGCGGCCAGCTGGCGTTCGACCGGCTGATCATCGAATGCACCGGCATGGCCGATCCCGGCCCGATTACCCAGACTTTTTTCTCGCACGAGATCCTGTGCGAGCGCTTCCTGCTGGACGGCATCATCACCCTGGTGGACGCGGCGCACGCCGACCAACAGCTGAGCCAGTTCAGCATCGCCCAGGCGCAGGTGGGCTACGCCGACCGCCTCCTGCTGACCAAAACCGACGTGGCGCCGGACTGCGAAGCGCTGATCCAGCGGCTGCAGCGGATGAACGCCCGCGCGCCGGTCTACAAGGTGACGCACGGCGATATCGATTTGAGCGTGCTGTTCGACATCGAAGGCTTTACGCTGAACGACAAGCTCAACCTGACGCCGCCCGCCCCGCTGTTCCGCCGCATCCCGCAGCCGCAGAGCGACATCCGCTCAATTGTGGTGACGCTGGAACGGCCGCTGCCGCTGATGCAAATCTCCGACGTGATGGAAGGCCTGCTGCTGGAATACGCCGACAACCTGCTGCGCTACAAAGGCATTCTGTCTATCGAAGACGAGCCGCGCCGCCTGCTGTTCCAGGGCGTACAGCGCCTGTATAACGCCGACTGGGATCGGGAGTGGCTGCCTGAGGAAGAACGCAAGAGCACGCTGGTGTTTATCGGCGTGGATCTGCCGGAGGAGGAGATTCGAGGAAGGATTGGGGGGTTGGGGTAAGATAAACCATTCCCCAGACCAACGCGGCCCCTATCCGACAAACTCAAGGATGAACGATGGCAAACAACGTGATGCTAGTAGCATTAAAGGCGCTTAACCTGTGCGCGAGCACTTATATCGTCATCAAACTGAGCACGGTATTAGCCATCGGCATCATGTTCCTTATTGTCTCTTACGCCGGCGTGGGGGACGTTGGGCTGTCCAATCTCCTCGCCGGGGCATTCATTATCCTGCCGCTGTTGGTCGTCGTCGGCGGAACACTTATCGTCTGCGCCGTCGCCGCCTATCTCAACCTAAAGGCGCCCTATCGTAAAAAAGCGCTGTTCTTTAGCCTGCTACTGGGCAGCATCTCTGCGGCTGGCCTGCTGTTGCCCTACACGCGCGAGTTCGCGCTATCCACGGCAGCCGCCAGCGCCCTGGCGTTGGGCAGCGCGCTGGGGATTTTTGCTTTGTCGAAGGGACGGGTTCAAGCGTTGTAGCACCTGAAAAAGGCGGGTACGCGATTATGTCTTTCCCCAATACGGCCCTGCCGCCACCGACTCGCGCTCGATCAGGCTGGCCGGGAAGCTGGGGCGCTTGCTCAGCTCGCCGCAGTTAAACATCGATAGCTGGTTTAACCGGCCCCAACTATCTCCTCTACTCTTCTTGCCGCCGCACCGCCGCAGGGTGCCGGTTGCTGGCCAGATTGATGCCCAGCAGCAGCACGGCCAAAGCGGCCGCCAACGCGAAGGAAAAACGGTAGCCCAGGCTGGCGGTCATCCCCACCATCAGCATATTGCTGACCATTTCCCCGATATCGCGCGAGCTTTGCACCATGGTCATGTCTGTGCCCGCCTGATCGCCCTGCGCAGCGAACTGCATGCCGGCAGTCATGATAGCGACCGAGGTCACTCCGGAAGCCAGCGCGCCTCCCATCACTGCGGCGATCACGCCGCCGGATTGCAGACCCCAGTTGGCCATCGCCAGCCAGCACAGCGAGGCGCACAGCGCACAACCCAGGCCAACCGCGAACGCCTTCCACACCCCGAGCCGGCTCACCAGCCAGGCGCCGCCACCGCACCCGAGCACCAGCGTCACCATGCCGCCGGCCATGCCGATCTGGCCGACCTGCGCCGGCGTCCAACCGTGATCGGTTAAAAACAGCTTGGCCAACCCGAAGCCGGATACCGCGGTCACCGCCGACAGCAGCGTGAGCGTCAGCAACCGCGCCGCGCCGCGACGGCGCAGCGTGCGCAGCAGGCTGGCCGGACGCGAATCGGCGCGTTCGGGCGGCAGATCGGCGTGTTGTCGGAAGCGGCCAATCGCCAGCAGGCTGACGGCAGGGAAGATCGCCATCGCCAGCAGCGCACCCTGCACGCCTACCCGGGCACTCAGCATCATCATGCCCGCCCCGCCGACGAAGAAGCCGCTCATCACCCCGGCGATTTGAATGGCATTGACGCGCGACAGCAACTCACCGCTGACGTGTTCCGCCGCCATGCCATCAGTGGCGATATCCTGCGTAGCGCTGGCCAGCGACGCGACGGCCAGCAGCGCGACGCACAGCCCTGCCGCCGCCGCGGAAATGCCGACCGCGCTGAGCAGGATCAGGCACATCGTCACCACGCACTGCAGCGGAATAATCCAACTGCGGCGGCGTCCGAAGCGTGGCGACCAGTGATTATCCACCAGCGGCGCCCAAAGAAACTTCACCACCCAGGGCAACCCCACCAGCGGCAAAAACGCCAGCGCCTGCAGGCTGGCGCCGTCATGGCGCAGCAGGGTCGGCAACGCATCCATGGCGATGCCGATCGGGATGCCCTGACTAAAATAGAGCAGCCCCAGGGTCAGCACCAGATGCCGATGTTGCAATAGTTGTCGCATGTTTTACTCCAATTGGCGCGGCCAGGCACCGCGCGATTGCCATAACAAGGAGCCGGCGGCGAACAGAGCCGCGCTGACTAACAGTAAAGCGCTGTCCAGCCAGTACAGGCCGGGGCCGGCGCTGAGCATATGGCCGAGCGCCGCCACCAGCAGCGCCGTACCGCTGGCCATTCCGCTGAGGAACAATAACCACCCCGGCCAAACTCGCCACGCCAACAGCGCCACCGCGCCCCACATTCCCCAAAACAGCCAGGCGGCAGGGAACGCCGCCAGCGGCCGGGCGGCCAACAGCAGACTTCCCGCCACCGTCAGACCACAGCAGACGCCGGTGATAAAGCGCGCGGCACGGCGCTGCGGCTGCCGTAGGCACCACAATCCCAGCCCGCTCAGCGCCAGCGTCGCCGCGCCGAACCCGGCCAAAAAATGCAGCGCGCTCACCGCCGCCGCCGCCCGCGGCAACCAGGCGTATTGGCCATAGTGCAGCGGCTGAACGGCGATGAACGCGCGCGTCCATGGCCCCTGATGAGCGGCGCTGCGCCGCATCAGCGCCGGCTGCTCGCCGCTGCCGAAACGAAATTGCTCGAACAGCGCGCTGCTGGGAATACCGCGAGTGACGCCGCCCACCGCCAGCAATGCACCATCCGGCGCGCGCTGCAGGGTTTGCGGCGTAAATTCCGGTGCCTGGCGCCGCAGCGCCGCCATCGTCTGCGCAAGAGTACGCCCGGCGTCAGGCAAGGGCGGTGCAGGTTGCGCACCGCCCATCAGCTGCGCCATCACCCGCTGCGGCGCACCAGGGCTGACGCGGTCGGCCAGCAGCACAGTACCGAGCGCGCCGAGGCCGGATAACGCGCCGGTCAAAGCGAACATCACCAGCCACGGATAGCACCAAAGCCCCAACAGATTGTGCAGATCGAACAGCAGCACCCGCAGCCCCTGACGCCGCCGCAGCTGCAACAGCTGGCGCAGCCGTCGACCATGCAGCGCAATCCCGCTGATCAGCAGCAAAGCGAACGCGATGCCGAACAAACTGAGAAACACCCGACCGGGAAAGCCGAGAAACAGGTTCTTGTGCAGCGTCACCAACAGCGTGGTAGGTGCCGTCAGGCTGACCAGCCGCCCGCTGACGGCGCTCAGCGCGAGGGCGCAGTCGTCCGGGGCGCGGCAAAAGCGAATCACCGGATAACGCGCGCTCGGCAGCATGACGTAAGGCGCCGCGCCGTCTTCACCGTAGGCTTTCGCGTCGTCCAGCAGCTGCGCCAACGGCCGTTGCTCGCCGCTCATCGTCACGCCGTTCCACCACAGCGTGAAGCTGTCGCCAGCCAGGCTCCAGCAGCCGGTGAACAGGACCACGAACAGCGCGCAGCCGAACAACGCGCCGCAACCCCGATGCAGCGACGCCAAAGCCCGTCGCGCGACGGCGTTCATCGCCACGCCTCCAGCAGCGCCAGCGGCAGCGGCCACCACAACCAGGCGCGCAGCAGCGTGCGACGCCAGTCCGGCGCCAGCAGGCTATACGTCAGCAACGCGATGCCGCCGAACAACGCCAGAAACAGCGCGCCGTAAAGCCGATCGAGCGGGTCGGCCGAGGGATAGCCGCGCGCCAACAGCAGCGCCAGGGTAACGCCCCCCATGGCGCTGCCGAGGCACGCCGCCCATACGCGCATATTCATCAAAACTCGGCCTTGACGGTGAACATCAGGTTGCGCGGTTCACCGTAACGGTTGTTCCACTGCGGCGAGAAAAGCCCGGCGTAGTAGCGGCGATCGAACAGATTGTTGACGTTGAGCGCCGCCGACCAGGTCTCGTCGATGCGATACCCCAGCCGTGCGTTGACCAGCGCATAGCCGCCCTGGCGCAGCGTCGTCGCGCCATTGGCGCTGCTGAACGCGCTCTGCGCCTGGATGCCGCCGCCGATGCTCCACTTGCGCTGATCCCACGGCAGGTCGTAATCGCTCCACAGCCGCAGCATATGACGCGGCGTCAGGCTGTTGTAGGCGCGCCCCTGGTTGCCGGCGTCGCGGGTGTAGCGCGTGTCGGTATAGGTGTAGCCGAGCGTGACGTCCCACCATGGCGTGAGGTATCCGCGCCCTTCCAGCTCGAGGCCTTCACTGCGAGCCTTGCCGCCGCTGATATACCAGGTATCGAAACCGCCGCCCGGGTGATCGGGATCCACCTGCGGGTTGTTCTCCAGATCGATGCGGAACGCCGCGGCCGAGAGGTTGAGCGCGCCATTCATCAGCGACGTCTTCACCCCGCTTTCCAACGTGCGGCCCTCCACCGGCTTAAGCATCTGCCCGCTCCAGGTTTTGCCGCTCTGCGGCTGAAACACCGTGGCGTAGCTGGCATACCACGACCAGTCTTTGGCGAAATCCCAGATCAGGCCGCCGTAGGGGGTCAGACGCGCGTTCTCTTCCAGAGTGTCGCTGGGCGAACGCAGTTGCCACCAGCTTTCGCGCGCGCCGGCCACCAGCGTCAGCGGCTCCGCCAGTTTAATGCGGCCCATGCCGTACACCCCGTGCTGAACGGTTTTGGTCGACCCCGGCGAGCTGTAAGCGCCGATCGCTGGCTTCGGCACGCCGTGCGGATCCCAGCGGTAGACGTTCACCGGCACCTGAAACACCGAATCAAACCGTGCGGTGAACTGTTCTTCTTCGGCATGGGTGTAGCTGGCGCCGACGACCAGCTCGTGCCGCAACCCCCAGGCGTCGATCTTGCCGTTCAGGCTGGCGTCCAGCCCCAGCTGCTGATTGCGAAAACGATAGGCGCCGCCCATCAGCGCCGCGCCGTCGCCGGTGGCCGGATCGACGTTGCCCCAAGCGCCGGCATACAGCAGGCGAGACTTGGCGTGCAGATAGTCGCCGCTCAGCTTGGCCTGCCAGTCGTCGTTCAGCCGATGCTCCACCGCGGCGAACAGCCGCGTGGTGTCCCATTTGAAGCGATCCCAGTCCACGTCCAGATAGGTGCTGCGCGGCAGGTGCAGATCGCTGCCGTCTTTCCCCATCGGCACCCCGGCCATATTGGTGACGGAATCGATGGTTTGGTACTGCGCGCCGACACGCAGCAGGGTATCCGGCGTCAGATCGGCGTCGACGGTGGCATACAGCAAACGGGTTTTCTGATCCGAGACGCGATAGAAATAATCGCGATCTTCCCATGCCATCACCGCACGGCCGCGCACGCTGCCCGACGCGTTCAGCGGGCCGCCCACGTCCGCTTCGCCGCGATACTGATTCCAGCTCCCGGCGCTGGCGGTAAACTGCGCGCGGTTTTGCGCCAGTCCGTGCTTGCGCACCATGTTGACCGTGGCCGCCGGGTTGCCGAGCCCGTGCAGCAGGCCGTTGGAGCCGCGCAGGATCTCCACCCGCTCATACACCGCCATGTCCTGCGGCGAGCTGGCGGTATTGCCCAGCAGCGTCGGCACGCCGTCCAGTTCGAACGAATCGATCTTGAAGCCGCGCGCATACCACGCGGTGGTCAGCAACACGAAGGGGGCGCTGGTGACGCCGGTGGCGCGCGTCATCACCGCATCCAGCGATGTGAGATTCTGCTGCTCCATCTGCTGGCGATCGATCACGCTGACCGACTGGGCCACTTCACGCGGTTTCAGCGGGATTTTCCCCAGCGTGGTGACGCCGGGAGCCACATAGTCATCCCGCGCCGCCGCGCCGGCGGTCACGGTGAGGGTATCTTCTTTTACGTCCGTTTTGGCCGGCGCATCCTGCGCCAGCGCCCCGGTGCCGCACAGCGCGCACAGCAACGCGCCGCGGCGCATCGCGGCCGCCACTGGTGAGAGGTGAATGAGTCGCATGTTTTTCCCTGATTGTTATTGTTAAATGATAATCGTTATCAATCTAACAAAACGGCCGCCGCGACTTTTTCGATTGCCGGAGTTTCTCTATCGATCGCCGGTCATTTTCGCCTGGCAGAAACGGGCGAACCAGCCCCCCGCCTCGCGCAGCGCATCCGGGCTGCCCGCCGCCGTCAGCCGCCCGCCTTCCAGCACCCACACTCGATCCGCCCGACAGGCCAACGCGGGATCGTGGGTGACGACGACCCGCGTGCCGGGCCAGCCGGCCAGCAGGGCCGCCACGCGCTCGGCGTTGCGCAGATCCAGACTGGCGCCCGGTTCGTCCAACAACAATCGTGGCGCCCCCTGCAGCAGCGTGCGCGCCAGGCACAGCCGTTGCTTCTGCCCGCCGGAGAAACGATCGCCGTCGCTGCCGACCTCTTCTTCCAGCACGTCGGGCGGCAGATCCAGCGCCGCCAACAGCGCCAGCAGACGCTCATCGCCGATATCCGTTCGCCCCTGGGTCAGATTCCAGCGCACGCTGCCGCGCAGCAGGCGATTGTCTTGCCACATCACGCCGCGACCGCCCGCCAATTGCCGCGCCGACAGCGCGCGCACGTCACGGCCGCCGTAGAACACCCGCCCCGCCGTCGGATCCTGCGTGCGCGCCATCAGGCTCAGCAGGCTGCTTTTGCCGGCGCCCGAAGGGCCGACGATCGCCAACATCTCTCCGGCGGCACAGGCTCCGCCTATTTCCCGCAGCCGCCAGCCGCCGTGCGCCGCCGCCAGGCTCAGCGCCTCAAGCGCGATGCCGTCGTCCTGCGGCGCCGCGCCGTCCCGTTCCGGCAGCGGCAACGCGGGCGACGCCAGCGCCTGCCGCAGTTGCGCCCACGCGCTCTTCAACTGACGCAGCGCCTGATCGAGGTGAGAAAGCTGAAGCAACGGCTCCAACAAGCGGGCCAGGACAATCATCAGCGCCAGCCATTGGGCGACGTTCAGGCGCTGCGCCAGCACCTCATGGGCACCGAACCACAATGCCGCCAACAGCGTCAGCTGCAGCCCGGCGCTGAACAACAGGTGATATGGCAAGCTTTGGCGCAGCAGCGCGGCGTGCGCCCGATGATGGTCATCCAACCGTTGCGTCAACGCCTCGGCGGCGGCCGCCTGCCCGTAGCCGAAGCGCAGCAATGCCTGATGACGGGCAAACTGCATCAGCGCCCCTTCAATACTCTGATTGGCCTCCCCAAGCTCTCGCTCTCGCCGGTGCAGCCGGGCCGCCGAACCGCGCAACACCAGCATCAACAGCACGCAGGCCGCCAGCAGCATCAGCGCCACTCCCGGGCTCAGGCAGGCCAGCCCGGCGATCAGCGCCAGCGGCGTGACGACCGCGCCAACCAACGGCGCCAGCAGGTGCGCGGGTGCCGACATCGTCTGACCGATGGCCCCGGCCAACAGACCCGGTGCCTGCTCCTGCGGCGACAGCGCGCGCGGCAGACGGCGGAACAGCGCCCGCAGCAACGCGCTCATCACCGCGCCGCCGGCGAAGAAACCGCGGGAGGCCGCCGCATACTGCACCGCCAGCAAGAGAGGCGTAGCCAGCGCCAGCAGCCCTAGCCAATGGCCGGGATTTTGCTGCCAGTTCGCCACCGCTGCCGCCAGCAGCAAGGCGCAGACGCCATCCAACGCGGCGGCCAGCGCCATCAGCAACAGCGCCGGGGCCAACGCTTTCACCAACTCAAACTTCATCGTCCGCCTCCTGGCGCTCGGCCAACGCCGCCAACAATGCCGGATGATCCGCCAGCTCGGCGGGCGTGCCGACCGCCAGCAACCGCCCCTCCGCCAGCACCGCCACCCGATCGGCGCGGCGGCACAGTTCCGCGTCGTGCGTTGCCACCAGCCGGGTGGCGGGCAGCTGCGCCAGCGCCGTCAGAATGCGTTCGCGATTTTGCCGATCCTGCGCCGAAGTCGGTTCGTCGGCCAACAGCAGCGGCCGCCGCGCCAGCAACGCCCGGGCGATGGCGAGACACTGCGCCTCCCCGCCGGAAAGCGAAGGCGTATCGTCCAACCTATCCTGCAAACGCGCCGCCAGCCCCAGCGCGGCCAGCACGCGCCGCAGCTGCGCATCGTCGGCCCCGTCGACGAACAGCGTCAGGTTGTCGCGCAGCGACATCGCCGGCGGCGTATTCTCCTGCGGCACCACGGCCACCATCTGATTGAATGCCTGCGCCGAGAACGCGTCGGCGAGCACGCCGTCGAGCGATACCGTTCCGCTATCCGGCTCGCTATAACGGGCGATCAACCGCAGCAGCGTGCTTTTACCGCTGCCCGACGCCCCGACAATCGCCAGCCATTCCCCCGGTTCGACGGCCAGATTGACGCCCTGCAGCAACCAGCGTTCGTCCTGCCGGCAACCGAGATCGCTCAGCTGCAGCGCCGCCCCCTGCGGCGCCGAAGCGATCGTCGAGCGCCCTCCCCAGCGTATTTCGGGATGCGCCAGCAGCGCCCGAATGCGGCCGGCGGCCAGCGTCGCCGCACGCAATGCATCGCCGCCGTGCCCCATCGCCATCACCGGTTGCGCCACGCTGCGCAACAGCAACACGAACAGCGCCAGCTCCGCCAGCGTGAGATTGGGCACCAGCCAGCGGGCGCCGAGCAACAGCCAACCGGCCGACAGCGCGGCGCTGAGCAGTAATTGGGTCACGGCGCCGAGCGCGCCGATACGCCGCAGCCAACGGTGAAAGGCGGCGAGAAAGCCCCGCAGGCTCTGCCGCGCACGCGCTTCGATGCCCGCACCGGGAAACTGGCGCGCCAACAGCGGATGCGCCGCCAGCTGCCGATAATCGTCGTTCAACTGCCGAAACGCCCGATCGCGTTGTTCAAACGCCGGCCGCAGGCGCGGCGAACGGATGACGCGAAACAGCAGCGCGGCCGCCAGCAAAGGTATCAGCGCGAACAGCAGCAGCGGCCACTGCACCGCCGCCAGCAGCGCCAGCGCGCAGCCGGGTACCACGGCCAGCTGCACCAACTCCGCCGGCGCATGGGCCACCAGCTGATGCAGCGCCTGAATGTCCTGCGACAGCGCCCGGGCTGCGCCGCTCTCGCCCTGCCGCACAAACCAGTTCAGCGGCAGACGCGCCAGCTTGGCGGCCAATTGGCTGCGCAGCCGATGACACAAACGCGCGTCGAGCAGATGAGTGAGGTGCAGCGCCAGCGTTTGGGCGAACAGCCACAGCGCCAGGCCACCGGCGGCGACGCCAAGCCAGAAGGGATAGGCCGCCGGATCGGCGTCCACCAGCCGGGCGATCGCCAGCCAGGGAAACAGCGAACTGACGCCGGCCAGCGCCTGCAGCGCCAGCGCGGAATACAGCATGATGCGGAAAGGACGCGTCAGCGCCCGCAGGTCACTCAGCATGAGATCCTCCACGGCAAAGGCGCTTACTGTAGCCAAAAGCGGCGGACGTCCTCATCCGTAAAGGCTTTCGCCGGCGAGACTTTTTCTTTCGATTGCGTGGCTAACGCTTTTTGACGTCGCAGGGCATGACGCCGAAACGCTTGCGGAAGGCGACGGAGAAGTGCGCCGGCGTATAACCCACCTGCCAGGCGACGGTGGAAACGTGCAGATCCTGCTCGCTCAGCAAGCGCCAAGCGGTTTGCAGCCGGTGCTCCTGCAGCAGGCCGAATACGCTGGCGCCAAACAGCTGGCGGAACCCTTGCGTGAGTTTGCGGGTGTTCAACCCGGCGCGCTGAGCCAGTTGATCCAGGCTCGGCGGCTGCTCCATCTCCGCCAACAGGATTTCGCGCGCCAGCTGCAGGCGCGCCACATCGCGCGCGGCCAGGTGCACGCCAACAGACGGCGCGGCAGCGCTGCGGTTCCAGCATTGATGCAGGCAATGCGCCGCCAGCTCGTTGGCCCTGGCGCTGAACCACAGCCCGCGCTGCGACTCGTGCAGCGGGCAGGCGAACAGTTGCCGGGCCTGGCCGATCAGCGCTGTCGGCGCCGCCAGCGGCACCAACTGCGCATGCCGCCGCCCATCGAGGCCGGGCGGCAGGCGGACATCGTTCTGCTCCAGCCAGGCGGCTGAGAACTGCAGCAGGGTATAATCGAGCGGTTCGCCGGCCTGGAACAGGTTGTTCAACACGAAGTCGTCCCGCCCGGCGGCCAGCAACAGCGAAGGGCCGTTCAGCTCCACCTGCGGCCCCGTTCCGCTTTCACAGCGCAGACGCCCGCGGCGGATCACCACGATCTTCAGCCCCGCGCGGTGGGGTTCATCCAGCTCGATGTCGACATCGGCGGCCAACACGCCGCGCCGCGCACGCAGCATGTCCGACAGCGCATAGTCCTGCGCTTGCTGATGATATTCCTGCAGTAACCGCTGGGGGGACGTAGACATGTTCGCCCTGCCTGTGAATGATGACGCCGACCGTCGGCGAGGTTTTTGATAGTGATTCTCATTAGCAATATAAGGCCGGCCGTCGGGTTTGTCTATTGAGGCGCGGATGGATCAGTTACCACCCCAATACGGCCCCGCCGCCACCGACTCGCGCTCGATCAGGCTGGCCGGGAAGCTGGGGCGCTTGCTCAGCTCGCCGCCGTCCAGCATCGACAGCAGGCGGTTGATGGTCTCCTGGATCATCTCGGTGACCGGCATCTTCATGCTCGACAGCGACGGCATGGTATAGGGCGCCAGCGGGATGTCGTCGAAGCCGATGATCGATACCGCCTCCGGCACCGCCACGCCGCGCTCCGCCAACCGCTTCATCGCGCCGATGGCCATCTCGTCGTTGCCGGCGACGATGGCGCTGAACGGCTGCCCGCCGGCCAGCAGCGCATCGACCGCCGCCACGCCGCTTTGCGCGTGCCATTTCCCCTCGACGATCAACGCCTCGTTAACCGCGATGCCCTGCTGCGCCAGCGCGGACTTGTAGCCGGAAAGCCGCTCCAGCCCGGTGGGGGAATCAAGCGAGCCGGTGATAAAGGCGATGTCGCGATGCCCGCGGGCGATCAGGTGCGCCACCGCCGCCGCGCCGGCGGCGTGCTGATCGCTGAAGATGCAGTAGCTGTCGTTCAGTCGCAGCCGCCGGTTGATCACCAGAATCGGCTGGCGGTGTTGGGAGACGATCTCGTCCATTTCCGCGATCGACAGAAAACGCGGATAGATGATCACCCCGTCGCAGCGCAGATCCAGCAAAAACTGAATGGCGGCCCGCTCCTCTTCGGCGGTGTGCTTGCCGTCCGCCAGGATCAGTTGGCGGCCGTTCGCCTCCATGATGCGCGCCGACTGCGCCATCAGTTCGCTGAAGTAGTTGCCGCTGTAGAGGGTATTGGTGACCACCAGGCCGAGGGTTTGAGTGGTGTTGGTCGCCAGGCTGCGCGCCAGCAGGTTGGGTCGATAGCCGGTTTCCGCGATGGCTTTAGCCACCAACGCGCGTTTCTCCTCGCTGACATAGCCGCTGCCGGACAACACGCGCGACACCGTCGCCTTTGAAACGCCGGCCTTTTTCGCCACCTCGAGTATCGTTGCCATCTGTGCGCCGCCAAAATCCATGGGTTCAGCGCAGTCTACCCAAGACGCCCGGCGTTTGGAACGCTTTCACGCCCCTGAGCGTCGGTGCGCACTCACCTCTGACGATCCAGATCACGAAAACGAAACGCCAAAAATCATAGTTCTTGCCAACCACAAAACACCAATACATGATTTTGTGAAACCGGTTTCTTATGGGCGTTTCATACGGATGGAACGACGGATCGCCCAGGCAGTAAATATGCGCCTTTGGGCTATCCGAATTGCTATCTGAGAGACGACACGCCATGCCGAAGAACTACGCAGAGATCTCGCACGCCATCGTGGCCGCCCTGGGCGGCACGGGCAATATCGAGGCCGTGACCCACTGCATGACCCGCCTGAGATTCGTGGTGAAAGACAAAACGCGGATCGACACGCCGGCGCTGAAGGCCATCGACGGCGTGCTGGGCGTGGTGCACAGCGGCGAGCAGTGCCAGGTGATCATCGGCAACGAGGTGGACAAGGCCTATCAGGCGGTGCTGGCGCTCGGCATGCCGGGCGCGGCGGCCCCCGCCGCCCCGGTGAAACGCCAACTCACCCTGAAGGGCATCGGCGCCGGCATTCTCGATGCGCTGGTGGGCACCATGTCGCCCCTGATCCCCGCCATCATCGGCGGCTCGATGGTGAAGCTGCTGGCGATGATCCTGGACATGGCCGGGGTATTCGAAAAAGGCTCCTCGACCCTCGTCATCCTCAACGTGATCGGCGACGGCGCATTCTTCTTCCTGCCGGTGATGGTCGCCGCTTCGGCGGCGCTGAAGTTCAAAACCAACATGTCGTTGGCGATCGCCATCGCCGGGGTGTTGGTGCATCCCAACTTTATCGATCTGATGGCCAAGGCGGCGCAGGGCCAGGCGGTGGAATTCGCCTTCATCCCGGTGACGGCGGTGAAATACACCTACACGGTGATCCCGGCGCTGGTGATGACCTGGATCCTGTCGCACATCGAACGCGGGGTGGATCGCATCACCCCGGCGGTGACCAAGAACTTCCTCAAGCCGATGCTGATCGTGCTGATCGCCGCGCCGATCGCCATTCTGCTTATCGGCCCGCTCGGTATCTGGATCGGCAGCGGCATCTCTGCGCTGGTCTACACCGTGCACGGCTACCTGGGCTGGCTTTCCGTGGCCATCATGGGGGCGATTTGGCCGCTGCTGGTGATCACCGGCATGCACCGGGTGTTCACCCCGACCATCATCCAGACCATCGCCGAGACCGGCAAAGAGGGCATGGTGATGCCTTCGGAGATCGGCGCCAACCTGTCGCTGGGCGGCGCTTCGCTGGCGGTGGCGCTGAAAACCAAGAACCGCGAGCTGCGCCAGACCGCGCTGGCCGCCGCCGCCTCCGCCATCGTGGCGGGGATTTCCGAACCGGCGCTGTACGGCGTGGCGGTGCGCCTGAAACGGCCGCTGATCGCCAGCCTGATCAGCGGCTTCGTCTGCGGCGCGGTCGCCGGCATCGGCGGGTTGGCCAGCCATTCGATGGCCTCGCCCGGGCTGTTCACCAGCGTGCAGTTCTTCGATCCGGCCAACCCGATGAGCATCGTGTGGGTGGTGGCGGTGATGGCGCTCTCGGTGGTGCTGTCGTTCGCGCTCACGCTGATGCTGGGCTTCGAGGATCTGCCGGAAAACGCCGCCGCGCCCGGCCAAACCGCACCGGCGGCGAACGCCGCCAGCGCAACGCATTGAGACACCAGAGGATTGCATGTCTGACTCAACATTCCCGACAGGATTTTTATGGGGCGGCGCTTTAGCCGCCAACCAGGCGGAAGGCGGCTATCGCGAGGGCGGCAAAGGGCTGACCACCGTCGATATGATCCCGCACGGCCCGCACCGCATGGCGGTCAAACTCGGGCTGGAGAAGCGCTTTAGCCTGCGCGACGACGAGTTTTACCCCAGCCACGACGCCATCGATTTCTACCACCGCTACCGCGACGACATCGCGCTGATGGCGGAGATGGGCTTTACCGTGTTCCGCACCTCCATCGCCTGGAGCCGGATTTACCCCAACGGCGACGAGTTGACGCCCAACGCCGAAGGCATCGCCTTCTACCGCAGCCTGTTCGAAGAGTGCCGCCAATACGGCATCGAGCCGCTGGTCACCCTGTGCCATTTCGACGTGCCGATGCACCTGGTGACCGAATACGGTTCCTGGCGCAGCCGCAGGATGGTGGAGTTCTTCACCCGCTACGCCCGCACCTGCTTTGAAGCCTTCGACGGGCTGGTGAAATACTGGCTGACCTTCAACGAGATCAACATCCTGTTGCACAGCCCGTTCTCCGGCGCCGGGCTGGTGTTTGAAGCGAACGAAAACCCCGAACAGGTGAAATACCAGGCCGCGCACCACGAACTGGTGGCCAGCGCGCTGGCGACGCGCATCGCCCACGAAGTGAACCCCGCCAACCAGGTGGGCTGCATGCTGGCCGGCGGCAACTTCTACCCGTGGTCCAGCAAGCCGGAAGACGTGTGGGCCGCGCTGGAGAAAGACCGCGAGAACCTGTTCTTTATCGACGTGCAGGCGCGCGGCGCTTACCCCTCCTACGCCGCCCGCGTCTTCCGCGAGAAAGGCGTGAGCATCGCGATGGCGCCGGAAGACGCCGACATCCTGAAGCACACCGTCGACTTCGTCTCCTTCAGCTACTACGCCTCGCGCTGCGCATCCGCCGACATGAACGACAACAACAGCAGCGCCGCCAACGTGGTGAAATCGCTGGCGAACCCGCACCTGCCGCGCAGCGACTGGGGCTGGGGCATCGATCCGCTGGGGCTGCGCATCACCATGAACATGATGTACGACCGCTACCAAAAGCCGCTGTTTCTGGTGGAAAACGGCTTGGGCGCGCACGACGAGTTCAATGCAGCAGGCGAGATAGAAGACGACTACCGCATCAGCTACCTGCGCGAACACATCCGCGCCATGGCAGACGCCATCGCCGACGGCGTGCCAGTGCTGGGTTACACCACCTGGGGCTGCATCGACCTGGTGGCCGCCTCAACCGGCGAAATGAGCAAGCGCTACGGCTTTGTCTACGTCGACCGCGACGACCAGGGCAACGGCACTCTCGCCCGCACCCGCAAGAAATCGTTCTGGTGGTATAAGAAGGTGATCGCAAGTAATGGGGGGGATTTGGGGTAGGTTTGGGCGGTGGGGTTAGCGAGGGAAGCGGAGGGCTTCCAACCTAAGTTGATTATCTTCCTGTTGCACAACGAATTCGGCGACGAATTCGCGTGCAGAGGGGAACTCACCTGCCTGTTCTTTCTTCTGGGAGACCAGCTTCACGGAGAAATGGTATTGCTGCCCCGGCGTAAATACGTAGCCCTCATCAGGGACGCACTGATTGGGGGCGACATCCCGCAGCGGCTCGAAGAATTTGAACGTGCGGCTCTGCGCCTCATCCAATCGGTAGATCGAGATGCCCGCAAGCTTTTCGTCTCCCTGCGGCTGAGCGGTGATGCATACTTTGCCCTCACGCAGGCTGGCGGTAGCGGGATAGTCTACGGGGATACGTTCGCCTATCGACGGGCAATTGGCGAGCAGGAAGGGAAATGCGAGGGGGAAGATCCGTTTCATTTTGTCCCTGCGTTATCTGCTGCCCTGTGTGATATTTTCAATTTCGTAAACACCATTGAGCTTTGTCACTTTGAAGTGAGCAATAAAGGCTCTGCCGGAAACATCCTGCAAGTTTCTGCGCTTCTCAATCGGCACAAAATTTAGCCTCATGCTGTAGGTATGATTTTCCTGAAACGGGTAATCGTTCTGCGTAACGCAAATACCCTTTTTAAGATCCTGATTCCCCACCTCAATCAATTTCTCATCAGCATCGCCACTGAGATAGAGCGTATCTGGCCTTTCGTTTTCTTTTGGTGACGGAGAGATGCAGATATCGCCATTCGCTTTAGCATGGGCAAAGATAGGGATATCTGGCGCATAGCGCTGATCGAGACGATCGCCTACACAGGCGCTTAGCAAAGTCACACCAACAACGGCACAGAACAGTCTCGCCTTCATACCCAATCCTCTTACCTGTAAGGAAAACCGACTAACACTTTCTCATATTTTTCTTTTACTTTTCTCACATCGGTATAGTCATTACCGCTGTAAGTCACTTCCTTACCAAAGCGGTTTCTCCAAACAGCATAACCTGAAGAGGTCAACAAATGATAATCAGCAACGATCTGAGCCTGTTGCTCCATAGCGTAGTTCTTTAGGAGCTTGGAGCCATCCAGTTCATAACTATAATTCGCCAACCAACTGTAGAGACCTCGAGCCTTAACCCACATACCACGCTGGTATTGCCAAACATGAACCATCTCATGGATGAAAAGATGTTTATGACTATAACCTTCCTTTGAGAAATCGGGCACATACCAGTCTCTAAAGTACAGCTCACCATTGGGGGACATCGCAGTGTTTCGATTTTGCAAGCCAAAGGGGAAATAGCTATCGTGATGAACCCAGACTTTTCCATAAATAATTGAACCACCAAATACCAACTTCGCAAGGCCGATCTCGCCGGAGGTTAATAGCCTTAAAGCTCCCTCTGTCTTTTCCATCGTAGTGCATCCCTGTCATTATTTAAAAAACTCACTACCGCAAGCATTAACAAAGAGGTTGATAATAGCACCCTAGGCATGCAGGATAAATACCCACCATATTTTTTACATTCATTCACTTCAATGTGTTTCATGATAACTAAATTCACGTGTTTAATAATTCAATTAGAAAATGAATTATCCAAATTGATTGATCTGAATTACAAATTAAAAACTGTGATCGGCATTCCAATCTCATGAGTAAACAACCTGTAATTCCATACAGCTTATTTTTTCCTTTTACTGATAACGCTATAGTTTTTTCGCTGCGGTAAAATCCGCAGCCGGAGTTAGCGTTCCGAACACTTACACAAGGCAGCATTATGTATATAATGTTGGGGCTTAAAACATCCAGAATTATGGTGGCCCAAGTGGGGGCTTCGCAAGAAGCGCCGGTTTCCTTCGTGTCCGGTAACGCTAACTCCGCTTGGGCTACCACCATGGGTTTAGCGTCTCATGTGGTAGTACGCATACTACACACTAAGGATAAAGACACATGGAAAATGTCGCCATCACCGAAAATACCACAAGCACCCTTACCCTTTATCGCCAACTGTTTAACCACCTCGATCTCAGCGCTTTTAACCCTTCAGAACTTTTAGACCTGGCCGCACTCTCTGCCGAGCAGGCGGAAGGTCTGTGCCACGGCCTGATGTTGTTCGGCCATTTGCTGCAAAAGCACCCGCAGCTGGATACCGAGGGCTGGGAGCAGATGAATCGCTACCTCAACGCCACGGCGCACCTGGTTCCTGCACTGTGTAACCTGTATGGGCGGGCACTACGGGAAATGGAAGCCTACAGCTAACGTAAGCGACAATCAGGGCGATGCTCATCGCCCTTCTCACCCACGATTTCCAATAGATCTGACTGACATATCACAACAAAAGCATTCATCAAGGTAGGCATTTCCTCCCCTACCTGGCATAGTTAACGCATTCGGTAAATCGATGAGTTAACTGCTGGATATTGATGCATGGCTGCCGCAACACTTTGGACTAGGGAAGAATTACTACTCGCTTTCACTCTGTATAGTCAGATTCCGTTCGGCAAACTTCATTCGAGAAATCCCGAAATAATCCACTATGCAAAATTGATCGGACGCACGCCATCAGCACTCGCAATGAAGCTGGTTAACTTAGCTAGCTTGGATCCGTACATCATCGAATCTGGTCGCAGCGGTTTGAAAGGGGCCTCCAAGGCCGATCGCGAGCTGTGGAAAGAAATGAGCCAAGATATGGATTTGTTCAATCAGCAATGCCAAACGGCAATGGAACACCTGGAAAAACCAACAACAACTGAGTTTGATGAAGAACCAAAAGATTTCAGTGGCAGAGATAAATTCTCTACAGTCAAAACACGTGTAGACCAAAACCTGTTTCGCAAAAATGTATTGGAAGCTTACGAATATCGTTGCTGCATAACCGGATTAGAAGAACCAGCATTACTCGTTGCTAGCCATATTCTGCCTTGGAGCCACTCAATCGAACAACGCCTTAACCCTAGTAACGGATTGTGCCTGTCCAGTTTGCACGATAAGGCTTTTGACCGTGGGTTAATCACTTTCGATGAAGATTTGAAACTAGTTCTGTCAAAAAAAATCAAGCAGTTGAAAAGTAATATCTATCTGGAAAATTTCGATAAATATGAAGGTAAAATAATCAGACTCCCTATAAACCATGCACCAGATAAAGCTCACCTTGCTTATCATAGAAAGAATATTTTTATTGGAAATTAGGTTTACATATCATCGCTACAGATCCAATTTTGCTAAGTTAGCATTGTCAGATAGGGAGTTACGAAGAACCGACTAGAGGCACAAGAAACATCTTTCTGTGGCCATTTTTCGTGCGAAGGCCGTGACCTGTCCCCAGTATTAGATACAACCGTCAGTTAGTAATGTCGGTTTGTTTATCTTCACTTTTTCCATTTCACCACCGTGCTGCAAACTCTGATGGCGTCTGATAATTCAGTGCCGAATGTGAACGACACTCGTTATAATCCTGCCGCCAGTCATAAATGATTTTCCTGGCGTGAACGATATCGCTGAACCAGTGCTCATTCAGACATTCATCGCGAAATCGTCCGTTAAAGCTCTCTATAAATCCGTTCTGCGTTGGCTTGTCCGGCTGGATTAAACGCAACTCAACACCATGCTCAAAGGCCTATTGATCAGTGCGCGGCAAGTGAACTCCGCCCCCTGGTCAGTTCTTATCGTCGCCGGATAACCTCTAAACAGTGCAATGCTGTCCAGAATACGCGTGACCTGAACACCTGCAATCCCGAATGCGGTGGTAATTGTCAGACACTCCTTCGTGAAGTCGTCCACACAGGTCAGGTATTTTATCCTGCGACCGGTGGCCAGCGAGTCCATAACGAAATCCATCGACCATGTCAGGTTGGGCGCTGCCGGGCGGGGCAGCGGCAGACGTTCCGTTGCCAGTCCTTTACGACGTTGTCTGCGTTTTATGCTCAGCCCGCTGAGATGATAAAGGCGGTACACGCGCTTGTGATTAACCTGAAGGCCTTCACGGCACAGTAACTGCCAGATACGGCGGTAGCCAAAGCGCCTGCGCCCAAGTGCCAGCTCAGTGATTCGCCCTGATAAATGCGCATCAGCCGCCGGACGCTGAGCCTTATAGCGGCAGGTCGACAGGGACAAACCTGTAAGCCTGCAGGCACGACGATGCGACAGACCGGTCGCATCACACATAAACTCAACGGCTTCCCGCTTCTGGTCTGTCGTCAGTACTTTCGCCCCAGAGCCACCTGAAGTGCCTCCTTATCCAGCATAGCTTCAGCAAGCCGCTTCTTGAGTCTGGCGTTCTCTTACTCAAGTGACTTCAGACGCTTAACCTCGGGCACCTCCATACCGCCATACTTCTTGCGCCAGGTGTAAAACGCGGCATCGGAAATGGCGTGCTTATGTCAAAGCTCACGGGTAGAAACTCTTGCTTCCGCTGCGCGGAGGATACTGATGATCTGTCTATCGGAAAAAACGCTTCCTCATGGGGATGTCTCCATGTGGTTTATAAAGGCATTACTAAGCATTAATCAATGAGAGGCAGGTCAGAACAAGCCATTCAGGGCTCGATATAACAAATATCCGCGCTCCCTATAATTTAGTGCTTAATTGTCGTTCTCATCTATGCATACAACCGCTATGATGAGAAGAATTGTTCCGATATCGTTTTGAGAGCGGCTCCGTTGTTAGTCACAACGCCAATTGGCTCCAAAGATTATTGCGCCAATAACTTATTGAATTATAAGAGTGATGGAGGAAAAGACATGGCATTACTAGAATACATCAGCAATGAAAACTTATTCAGCGAAGTTGAAAATTTGTTAACAAAGGCTAAAAAGAAAAAAGAAACCGCTGAGAAAACTTTTAATAGTAATGTGATAGACCCGTTTGGGGCTCTTTTTGAGGCTCCGGGATTCTCATCCCATGAAGAGTGGCGAAATTCCGAACTTGCACGACAACAGCAGAAGACGATTCAGAATCATGTGGGTACCTTTCACCAAAAAATCCTCGGCCATGTGGATGGATGGCAGGACATGGGGATTGGTGGAATCGTTGATCTTCTCAATGAAGAGAGAAAAATCATCGCCGAAGTGAAGAATAAATATTCTACAGTGACTGGTGGTGACTTAGCTGATAAGTACAAAGGACTAGATGAGCTGGTATCACCAAAACATAGCCGATTTAAGGATTATTGCGCTTACTTTGTAAATATAATCCCTCGTAGACCAGTCAGATCCGACATCCCTTTCACCCCATCCAATAAAGGCAGTGGTACATTGTGCCCTTCCAATCCTAATATCCGAATTATTGATGGGGCAAGCTTCTATGAGCTAGTTACTGGTAGGCCTGATGCGCTCAAAGAATTGTATACAGCTCTCCCGCACGCAATTGAGTATGTTTTGAATGAGCGTCTTGAGCAGGAAGACTTCTCCATCCCTGATAAAGATAACTTTATTCAGTATTTTAGCCTCGCCTATGGTTAATAACCATGATCAATGTTTGACAAAGCCCATGTAAACCCATACAGTAGTAACCATGACTAATGTTGGCATGGTTACTAAATATGTTAAAGGAAGAGTTTTCACTTTCGGAAGTTGCAGACATCCTAGGTGTGTCAAAAGAAACTTTAAGACGTTGGGACACTTCAGGTAAGTTAGTTTCTCATCGAAACGATGAGAATAACTATCGTTTTTATAGAATAGATCAGCTTAAAAATTTTGAGCAGGCTCAATTTTTATTTAAAAGCCAATGGTCTGATGAGACTAAATCTTGCAATAACACTTATACTGTATTGGAATTATTTGCTGGTGCAGGAGGTATGGCTTTAGGTTTGGAAAAATCAGGTTTAAAGTCTGTTTTGTTAAATGAAATAGATTCTCATGCATGTAAAACACTAAAAAGAAACAGACCTGAATGGAACGTTATTGAAGGTGATGTCAGCAAAGTAGACTTCACTCCTTATAGAGACACCGTCGATGTACTGGCAGGTGGTTTCCCGTGCCAGGCATTCTCGTATGCGGGCAAAAAACTTGGCTTTGAAGACACCCGAGGAACTCTCTTCTTCGAATTCGCTAGAGCAGTTAAGGAAACAAATCCAAAGATTCTTTTAGCCGAGAACGTGCGAGGATTACTAAATCATGATGAAGGTCGAACTTTAGAAACAATAAAAAACATTATTGCCGATTTGGGTTACACGTTATTTGAGCCTAGAATTCTTAAGGCCATTTTCTATAAAGTACCGCAAAAACGTGAGCGTTTGATTATAATCGCCATTAGGAATGATCTTGCTGATGGAATTGATTATGAATGGCCATCTTCTTACAACAAAGTATTAACTCTTAAAGATGCCTTAAAAAAGGGAGAACTGTACGATTGCGACGTGCCAGAATCTGAGGGACAGAAATACCCTAAAAGAAAATCAGAGATCTTAAGCATGGTTCCGCCAGGTGGTTACTGGAGAGACCTTCCAGAAGACATCCAAAAAGAATACATGCTCAAAAGTTTTTACTTAGGTGGCGGTAAAACAGGTATGGCACGACGCTTGTCCTGGGATGAACCAAGCCTAACGTTAACCTGTGCCCCTGCACAGAAACAAACAGAGCGTTGCCATCCGGAAGAAACAAGACCATTAACAGTGCGTGAATATGCAAGAATACAGACGTTCCCCGATGATTGGGTATTTGAGGGGCCAATTTCTGCGAAATATAAGCAGATAGGAAACGCTGTTCCTGTCAATCTCTCATTTGCTGTTGGAAAATCTGTTGTGAATCTTTTAGAAAAAATAAACACAAGATAATCATATAGGGTAGGTTTAACTGCCTACCCTTCCATTCTTACAACATGTGAGTGCATTATATTTACTCCTAAATAATT